>CAKQTE010000113.1 GCA_934276485.1 uncultured Spirochaetales bacterium | reverse complement strand
GGAGAACATCTGCTGCCATGCAATACGCAGGGCCTTCAATCTCAGGCTCAGCTCGAATGCTGCGGAAAAGAGCAATGACCTTGTTGTTGCTGACAGGCAGAAGCACAACGGCATGAGCTGGTCAAACAATGGAAGCGGTGCTCTAGCAGCTCTTAGCGCTGCCTATAGGAACAATACCCTTATATTATGGATACAGGAACGTGATGTTTCTATGGCTTTAACGCGATACGGTAGAAAGGTAAAAACAAGTTTAGTAGCTTAAGTCATCCGCACAGGTCGAGATTATGGATACAGGAACGTGATGTTTCTATGGCTTTAACGCGATACGGTAGAAAGGTAAAAACAAGTTTAGTAGCTTAAGTCATCCGCACAGGTCGAATTTATTATACCGATACTTTCGATTTAATTACTTGTATATAAAAAACTTATTTTTCAACATAACATAAGTTGACTATCGGGATAAGGGGGGTTATGACGATATCGGTATAACCCCCCACGAGCATACGTTCGACGACAAGTTAATTCATAATGAAACGCACCATTGGTATCCTGCTACTTGTGAGCATACTGATGAGGTAAAGG
Organism: uncultured Spirochaetales bacterium; assembly: GCA_934276485.1. GTDB lineage: Bacteria > Spirochaetota > Spirochaetia > Sphaerochaetales > Sphaerochaetaceae > Ornithospirochaeta. Next base: position 25,409 of record CAKQTE010000113.1, on the reverse strand, counting down.
ATAAAAAAGAGCATACATGGGATGATGGAGTAGAAACAACTCCTGCTGAACCTGGAAAAGAAGGTGTAAAGACGTATACATGTACTGCTTGCGGTAGAACAAGAATAGAATCTATTGATCCTCTTCCTCCTATGACAACAGGTTCTATAAAGTTTGTTGATGATTCATTAGATAAAACTTACAACAATGAACCAATCTCAATAGATAAATCAAACGTCGTTAGGGTTGTAGATGGTGTTGAGACTCCAATTGATAACCCAGAATCTATCACATTCTTATTCAAGGAATATGATGCTGATGATAGGACTTACAAAAAGGAAGCTCCAAAAAAGCCTGGTCACTATATGGTAAAGGTTATTGTTGCTGCAAGCCCTGAATGGACAGAAAAAGAGTGTGAACAAGGTTTCTATATTGATAAGATTAAGCTTACGGGATTACTTAAACTTGCTGAAGAAAAAGAATATAACGCAGAAATCCAGAGTTATCAAAACTTGAAATTGGATAAAAGTGTTCTCCCTTGTATAGTTGAAGATGAAACTGTTGAGATTATCAATATAAAATCAAAAACAAAGAATGCCGAAACTAATTATGCAAACTTCGAGCTTAAACCGTCTGATAACTATTATATAGAAGATGATAGTTTAAAAATAATGGTTACAATTAAACCACGTGAAATAACAGAAAATATCGTTGTTACAAAAACTTATGATGGAACATATGCGGCAATACGCAAAGATTTGAATATCACAACTATTCTAGCTGCAGATGTAGGTGAGTTGGAACTACGTGTTGAAGCTGCTGGAAAAAATGTTGGCACTTATAGTTGTAATAAAAATGCGTTCTATCTTAAAAATGAAAATGGAATTTTTGAACTGTCTGATAACTATAAAATAAACAATTCTCTAATTGGAGTTAAAATAGAAAAGAGCCCATTGAGTTTTAAAGAAGATCCTACAAGGGAATATGATGGAGTAAACTCTACTGTAGAAGTTACTAAAGATAACATCAACGGACTGATAGATGGTGAGGAGATTACTTTTACAATAGAAACAGGAGACAAGAACGTAAAACGACCACAAAAAGTAACAACAACTGTACCAAATCTAACATATACATATAGTGAAAAAACAGGAACTAATTTCTCTAATTATTCTATCGATCAGTCAGAGATAAATAGAGCTCGGATAATTGCACGTTCTCTTTCATTAAATAATCAGCCTTTATCTTCAGAATTCTTTTATTTTGGATATTTCAATGGAGAAACATTAGAATTAGAACTTACAAAGAATTCCTTTGATGGATTCTTAGAAGGTGATTCATCAAGATTTAAATTAGAAGTTAATTTTAGTAGTAAGAATATTGGTGCAGGTGTCAAGTCCTTTAGAATTTTTGATAATAATGTAGCAACAAAACCTACAACGTCGAACTATCAATTCTCAGAAGAAGACGAAGAGAAATTAAAAAGTGCAGTAATTTCCCCAAAGAAAGTTTTAATATCTGGAACTCATTATGTATTGCCAGGGAGTTCTTTGAGTTTTGTTCTGAATCCATCCAAGACTTATACTGAGTTTGTAACAGCACAACTAGTAGGAAGTATCTTACCTCTTCGAGATGGCGAAACTTATAAGCTTTCCGAGTTTGCTGGACAGTATACTTTTACTACCAATAACAATAAATACGAAGCAGTGGATATTAGTAAGTATGCAGATTTTACCACTGAAATAGTTGTTAAAGATCTTAGTTCTCCTAATGGAATAGAAAAAAACAAAGAATGTAAATTAACAACAGATGCTGCTGGGTATATTTATGGTTGTGTGTTAAATAGTACTTTTGCAAAGGGATCAATAAGTGTATCTGGTAATGATAGGAAGTTTACGCTGATGGATTTGTCATCTGGAAAATACATTGTTCAATATGTAGAAGCTAATGGATCGTTTAACCATATAGGAGGCGGAGAGCTATATCTAATTGTCAAGGGAACACCTAATACAGAATATACAATTAAAGTAAGTGGAACATGATGATGTGTTCTCAATAACGAGAGAGGTTGCATTGCTTAAATCTTTCGCTGGAAATAAGTAGTGCAACCTCATCTTTTTTTGTGGAATCAAATTGATTATGGGTGTATTCTACGAGTGATTGGGCCTTTTGTTTTTGGATTATTTGAAATCAAAAATAAAGTTAAATATTTAGTTATATTCAAAAGAAAGAGCCTTTTTCTTATAAATTCATCAAAATTTTTTGACAAAGTTTATCTCTAATGCAATACTTACTTTGTAATAAAGGAGATTAGAGATGCTTATTTTGATTTCTGACGCTTTTGATAAATCTCTACCAGAGAAACTTTCAGTTTTCGGTGAAGTTACCGATGACACCTCCAGACTTGCTGAAGCAGACGTTGTTCTGATCAGATCAAAAACAAAGGCTACAAAAGAGTATATTGACCAAGCCAAGAACATGAAATTGATCATTCGTGGTGGTGTCGGTATGGACAATATCGATAGAGAATATTGTAAGGAAAAGGGAATTATCTCTACAAATACTCCTAAGTCTTCAGCTATTGCTGTAGCAGAACTTGCATTTTCATTAATGATCAGTGTTCCTAATCATATTGTTTTCTATGACAACACAATGAAAGCAGGTGAATGGAACAAGAAAACAAAGAGAACAGAGCTTTATGGAAAAACTCTAGCTCTATTGGGAATTGGAAACATCGCAACCAAGGTTGCTGAAAGAGCTCGTGCATTCGGAATGAATGTAGTTGCATATGATAAATATGTATCCTCATCTCCTGTTGCAACAATGATGAGCCTTGAGGATGCAGTAAAGGATGCTGATTACATTTCAATGCACCTTCCTTATACTCCAGAGACAGATAAGATGATCAACAAAGATCTTATTGCAAAGATGACAAGAAAACCTGTAATCATCAACACAGGAAGAGGAAAGTGCGTAGACGAGAGCGCTATGGTTGAAGCACTCGAGAATGGAGACGTATCTTGGTTCTGCACAGATGTTTACACATCAGAGCCTCCAGAGAAGGATACAAATCCTCTATTTAAGGCAAAGAACATTACATTTACTCCACATGTTGGAGCTAACACAAACGAGAATCTCTTGAGAATTGGTCAGGAAGTATTTGACACAATCAAGAAGTACACAGAGGAGGGATTACTTAAATGAGTAGAAAGATGAATTTCTTCGCAGGTCCTAGCACAATGCCTGTTGAGGTTCTAAAAGCATTAGAGAAGGACTTGGTAGATTATAATGGTGAAGGACTATCAATGATCGAAGCATCTCACAGAGGTGGAATGTTCGAGAAGATGTACTCAGAGTGTCTTGCTGATTTCAGAGAGCTATTGAATATCCCAGAGAACTACGATGTTTACTTTCTTGGTGGTGGTGCAACTTTACAGTTCACAATGATTCCAATGAACTTCCTTACTCCTGATAAAGTAGCTGATTATTGTATGACTGGTACTTGGGCAAACAAGGCTACAAAGGATGCTCAGAAACTAGGTAAGGTAAATATTTTCTTTGATGGAAAAGATAGTGGTTATACAACTCTACCAGACCCAAAGACAGTTAAGCCATCTGAAAACTCAGCATATCTATATCTGTGTTCTAATGAGACAATTGGAGGCATCGAGTGGCAGGATTTCCCTGATACAGGAGATGTACCTTTGATCGCAGATATGTCTTCAGATATTCTATCCCGTCCAGTAGATGTCGCAAAATTTGGAATGATCTATGGCGGTGTTCAGAAGAATCTAGGACCTGCAGGTGCTACATTCATTATCATGAGAAAGGATATGCTCGATAGAAGAAACAGCAACCTTACTGCATATATGGATTATGCTTTGCATTCAAAGGAAGCAGGTCTATATAATACCCCTCCTGTATTCTCAATCTGGGGCGTTAAGCTAATGCTTGAGTGGATCAAGAAGAATGGCGGAGCTAAGGGTATGGAAAGAAGAGCTATTGAAAAGTCTGGATATATCTACGATGTAATTGATTCATCAGACTTCTTCAGAAGTCCTGTAGATCCAAGATATAGATCAAGAATGAATATCGTATTCAGACTTCCTACAGAAGAGCTGGAAGCTAAGTTCATCGAAGAGTCAAAGAAGGAAGGCATGCTAGGCTTGAAGGGCCATAGATCAGTTGGCGGTCTAAGAGCTTCCGTCTATAACTCTCTCGATATGGATGCTGCTAAGGCTCTAGCAGAATTCATGAAGGAATTCGAAAGAAAGAATGGTTAGGCTATGATAAAGAGAATAGACGACACTAATAAGGAAATTGTTAAGCACCTAAAGGATGGTAGAAAGGCTTTTTCTGCCATCGCTGAAGAGCTTGGCATTACCGAAAACACCGTTAGATCTAGGGTTAACAAGTTAATGGAAGAAGGTATTCTATCTATCTCAGGACTTGTTGATCCTGAGTATGTTCCTGGATTGCAGATTGTGATAATGGGCATCAAGCTTTCAACTAGAGAGCTTCAGAAGAGGGCTAGCGAGTTTCTCGAACTTAGAGGCGTTGTATCTGTTGCTGTAGTTACAGGTCGCTATGATTTGATAGTAGAGCTAGTGCTTTGTGAAGACGAAGACCTATCATTGTTGCAGTTCTTCTCAACGGAATTGACAAAGATTGATGATGTTCTTGATGTTGAATCCTATGTTGTCTATAAATCCTTGAATTTGAAAGTGCCTTATATTCTATAGGGGATAATCGAAAAGATTAGCAGTGGGGGCTTCTTCACTGCTATTCTTTTTGCCTCGATACAACCAAAACAGTTTTAATCGCGTCCTCTCTGTTGTATACTTTCAGTCAGTAGGAGATCGATATGGCTGATTTGTCTGTTAAATACCTTGGACTTAATCTATCTAGTCCAATTATCGTTGCAGCTGGTCCTAAAACATCCAGCATAGAAGACCTTAAGAAAGCTGAAAAAGCAGGTGCTGGAGCTGTTGTTCTAAAATCACTATTTCAAGAGCAGATAGAAAATGAAGTAAATGCATCATATGACAAGAATTCTGAATTCCTTGTTGGTGCAGGCTCTGATCACTATGGCGCTTACCATGCAGATTACATCATCAATAAATACATGAAGCTACTGAAGGAGGCAAAGGAACAGCTATCTATTCCTGTTATAGCTTCTATCTGCTGCAAGAGCTTGGACTCTTGGGCAGAGTATGCAAAGAGATTCATCACATGCGGGGCTGATGCTGTTGAATTAGATTACTATCCAATTGCATCGAACGCTGAAAAAGATGGCAAATATGTTGATAAAACACTCTTTGAGTTTGCAAAGTTTGCAAGAAAGAATATCTCATGTCCAGTTGTATTGAAGATTGGAAAGCAATATTCATCGATTGCAAATGTTCTTTCTACTCTCGATAGTTTAAAAATCGATGGAGCAGTACTTTTCAATAAGTTCTACTCGCCAGACATTGATATCGAGAAGCTAAAGTTTGTCTCAGGCCCAATGCTATCAGGAGCACATGATTATTCAGATACACTTCGTTGGATTGCTCTCTCTTCGGGAGAGGTGAAGATGGATCTTTGTGCTAACACAGGCATACACGATGCCAACACTGTTATAAAGATGCTTCTATCAGGCGCTAAGGCTGTGGAAGTATGTTCTGTTGTCATTCAACAAGGCTTTGAAGCAATTGAGAAGATGAACAATGGTCTAAGTGATTGGATGGATGCCAAGGGTTATAAGCATATTTCTGATTTTGATGGTATCCTTGCTCAAGAGAAGCATAGTGAAGGCTATAATTGGGAAAGAACACAGTTCTTGAAAACCATAGAATAAGTAGGATTACATGGATTACGAAAAATACAAAGACATTGCCCCTTATAGAGGCGAAGATATACAGAAGGCAAAGGAAAGGATTCTTGCTCACCGCGAATATCTTGGTGCATTTGCAGTTTTGATCGCAGGAAACGACTTGGAGAAAATCAATGGAATAATTGATTATGTCTACAAGGGAATCGAGAGCGTTAATTCCTTTGATGATTTCCAGCACAACGTAACAGCAGGAGTATTCATTCCATCTGTTGTACAAAGAACAATGACAGACTTTACATTCTCAGGAGCGGAGAATCTGGATCCTAAAAAAGGATATCTATTTATTTCAAACCATAGAGATATCATCTTGGATTGTATGCTTCTTGAGTATGCATTGATTCAATCAGGTCTTCCTACTTGCGAGATGGCAGTAGGGGACAATTTGATGGCTAATCAGTTTATTGAAGACCTGTTTAGAATCAATGGAGGAATCATAGTTCGTCGTGAGCTTCCTATGAGAGAGAAATATCTTGAATCAATAAAGATGAGTGAATATTTTGTTGATGATATCTCCCATAACAACAGATCTATCTGGGTTGCCCAAAAATCCGGAAGAAGCAAGGACGGTAATGATAACACCCAGTCTGCTATTATAAAGATGCTATATCTATCAAAGAAAGGAACAGGTGTTGTTTTCAATGATTTGATCAAGAGTGTAAATATCGTACCTGTAGCTATCAGCTATCAATACGATCCTAATGATATCAATAAAGGTCGTGAGGAATACTCAACAAAGCAGCACGATGGCAAGTATAACAAGAAGAAATATGAAGATATCATTTCAATGGTTAGAGGCCTAAGATGCGCTAAGGGACATGTTCATGTTGCTTTGGGTTCTCCTTTGACAGAGGACTATGCAAACCCTGAAGAAGTCGCTAGAGAGATCGATAGACAGATTCATCTGAACTATCGCTTGTACAATACTAACTATATTGCATATGACTATCTTGAGAATACAGATAAGTTTGCATCTATGTATGATGGTTTGAATCCTGAGGAATTCCTATCTAGATACAAGCATCTAAATCCAGAAGTAAGACTAGCTGTTCTAAACTCATATGCAAATCCAGTTAGATCAATGCTTAGAGAAAAGGGTGATGCGTAAAGCTTTAATCATCCTAATTTCATTATTGACTCTATTCTCATGCTCTCGTGAGTCTTTCTCAATAGATTCTGAGAGCTTGGGACGAGTTTGTGATATCACTATTGATTCAAGTTCTGAAGTTATATCATATAAAGAAGCATTATATCTAAATGCAATATTCTCAAATGATTCTTTAAAATATTCATTTCTTCTTAAGGATCCAAAGAAGGACCTTTCCTGGGAAGGTGATATCGCATCTGAAAATAAGATAGAACTTGCTATTACTCCAGGTGCATCATTTTCATCTGGCGAGTGGAATGTTATTTATTATGCAGATAATGGCACAGAGCTAGAATCCAGCATTAAGCTTTCTGGTGTTGATTCTGATTTTCCCTATATCACAGAAGATGGAATCCTAAGAGCTGAATATGAAGTGATGATTCGTGCATATGATAGTGCATGCAAGGAGATAGATATCATAACGAATCTAACAGATGGATATAAAATTCCAGATGATGTTAAGAGCGTTAAAATCGAATATGTCGATAGATACCTAAATGATATTTCAATCTTTCAAAGCCTATAAATGAAAATCTCCTCAATCGAATGAGGAGATTTATGATCATTGTAGAATCAGTTCAACTTTCTTGAGAGTCATAGCCCTGAATAGTATTCCTATAGCCAAAATAGGAATTGCAACTATGATTGCACATAGTGAGCTATTGATATTTATCTTCATAAGAAAATATACAATAGCACCTGCTAGAAGCAACACCGGAAGGATGAATAGCATTGCAATCAAGCCATTAGTGTTCTGCTTTACTGCACTTGTTGCAACTTTCCACTCAAGGTTTGGATTTGAAAAGTCCCTAAATAGGCCAACTGTCGATACTGTGAATACAAAGGCTGTGAATAAAAGAATGGAAGAGAGAATGAACATGAGGTCTATATGCATCAAAAGTGTAAATGCAACTAAGATAGGGAGTGCGAAGATAAGTGTGAAAGCCATATGGAATATGATCTTTGCATCCACTCTGTCATTTGCTTTTATAGGATATACCTTCATCAGGAAATAGTCCTTTCCTTCTCTTGAGACAGATGTTGAAGAAACTAAGCTCAATGAATAGAAAAATGCCATGATAGCTAGAACAATAAAGCCTTTATATCTTTGAACTTTCTCAAGTTCAAATAGTGTCATTAAGTTTCCCGTAATTCCCATGACTGTGTAGATTACCAATAACAATACAGGCATTATCTGTTCCATCAATAGCTCCGATAAAAAAGCGCTGTTTGATTTCATGATCGATAGCTCTCTCAGTGCCAATGAATATCTAATAGAATGGGACTTTGCTTTCTCTTTCTTGTCCTTCTTTACGTTCTCCACGTAGCAATCCTTAAGTGGTGACAAGATAGATGATAGTGATAAAAAGAGTGCGCTTAATGCAATTGTTGTCAGAGTTAGAATCGAGATGAATGGAATTGATGATTTTACATCTCTAATTCCAGCATAGTTATCGACAATGTATTGAATTGCATCCTCACTCATTCCTTTCTTTGCAAGAAATATCATTGTTAGAAAGGAGATAGCATAGACAATGATGATATTCATTCGTCTTACTATTCTGTACTTTGCACCAATGTATGAAAGAGTTGCCATGAAAGATACTGCAAGAACTGGAAGAACTATCATCGAGATAAGTGCACACAAATACCAAAGTACATTGAATCTTAATTTGATGATTGATATCACGAAGAATGGTATGTAGACCAAGATGCTTTCAAATGCAACTTCTGTGTACAATATCAGGAGTCTGGATAATTCCAATGTTCTCTTTGGAATTGGAAGGGGAGTTAAAAATGTTAAATCCTTTGCCTTTATGAGTACTTCCTCAACAGACGTATATGAAAACATTATTCCTAGCATCACAGTTACTATAACAGCTTGCACGAACATCATTTTCGGCGACATCAGAGCAGTCGATAAGAAAGAAGATGAGATCATCCAAAGATATAGAAGCATCAATAGGCCAAAGAGAAATGTCATGCCAATCTTGCTAGCCTTGCTCTTCTTGCTAGTAGCTGTAAGCGATTGATATAGTGCGATCCCGCCATTACCTTTGAAGTAGGTTAGTACCAATTTTCTTGTCATAATCATTCCTCTGTGACAGACAAAAAGAAATCTTCGAGAGACTCATCCTTGACAATATTCTCTGTCTCATCTGTTCTCAAAAGCTTTCCTTTATCTATGATTGCAACGTGAGTGCAGATACTTTGAGCAACTTCCAATACATGGGTTGAGAAGAAAACTGTATTTCCTTTTTGTGCAATATCCTTCATTAAGTCCTTGACGATTCTGCTGGCCTTTGGATCCAGGCCAACCATTGGCTCATCAAGGATCAAAAGTTTTGGCTCGTGGATAAGAGCAGCTATCAGAGATAGCTTTTGGCCCATTCCATGAGAATATGTATTCACCTCATCGTTTATAGCATCCTCTAGTTCAAATAGTGATACATATTCATTGATTCTTTCTTCTCGTGTTTTCTTGTCCAGCTCGAAGATATCTGCAATGAAGTTCAGGTACTTTATACCACTTAGCTTTTGGTAAAATTGAGGCTCGTCTGGAACATATGCAATCTGTCGCTTATATCCAAGGATATCATCCTTGATATTCTTGCCTTCAAATAGAATCTCTCCTGATGTTGGCTCAAGAATTGTACAAAGCATCTTTATGGTTGTACTTTTTCCTGCACCATTAGGGCCAAGAAAGCCAAATACAGAACCTGATGGAACAGTAAGAGATAGATCCGAAACTGCTTTCAGGTCTTTTTTGTAGGATTTTGTTAGATGAGAAAACTCTAGCATATTTCCCTCCTTATATTCATTATGATATCAAAATGATATCAAACAATGCAATAATTAACCTGCTGTATTTATTGGATTTAGTTTTTTTCTATTTAGTTCTTCCAACCATCTCTCGAAGCTCTTTTTCATTGAGTTTGATCAAAAATGTGCGTCCATGAGGGCAAGCAGGGGATTCGAGGGCAAATACCTTCTTTATAAGCTCTATAGCAGCCCATCTGTCGATATCATCTCCTGCTTTAATTGCGGCTTTGCAAGCAATTATTGCAAATAGCTTTTCCTCTAGTTCTTCTTCGTTTGCTTTAGCAGAAGTGATGAAATCTACAATTTGAGCTTCAATTGATCTACATACAGCTGGCATTGAATCTATCTCCCAAAGTCCTTTTCCTGTTTGGCTTATCATGATACCAAGCTTCGTATAGATATATGAGTATTTTGATAAAAACTCATCAGTTAGGTCATCTACCTCAATCTTTATCGGAATTAGCAAAGGCTGTACTGTCTTTTGAGATAGCATCTCATCGTATAGTATTCTCTCGTGAGCCGCATGCTGGTCAATTAGATATAGGTTATCCTTGACCTGGCATATCAAGAAGAGCTTGAAAGCTTGTCCTATGTATATGATCTCTTCTTTCTCTTCTTTTGGTTCCTCGCTAGGTTTTTCTACAAAAACGCGTCTTGAGTTATGTAGGCGTTGTAGCTCCTTTGCTTTCTCAAGCCATTCTTTGTCTTTCTCTTGGTAGGTTCTGCCTCTTTCCTGTAGCTCATCTTCTTTTTGAGAGGAAATAGGAGTGTATCTTTTTTCCTCTTTTGGAATAAAGGTGTCCGTCTTCTTTCCATTTTCAAATCTTTCGATGTCATCAAGATAGAATTGAGTAGAAGGAGCTTTGATCTCTGGTATGACTCTATCAACACCATTTTTGATTAGGGTAGTGAGAGCATGATGGATCTCTGCTAGGTTTCTAAGCTTAACTTCTTTCTTTGTTGGATGGATATTGAAGTCCACAAGTTCTGGATTGTTTTCAATAAAGACTATGCAATATGGATAGCTTCCTCCTGGAAGTAGCTCTCCATATCCATATGTGACAGCTTGTACAAGAGAGTAGTCTTCTATCTGTCTATTGTTGACATATATCCTTATCTCTTTTCTATCAGAGCGTTTTACATTGGAAGATGTTGCAATGACTCTAAGCTTGAATTCCTCTCCTTCGTATTCAAGTTCCTTTACATCCTCATCATGTATGCCCATTTGCCTATATGCATACATAGCTCTTTCTTTATAGCTATCTACTTGAGGCCAATCGATGCGTAGTGCGCCATCGATTTTCATTGTGAATCGAATGAATGGAAATGCAAGTGCTTTTGATACAACCAAGTTTCTACACGCTTGGGATTCTGTGGATGCTCGCTTTAAAAACGCTCGTCGCGCAGGAATGTCCTGAAATAGATTCTCTGTCTTTACAATGGTTCCTTCATCAGGACCAAAACTTGTGTTCGGCTCTCTTTTACCATTGTCTATTACAAGAGTGGATGCCTCTCCTGTAGCTCTACTACGTGTTGAAAGTGTAAGGCGAGTTACAGCGCTGATTGAATACAGTGCTTCTCCTCTGAATCCAAGAGTCCTTATTGAATATAGATCATCATTTGTATGAATCTTTGATGTTGCATGCCTATTGGCAAGAAGAGGTAAGTCATCTCTATCGATTCCCGCTCCATTGTCGGCAACACTTAGATAGTCTATTCCGCCACCTTCGATCTCAACATCTATCTTATCACTTCCTGCATCAAGAGAGTTATCGAGAAGCTCCCTTAATATTGATTGTGGCCTCTCGATTACCTCTCCTGCGGCTATTCTTGATGATAGTAGTGGGTCTAATAGATTGATTTTTGCCATCAGAACTTGATCCTTGTTGTAACAGAGAATGAAGAAGAGATGTCATCTCGAGTGTATCTAGGATTGACATTTATGAAACTGGATTCTAGATATCCATTAGAAAATAGCGCACTTGAATACTCTGCATTTATGGATACGATTCCATAATCAAAGCCCATACCAATAGAGTATATGGAAGTTGATGACTTGAAAACGTCTTTCTTGAAATCAACACCAGACTGGAATAGGGAAGCAAAGCCTTTCTTGTGGAAAGAACCATACATGTTGATTGATTTATTGAAATATACCTTAGTCTTGAGAGAGAAGATATCGTCATCAATGCTCTTATAGTTCTTTACCAGTTCTACGATATCATTTGCAGAATAAGCTAGCTCAAGCTGGAATGCATCCATCTTTACGTCCATTGTTGCTTTTGCAAAGAATGAACTTGTCTCGCCTGCATCATCAAATGATGGAGTGAGGTTATATGTAGATGTAAATACATTGTACATGTCAGGAGTGAGAGCTCCATTTCTCCATCCAGTTTGGACAGTTGTTGAGAAGCTTGTCCACTTGAGCCCCATCTCAACGCCTGCCATGGAAGAGTAGAACTTCTTGCTTGCAAAGTCGAATATGACTTTTGTGTTTGTTGGCTGACCTTCAATGTACTCTGTTGATATTGATCCAACTGCATAGACAGCTAGATCAAAGTGGTTCCAAAAGAGAGGAACGTTGAATCTGACTTCTGGATAGAAGAATAGGTTGAAGTTCTTCATATCCTTGATATAGAACTCAGAGGAAACAGAGATGTTGACAGAGAAGCTATCGAGATCAATTGGATAAACGCCAATTCTAAGGTCTCCAATATGTGGGTCTTCTATATTTCCACCATATACTTCCAAAGAGAGATTCCTGAAATTGAATCCAGTTAGAAGTGAAAGTGCATTAGCAGATCCAAATGCTGTGAATAGAGTGTCGTTTCTCAAATAATCTCTACTTGCATTGATGTAAGCAACACTCTCTTCTGGATTTGCAATCTTGATGAAATTGATCAACTGCAAGCTATCTGTGATAGCAAGTAGGATCTTTCTGTCTCCATCAGTTTCTCCAAGACCAAAGTTCCACCACTTTCTTCCGCCCCAGCCACCAAGGCCTAGCTTTCCGCTATCGTCAAAGAAGAGCTGGAATGGTGCGCGTAGAGATACTGCGTAGTTATCCTTTCCAATTGTCATTGCTGGATTGATGATGAATTTAGCACTCTTATCTTCAAATCCATATTCATATCCTGTTGAAATCTCAAATGAGAAAGGAATCTTCACAGGGTTATCTGTTCTGTCTTCATTCTTGCCCATGAAGGAAGCTGTTGCACCATAAGCGATGAAGAAGTCTTTCTTCATCAAGCTCTCGATTCCAAGTCTGAAATATGTTGAAACGCCTCCGATATCAAGATCAAGTCCGCTATATATCTTGGCGTTCTCCTTGTAGAGACTTGCTGCTGTAAACTCCTGCATCGAGAATCCTGCACGTAGTGTGACCCCTGCAAATGATAGGTATGTAGAAGCATCAAGAAGTGTATTGTCACTCTTGAAAGTCATTGTATTTGTGTTTACGTCTCCGAGTATTGATGTCTCAAATCCAAAGTGCTTTCCGTTGTATCCAAGCTCAGTTAGAAGTGTTAGTAGATTTGAATCTGATTCTGTTGGCTTGAAGCTTGGATTTGAAATGCCCTTGTAATGCAATAGTGGTCCACTTGTAGTCTTTGTTCCAAGATTTGAATAGTAGATGCCAATGTTGGCTTTGAAATCTGAAAACTCCATTGGAATTGATGCAGAAAGCAAGAATCCACTCTCAAGAGGATTGTATGTTTCTGTTGTGATATCCATCTTGGAGCTAAATGCAAACATCAATCCAACATCGTTGTGTCCCTTGCTATAGAATGGTAAATACAGTGTTGCTTCAGGATATAGTTGAGTGTTCTTGGCATTCTTTACATCTGTTTGAGTCAACAGTCCAATAGAAAGACTCATTGGATATGTCTCTGATATGATGTACTTCATGTCAATTCCACCAACGTTGTTCTTAGCAAGAGCATCGCTTGAGAATGCGAATTTTCCAAGAGTCAAATCGCTATAGAAGAGTCTAAAGTCAAAGTGCTTCAAGTTTACATCCATAGAGAGTGTAAGAGGGCGGTATGACTTGTCCCAAAGATGGTTGTGTCCGCCATACAAGGAAAGCGCGTCGCCATCTAGAGTGGATGTTTTATCGATAGTAAGAGAGAAGACTTCATTCATTGTTCTGTATTGAAGTGATTCGATAAAGTCAAAGCCATATCCAAGCCAATCGATATAGTCTTCGTTTGTCTTATACTCCATGATGCTAAATGGATTGAGGTTCAATGAAAGCTTGAATGTTCCATATGAAAACTCAGGAAGTATTGATGTTTCAATTACCTGGTTTGTACTACTGTCTGTAAATACGCGAGTATTGAATCTTAAATCAAAGGAGAACGCTCGTGTCTTTGTCTGGCTTGTGATCGAGGCTTTGATCTGGGTACTCTCTTCTTTTTCCTCTTTCTCTTTTCCCATATCCTTGACTGTAAGAGCGATATTATCTTCAAGAGCTCTCAAGTCCTGGATAGTGAAACCAATAGGGTATGTTGCTTGAAGCTTTTGATCTTGAGGGACAAATTCAATGGAGCTTCTCTCTGAGAGATTCTTTGCAAATGCATTTGCGTTCACTTCTGTTCCAACTGGGAGTGTGATGTTGATGTTTCCATCAATAGCTTCAAATGAGAAAGAGCCTTTGTCTGTTGGAATCATCACAACATCAGATATATATTCGCCTTTTGTCAGCTTCTCGATCAGCGCTTTCTCTATTAGAGAGATCAATTTATTGATTTGCTCTTGATTCATTGTCTTTGTGTATTCGAAGTGAATTGGATTTACATCTTCGATGTCTGAATCAAGGTTGATAAATGCTTCAAGAGATGAAAGGATTTCGTCAATCTTGTATTCATCTGGATAGAATATCGACAATTCGCTATTGTTTGCGATAATCGTGAAATCATGGTTGGATATTGAGAATGTTCTCTCAATTGGCCAAAGGGTGCGATCTATAGCTGCAAAATGGGGAGCATCCGGTCCTTCATATTCAAAATACTCTTCAATTGTCACCAAGTCTCGTCTTGATACATATAGCTTTGGAGCATTAGGAGAGAACTTCAGGAGTTTTGTCTTTGAACGTGTATTGTATTCTTCTCGTGTAAGGGAAGATAGATCATCGTTGTTCTTCAAAAAGTCGATACTGTCAAGAAGGGCTATCTCTCGTTCTTTTCCTGTAATCATGTTATAGGCTTTTGCTTCTCGCTGGCTAAAGTTATAGAACTTCTCTTCCTTTTCATTTGAAATAAATAGGCTTTCGCCTTTTCCACTTATCTCAGTGCGTGTAGTAGGAGTTTTTACACGTATTGGTGTTAAAAGGTCTTTTTCTAGATTGAAGCTAGCTTCTCCTGTAATTAGATAGAACTCCATCTCAGGGGATATTTGACTAAGCTCCATTATTGTATTTGGAGAAAGAACGATATTACCTATCGAGGTTGACATCACAACTTCGTTGTTGTTTGTATTAATAATCTGACCAGAAGAAGTTATCTTATCGATTTTCTCTCCACCTGTGGTAAAGAACTCGACATTTGCATTATTGCTTTTTTCTATTTCAATTATATTTGAAGACGCAAATATCTGTGTTGCTACAAGTAGTGTAAATAGAAGTATATATATCTTTCTCATAATCAATACCTTTCAATCTTGGTTTTATTGAACTTATTTTATCGTAATTCAAGAAATAAATAAACATTCTCTGATTTTACATAGGCTTAACACACCATGCCTTCACACTTAACACACGTCTAGTAATCTCATGGCTGTAGGAGAAAAAAAGAAATGAAAAAGATTACATTAACACTTATGTTGGTTTTGATATCAGCTTTATTGTTTGCTAGCGGCACCAAAGAGAGCTCAAGTATCACAGTGATATCTAGAGAAGATGGATCTGGAACAAGAGGAGCTTTCACTGAGATCGTAGGACTATTGGATTCCAATAAGGTTGATCAGACAACAGTTAATTCAGAGATCGCAAATTCAACTTCTGTTGTAATTACCACAGTACAGTCAAATAAGAACGCTATTGGATATATCTCCCTAGGTTCATTATCTGATGTAGTCAAGAGTGTAGATATCAATGGTGTGAAGGCAACAGCTGAGAACGTTAAGAACGGCAGCTATCCTCTACAAAGACCATTCAATATCGCATATAAGGCACTGAACGAAATCTCTGAGGACTTCTTATCATACATTGCATCATCACAAGCTCAGGAAATTATCACAAAGAAGGGCTATGTAAGTGTTGGTGCAGGTGCAAGCTACAGTTCAAAGAACCTACAGGGTAAGCTCACTATCTCAGGATCTTCATCAGTATATCCATTGATGGAAGTACTCACAGAAGCTTATAAGAAGCTAAATCCAAATGTCGAGATCGTATTGCAGCAATCAGATTCAACAACAGGTATGAACGATGTAAAGAATGGCGTATCTGACATTGGAATGGCATCAAGAAATCTAAAGGCAAGTGAGAAAGAAGCTGGCTTGACTCCTGTAGTAATCGCTATCGATGGAATTGCAGTTATCGTCAACAACGCCAACAGTGTAAACGCACTGACAATGGATGAAGTGAAAAAGATTTACCTTGGCGAAAAGACAGAGTGGAATAACTAATGCTTAAGGAAAAACTCACAAAGGTTGGCTGTGTAATGGCAGCCACCTTTTGCATACTATCTGTTTGCATGATCACTATATTCTTGCTTGTAAAAGGTAGTTCAGCTATATCGAAGATAGGGCTTGTAAAGTTCCTGTTTGGAACAGTTTGGAGACCGGGAAACAATGAGTTTGGAATATTTCCAATGATCATTGGATCGTTGTATGTAACGGCATTCGCTCTCCTATTTGGTGTTCCAGTAGGACTTATGTCCAGCATATATCTTGCTTACTTCTGTCCTGAAGGAATCTACAGAATAGTAAAACCACTGATGGATTTACTCTCTGGAATACCAAGCATCGTATATGGTCTCTTTGGTATGGTTGTTGTGGTTCCTGTCTTTCAGAGAATATTTCCCGGAACTTCCGGCAAGAGTGTTTTGACAGCAGCATTCATTCTCTCTGTGATGATTCTGCCAACAATCATTACAGTGTCAGAAAATGCACTAAGAGCAGTGGAGGCGCCTATATATGAAGGAGCGTTAGCTCTAGGTTGCAGCAAGGAGCTTTCTGTTATGAGAGCAGTGCTTCCTTCTGCATCTTCAGGAGTTGTCTCTGGAATCGTATTGGCTCTAGGACGCGCAATTGGCGAGACGATGGCTGTAATAATGATCGCAGGAAACCAACCAATTATTCCAAAGTCGATTCTTCGTGGAGTTAGAACAATGACTGCAAACATTGTTCTTGAGATGGGATATGCAACAGATTTACATAGGGATGCACTCATTGCAACAGCTGTTGTTTTGTTTGTGTTTATTATGATCATAAATCTTTCATTTTCAGCATTGAAAGGTAAAACCAAGAGATGAAACAGAATACTAAGTCTATTATAATTCGTTTTGCTATAAGGCTTTGTGCATTTATAACGATAGCTATAGCATTAACGATAATCTCATATATCCTAATTACAGGTATTCCAGAACTTAATGCAGGACTTTTTGCTTGGCACTATACAAGCGAGAACCTATCAATGGTGAGTTCAATCATCAATACGATCATCATTGTAGCCTTATCGCTGTTGTTTGCACTCCCAATTGGAGTATTCACAGCATTGTATCTGACAGAATACGCACATAGGGATTCTCTGTTTGTAAAGATCATCAGAACTGTCTCCGATACTCTTTCTGGTATTCCGAGCATCGTATATGGGCTCTTTGGGTATCTTGCATTTTCAATAGGTTTTCACTTTGGATATTCAATTCTCGCAGGATCCATGACACTTGCATTGATGATTCTGCCTGTAATCATGAGAACATCGGAAGAAGCATTCCTTGCAATAAGCCAATCCATTCGGGAAGGTTCCTATGGATTGGGGGCAGGTAAGGCTAGAACGATTTTCTCGATAATCATTCCAACTGCAATGCCCGGAATTGTTTCTGGAATAATTCTTTCAACAGGAAGAATCATAGGTGAGACTGCTGCACTGATATATACAGCTGGAACTGTTGCAGGTTTTCCATCGTCTCTTTTGTCGTCAGGGCGAACGCTTTCGGTTCATATGTATGTTCTTACAAGCGAGGGGCTACATATGGATGCAGCTCGAGGAGTCGCGGTTGTGCTTCTAGTATTGGTTCTTTCGATGAACGCACTTTCAGATTTGATAGCTAAAAGGATGAAAAAGAAAAATGGATGAAATTGAATTTGATATAAAATCATTGAATTTATGGTATGGGGACTTTAAGGCGCTAAAGGATATCTCACTTGAGATTCCTTCAAAGGGAATAACAGCATTCATAGGTCCTTCTGGATGTGGAAAGTCAACACTCCTAAAGAGCCTGAACCGTATGAATGATCTTGTGGAAGGTTGCAGGATCGAAGGCCAGGTTCTATTAAAGGGAGAGGATATATATCGAAAGGATATGGATGTTAATCTACTTAGAAAAAGAGTAGGAATGGTGTTCCAAAAGCCAAATCCCTTTCCATTCTCAATCTTTGACAATGTTGCTTATGGTCCTAGAACGCATGGTGTGAAGAACAAGGCACAGCTTGATCAGATTGTTGAGAAGGCCTTGATAGATGCATCTTTATTTAATGAAGTCAAGGATAGACTCAATAAGTCTGCAATGGGACTTTCTGGAGGGCAGATGCAAAGGCTTTGTATTGCTCGTGCTCTTGCTGTAGAGCCTGAGGTTCTTCTGATGGATGAGCCAACATCAGCCCTTGATCCTATATCAACACTTGCAATCGAGAATCTTGCAATGGAATTGAAGGAGAAGTACACAATTGTCATTGTTACCCACAACATGCAACAGGCATTGCGTATATCGGATAAGACTGCGTTCTTTCTTTTAGGAGAGGTTATTGAGTTTGATGATACAGAAAAACTCTTTTCTCGCCCAAGCAATAAAAAGACAGAGGAATATATAACAGGAAGGTTCGGTTAATATGGAAAATGGATTGGATAAAGAACAGAAGAAGGTGTTTTCATCTTTAGTTGAGTTGGGAAGTCTTATCGAGAGCCAATTGCAGCTTTTATTGGATTCAATGAGTGGGAAGATAAAGGATGCGCGTGAGATAGAAGAGGATGCATCCATTGCTAAATCTCGCAGTCGTGATATCGAATCAGAGTGCTTAAGAGTAATCCTTCGCTATCATCCTGTTGCATCTGATTTAAGAGTCATCAGTGCATCCACTCGTATTAGCACAGATCTTGAGCGTATAGGTGACAATGCAAGTGATATCCATGAAATCTTTCCTTTTATCACATACAAAACCTATTTTGCAAAATTGTCTCTTGTTGAGATGGCAAAGGATGTAAAGACAATGGTATCTCTTTCGGTAGATGCATTTGTATCTCGAGATATTGAAAAAGCAGAGACGGTTATCTCATCCGATGATAAAGTTGATGCTCTTTTTGATAGTGCTAAGGGAAAAATCGCATCAATTATCAAGAATGGAGAGAATTATTCAGAGGAAGCTCTTGATTTGTTGATGATTGCAAAATATCTTGAACGCATGGCAGATCATGCTGTTTCCATCGCTCGCTATGTCGGGTGGTCTGTAGATGGCGACGAGGATTGGCTTGGATCTAAGGAGAAGAAATGATCTACGTTGTTGAAGATGATCCTGGAATCAGAAAGCTTTTGTTGATTGCGCTCAAGGCAAATGGATATGAATCAGAGGGCTTTGAATCTTCTTCCGAGCTATATAAAAAGGTATATAACGAGGATGTTGACTTGATCCTTTTGGATATCATGCTTCCAGGACAAAGTGGGTTGGAAATTCTCTCAACATTAAAATCAAAAGAGAAAACTGCAAATATTCCTGTGATCATGGTTACAGCAAAAGATAGTGAATATGATAAGGTCCTAGGTCTTGAAAGCGGGGCTGATGACTATATTGCCAAGCCTTTTTCAACGCTGGAGCTTCTGTCGAGAGTCAAGGCTGTTTTAAGACGCACTAAAAAAGATGAAAAGTCATCTTTAAGTGTTTCGGGAATCACCATGGATATAAACGCACATAGCGTTAAAGCAGGGGATGAAGAGATTGGCTTAAGCTACAAGGAATTTGAGCTGTTGAGAATCCTTATGGAAAATGCAGGAAATGTTCTATCTAGAGAAGTCCTTCTTGATAGGGTTTGGGGATATTCTCCCGACTCCGAGACTAGAACAGTGGATGTACATATTCGACACTTGAGGGAAAAGCTTGGCTCCTTTGGCGAAAGAATTGAAACGATCAAGGGCATTGGATACAAAATGCAAGGCACACTATGAGAAAAAGAATTTTCATATCAATTTTTTTGACATTAATGATTGCATCTGTTGTAATTTTGGGCTTTGGGCTTGGAATTGCATATAACAAATATCAATCACGACTTGTAGAGGATTTGAACATAGAGCTTAATTATCTGACGAAGATGGATATTGCAAATTCAGATCTTGAAGCGCTATCCATAAATGGAAGACGTATAACGCTTATAGATAAAGAAGGAAATGTTCTTTTTGATTCCATGCGTGATAGTACAACTCTTGAAAATCACCTAGATAGAGAAGAGGTTCAGGAAGCCCTCTCTACTGGAATTGGATTCTCAACTCGTGCTTCTTCCTCAATCGGAAAGGAGTATATCTATCAAGCAATAAGGCTTACAGATGGAAACATACTTCGTCTTTCAACTCCTGCAAATACATTCATGCACTTTGTTATCTCGACATTCTGGCCATTTATTGGATGTCTTGTTTTGTTTTGTATCATTGCGTTCTTCATCGCATCATTCATTGCAAAGCAAATAACAAGGCCTATCAATGAGCTGGATTTGGATAATCCTGAAAAGAATGATATCTATCCCGAATTGACACCACTTGTTGTTAAGATAAACAAACAGCAGGATATAATCCGAGCACAGTTGGATGATGAAAGAAAAAAACAGAATGAGTTCATGCTTATTACAGACAATATGCAAGAGGGGCTTGTGGTGATAGCAAATGATGGAACCATCCTTGCAATAAACAATGCAACCATGATTTTGTTTGCCAATCCTCGTCTCAAAATAAATGACAGTGTGCTTACGATATCAAGAAATCTTGATTTCTCATCTCTTGTCAGGGATTGCCTGGAGGGAGAAGAAAAGAATATCAAGATGCATGTTGGCTCACGAGTTCTTGATGTGATAGCAAATCCTGTTCTCGAAAGCGGGGCTGTTGCTGGAGCTGTATTGTTGTTTCTAGACATAACAGAGAAAGATGAAAGAGAGGAGATGCGTCGTGAGTTCACAGCCAACGTATCGCATGAACTAAAGACACCTTTGACAGTGATTCTAGGGTTTGCAGAGATGCTCAAAAATGGCGGACTTGATGAAAGTTCTGTCAAGGAATTTTCCAGTGAGATATATACTCAAGCCAGGAATCTTACAGATCTAGTACATGACACAATCAGGCTTTCAGAGCTTGATGAAGGCGCGAAGATGCTGGATAAGAAACCAGTATATCTAGACGATGTTGCATTCAAGGTTCGTGATGCACTTAGCACTAAAGCCAAGGATCACTTTGTATCATTGTTTGTTGATGCAGAGCACCTTGATGTCATTGGAAATGAATATCTTTTGTATGAGCTGGTGTATAATCTTGTCGATAATGCAATTCGCTATAACAAGAAAGATGGAAGAGTGGATGTGTCCGTAAAGAAAAACGATAAGAGTATTGATCTTGTTGTTGCTGATACAGGAATTGGAATTCCTTCTGATGATATTGGCAGGATATTCGAGCGCTTCTATAGAGTCGACAAAGCTCGCAGCAGAGAAAGCGGTGGCACAGGGCTAGGACTTTCGATTGTTAAGCATGTTGCTTCATTTCATAATGCCACTATTACTGCTGAAAGCACTCTTGGTGAGGGAACTAAGATCTTGGTTTCTTTTCCAAAATAATGGAATGCGTAGCAAAATGACACGAAGCGTGTAAAACAACATCTTTCTTCTCATATTTTTTTGAGATTCAAATGGGTTTTAAGGTTATGATATTATTGGAGGCTATCCATGGATAAAGTCAAAACACCTAAAAAACCCATTTTTTATTACTACTTGATAGTTCTAGTAGTTTTATTGCTTATAAATGCATTCCTTGTTCCTTCTATCTATGAGCGTCAGATCAAGAATGTTGACTATGGCACATTTGTGTCCATGACCGAAAAAGGTGAGGTTGGATACGTTGAGATAAAGCAAACAGAAAACTATATCCTTTTTACAAATAAAGATAATAGCATCATCTACAAAACAGGAATGGTAAACGATCCAGACCTGTCACAGCGATTATATGACAATGGAGTATCGTTCTATGGAGAGATTGTTGAGCAAGCAAGTCCACTTGTTTCGTTTCTTCTCTCTTGGGTAATGCCAATTGTCATATTCGTTGCATTGGGCCAGATTCTTTCCAAGCAACTTATCAAGAAAGCTGGAGGAAAGAACTCATTGATGTTTGGTGGAGGATCTTCGGGTGCGAAGGTCTATGTTCCATCTTCTGAAGGTATCAAGTTTGCAGATGTTGCAGGCGAAGATGAGGCAAAGGAAAACCTGACAGAGATCGTAAATTATCTTCATGATCCTACAAAATACAAGGAAATTGGAGCATCAATGCCTAAGGGAATTCTACTTGTAGGCCCTCCTGGAACTGGTAAGACAATGCTTGCAAAAGCTGTTGCAGGTGAGGCCAATGTACCATTTTTCTCAATTTCCGGAAGTGAATTTGTTGAGATGTTTGTTGGTATGGGAGCTTCCAAGGTAAGAGACTTGTTCTCGCAGGCTAAGGAAAAGGCTCCATGTATTGTTTTCATCGATGAAATCGATGCTATCGGAAAGAAAAGGGATGGATCTGCTCTCGGCGGAAACGATGAGCGTGAACAGACACTCAATCAGCTTTTGACAGAGATGGATGGCTTTGATTCTAATAACGGCGTCATGATTCTTGCTGCTACAAATAGACCAGAGTCCCTGGACCCTGCTCTTACACGTCCTGGAAGATTTGACAGACGCGTTCCTGTAGAGCTTCCTGATTTGGAAGGAAGAGAAGCTATCTTGAAAGTTCATGCAAAGAAAATCAAGACAGATGGGAACATCGACTATCTTCAGATAGCTAGGATGGCATCAGGAGCATCGGGCGCAGAGCTTGCAAATATCGTAAACGAAGCTGCTTTGAGAGCCGTTAGGGACAACAGAAAGGTTGTAACCCAAAGTGATTTGGAAGAGTCAATTGAAGTTGTAATTGCTGGATACGAGAAGAAGAATAGCATCCTTACAGATCATGAAAAGCTGATTGTTGCTTACCATGAGATAGGACATGCACTTGTTGCAGCTTTGCAGACTCATTCTGCTCCTGTACAGAAGATTACTATCGTACCTCGTACATCCGGAGCTCTTGGTTATACAATGCAAGTGGATGAGGGAAACCACTATTTGATGAGTAAGGAAGAAATCCTTAACAAGATTGCAACATACACAGGAGGAAGAGTTGCTGAGGAATTGATCTTCAATTCGATTACAACTGGAGCTTCAAACGATATCGAGATGGCAACAAAGCTTGCACGCTCAATGATTACTGAGTATGGTATGTCTGATAAGTTCGGAATGGTTGCAATGGAAACTGTGCAAAACAAGTATCTGGGAGGAGACACAACATTGGCTTGCTCTTCTCAAACAGAGGCTTTGATAGATGAAGAGGTCAAGACAATCATAAACGATCAACATCAGAAGGCAATTGATTTGTTGAGTGCAAACTCTCTAAAGCTCCATGAATTGGCTAAATACCTGTATGAGAAGGAAACTATCACAGGAGATGAATTCATGAAGATATTGATGAAGAAAGAAAACTAGATAAATTGGGAAGTTTTATGGGAAAGAAGAAAGAAAAAGAAGAATTCAAAGAACATGAAAAGAGGTTCTATCAACTCTTAGATGATATCGAAGCTGAATATGAAGATGTTGATAAGGCATACACCGATGTTGTGAATGCCCTATTTGGAATGAAGGATGCTCAGCACTTTGCAAAAGTTGCTAAGTATTCAAAGGAGTTTATCGTATATATAGAGAATGCACTAGGAGAGGATGCTCCAGAGCTATTCAAGCCATATGGCTTATTGATTGTTGCATACACATTTGAGCACAACGAAAAAGATGCCCAGATTGCTATCGATAAGCTTACAGAGTTGAATAAAAGCCTTGGCAATCCTTTTGATCTTGAATTCTTCCTTTCTTCAGTAAGGACTGCATTTCAATTAGATTTAAGTGATTTTAGCTTTGATGATGATGTGTCTCTTGTTGAAAATCTCGATGAACTAGAAGAGCTAAAAAAAGAAAAGGGCATTACTTCTCGTGAATATATAAAGTCATTAAATGACATTATGTTCGAAATGCAGGATATTGGTCTGGTTGATGTATCCATCGAGCTTTTGGAAGACAATATAAGAGAACTTCTTGAGAAAAAGGTCGATGATGAAGAGGTTTTGTATATCTACTACAGGGTAGCTGTAAATGTTTATTCAAATGCAGGTGACTATGAAAATGCATTCTCATATCAGCGTAGAATAATGAACCTCTCTGGGATGGTGAATGCTAATGACTATCCAAAATACACAAGTCTCCTAATAGAGCTAGAGAGATATGATGAGTGCATGCAATTTGTTGAAAAGACTCTTAATACAGAGCCAATGTCTGGAGTTATAAGGTCCTCTCTTTTGTCTGATTTGGCTGATTGTTACCAAGCTAAGGGCTTAGGTGAAAAAGCTCTTGAGACAGAAAGAGAGAGCGTTCGTGTTGCAAGTGCAGAATGCACGGACGAAGAGATGAATATCAAGAGAATGAATCTTGCAGAGTTATATGCCAAGAATGAATGCTATCTTGATGCTTTGGTTATATTGCAAAATGATCTTGATAAAGACGCCTTGAAAAAAGAACACGATGATACTCAAAAGGACATCTGTTTCTTGATGGCTAACATCTATTTCGATCTAGGGTCTTTGGATATGTCTCTTAGATTCATCCGCATGCTTAAGCCTGCATTGGATAAGGACGATTTCTATGATTCTGAGATATACAACAATGCAAGAATTCTAGAGTCCTCTTGTTACAGACTTCAAGGAGACTTGGAAAGAGCAATGAAGACCATGGAGAGTGTAAGAAGAAAACAAGAAAAGATGTACATATTCCCTTCCCAAGAGCTCAGTGTATATGATGCACGCACAGAAATAGCCATGATTCTAAAAGCCTTGGGTAGAAAAGAAGAGGCCAAGAAAGAACTTTCTTCCATTTTGGAAGAAGGCCTCAAAGCATTTGGTCCTAATAATTATGTATCTGATCGAGCTTATGCCGTGCTAGATACTTTTTAATCTGGCGTAAGACGCAAGCAGGTGCGTAGCGTCTGAAGCTTGGGTCTAATTCCCCGACCCTTGGGTCGAGATATATAATGAGGTTATGAGAGATGAGCATGTAGCGAAAAGCCATAACCG
>CAKQTE010000112.1 GCA_934276485.1 uncultured Spirochaetales bacterium | reverse complement strand
GGATTCCTATGATGGACTACTGGAGACAGTGGATGTCCATACGATGACGATAAAAAGAAATATTCTAGGCGAGTACTTTCTATTTATAACTGTAGATACTCCTATCACCATGGGTGAGAACAGGGATAAGAGATATGCAGTCGGAATGGATTTCGGGCTCAAGACCTTTTTAACGTTATCAGATGGAACAAGGATAGAATCACCACAGTTCTTCAGAAAGGAATAAAAGGAATCAAAAAAGCAAGTAAAGAGCTCAGTCGCAAGGAAGAAGGCAGCAATGGATACGTGAAGGCTCTAAAGGCTCTCTACAGAAGGCATGAGCATATTGCCAACTGCAGACGGGTTTGGTTCTTCAAGCTTGCACATGAGCTATGCTCTGCCTACAGTGTCATCGTAATTGAGGATCTGAACATCAAGGGCATGGCAAGGCTATGGGGACGCAAGGTCAACGATTATGCATATTCAGAGTTCGTCAGGATCCTTGAATGGATAGCATTGAGGCATGGAACCGTAATCGAAAGGGTTGATAGGTTCTATCCCTCATCTCAGGTCTGCTCACGCTGTGGTGCACTGAATCCTAGTATGAAGGATCTCAGAAGGAGGACCTTCAAGTGCGAAGCCTGTTCTTTGGAAATTGACAGGGACGAAAATGCCGCAGTCAATCTGAAGAACGAAGGCTTAAGGATGCTTAATAAATTAGAAGTGGTCTAGGCCACTTATAAATAACTGAGGCCGGACGGGCCTCAGAGGTTCGAGATGAAGTAAGACGCCTTCGGGTGCATTCATCGCTTGCAGGGCCAGAATCCAACAGGCTTCAGCCGTTGGAGTACGTCAAAATGGAACGCTGAGAGATGTCAGCTCACTATCTGGAGGCGAGTCTTTCAAAGCATCATTATCTCTAGCTTTAGGGCTATCTGATTAAATCCAATCTTCTAGCGGGGGCGTGGAACTTGAATCGATGTTTATTGATGAAGGTTTTGGTTCTTTGGACGAAGAGTCCTTGAATCAAGCTTTCAGGGCACTATCGGATTTATCACAAGGAGCGCATTTGGTTGGTGTAATATCACACGTAAAGGAACTGAAGGATAGGATAGAGAAGCAGATTGTCATAAAGAAAGACCAAAACAACGGAAGTACTATAAACATGGTTGTTTGATGATCTACTGATAACGTTAACTGGGGCTATATAAGTTGAGGATAGCCTTAGTATAGCGATGGAATTCTAGACTTCCCTTGTTTCCCATAAGCCAGAAATTTATTGAAAATAACGGATCAATTAGCAAAAACTGGAGATAACGACTTTATATATTAGGAGGTCGTTATGACGATTGATAAATCATTTCAAGAAGAATCAAAGATTTGCTATACTGATGACATGGCAAAGGGTGTAACTACAGGAACTTTTAATTTTGAGGCGATAAGACAAGCAGATATTCTGTATGTCGATAAGACAAAATACATATATAAGCTTGTTTCAAAGCCCGAGAACAGTAGATGTTTCGTATCTAGACCACGAAGGTTTGGGAAGTCCTTATGTGTGAACACCCTTGAGAAAATCTTCCAGGGAAGAAAGGATCTCTTTGAGGGGCTATACATAGGCCAGACAGACTATGACTGGAAGAAGTATCCTGTAATAAAGTTCAGCTTTGGTTCCTGCTCATCTAAGAACAGCAAAGATTTAAATGGATGGATTATCAGAATGCTCAATGGCATTGCTTCTGGTTATGGATTTGAACTCAATATCGAAAACTCCTTGAGTGAAGTTTTTTCCGAGCTGATTAAAAAGCTTTATGCAAAGCATGGAAAGGTTGTCATCCTTGTCGATGAATACGAGAAGGTAATAACAGACAACATCTACAACGAGAACATCGAGGAGATGAGGGATGTACTCAGTTCCTTCTATCAAGTGTTGAAGGATATGGATGAATACATTCACTTTGTATTCATCACAGGTGTTACGAAATACACAAAGCTTTCCCTCTTTTCAAAGATGAACAATCTCATGGACATCTCGATGGAATATGAATATGCAGAGATGTTTGGATATACACAGGAAGAGCTGGAGCACTACTTTGCAGAGCATATCGATGAAAAGTTGGCAACAGGTGCTATGGACAAGAAATCATTTCTTGAAAAGCTGAAGGTCTACTACGATGGCTACAGGTTCAATCCATATGCACAGAGCGTCTACAATCCAGTATCCATAGGACAATACTTTCAGACAATTGAAATGACTTTCAAGAACTACTGGATTGATACAGGTGGCATGATGACAATGTTCTTCGATGTTGCTGAAAGATGTGATTTCGATATTGCAGAGGACTTGATGAGTCCAGTTCTTGCAGAATCGTTCTCTCGATTTGATATCCTTGCCATCAACAAGAAGAAAGTCAGCAAATCATTCCTAAAATGTTTTATGTTCCAGGCAGGATACCTGACGATTAAGGACTTCAATCCAGATATTAATGCCTACTATTTCGATTTCCCAAACAAGGAAGTAAGGAAATCATTCACCGATGGATTGCTATGCAGTTACTTTCAGGATGAGGACTTGTACACAATCGATAGGGTATCGTTTGCCGATGCAATCCTGAAGGGTGATACCGATAGGCTGTTTGTTGCAATCAAGGCAATGT
>CAKQTE010000111.1 GCA_934276485.1 uncultured Spirochaetales bacterium | reverse complement strand
GTAGTGCGTACAGAGTACCACATAAACAAGAAAAAGTCAAGAAGAATTTACAACATTTTCATTTATTTAAAAGACTTAATTAGAAAAGTTCAGGGGTTTGTGGGCACTACAGTGAAGAACATGGGATTCAAGTAATGCGGGGTCTCTCAGTTTAGTTCTCATATGGCACCTCCGGCATTCCAGCCCAATCGAGCTTTCCTGTATGGATCAGGTTTGCTGGAAGTATGCTGATGTAATAATAGGTATCCCTGAATTCAACGTGTCCCATGTATTCGCTGAGTACGACCATGAGAGAATCGAAATCCTTATCATCTTCAAGCATCATCTGCAGAGAACGGCTCGCAAAATTATGGCGCCAGTCGTAGAGTCTTGGCCTCTTTCTTCCATTGCTTTCTATATGAGTTGTATCGAAACACCGATGAAATTCGTCGCGCAATGTAGACAACTGAATCTTACATCCCTTGTAAATGAAGAAATACTGTCTGTTTGGAAATAAAACGTCCATTTCTGTATCGTATTTTCTAAGAAGATCAGTAAGGTCGTCAGAAAATGCAATGAGCCTATCCTTATGACCTTTTGAATCCTTAATCAAACAGGCACCTGTCTTCAGATCCACATCGTCCTTGCGTAATTCAATGGGCTCTCGTGGCTTGACACCTGTAGTGAAGTAGAAACGCATCAATACAGGCAATGTTGGCAGCCATCTGGGGTTGTCATCATTATCGAAAGCCTTGAAGATCTCTAACAGCTCTTCATCCGTGTAGATGTAAGGAACAGGCTTTACATATCTACCAAAAGAGCCTGGAGGTAGGACGAAGGAATTGTGCCCCATCGATCTGAGAAACTTGGAGAAATCATTTGTGACCAAAGCTCTCTTTCTACGTCCATTCTCGTTTTCAGTAGGTTTCATCTCCAACCACTTCATGGAAAGCTCTTTGGTCATAACATCCTTACGTCTGTAATCATGTTTTATGGCAAAGTCATCGAGCATGTGGAGTACATAGTAATATGACTTTCTCTTGTATCCTAAGCTTTCCTTGAATTTCAGGTATTCTTCCATCATTCCGCTCAGACTGCTTTTAAGTTCATTCATGTTAAGCCCCCCTTCATCCATCTGAAATCGAGTGCTACGCATTTGAGCAATTCTGAAGAAAGACCTACGTAATGCTTGAAGCTGTTGAGGTTCTGATGTCCTAGTACGGAAGCTATCATTTCGGGGTGAGCTCCAGATCCAAGTAGCCATTTACCCATTGTTCTCCTGAAAGTATATAGACCCTTCCTGTTATCAGTAGTACTATCTATGCCGGCAATATCCATGCATCTCTGAAACATCAAGTACAGTTCACGAGAGGACATAATCGAACGGTTGTCTGTTGCAGAACAAAAGACAAAGTCGTTATCATTGAG
The DNA here is from genome assembly GCA_934276485.1 of uncultured Spirochaetales bacterium. Taxonomy (GTDB): domain Bacteria; phylum Spirochaetota; class Spirochaetia; order Sphaerochaetales; family Sphaerochaetaceae; genus Ornithospirochaeta. The sequence goes on along the minus strand of CAKQTE010000111.1, from coordinate 1,172 downwards.
ATGTATCAGACGATGTGCTTCTTTAACATATATGGACAAGGTTTTTGAAAGGATGCTGTCCATTGGGAGTTTCAGAGGCACGTTTGTTTTTTCCTGCACAATATTGATGGTTTCAGTTCTGAAATCCAAGTTTGTGAGTCTGAGATGCCTAATATCCACAGGTCTCAATCCTGTCATGGAAATCAACACAAGGATGCTGAAATCCTTGAATCCATTGAATGTGCTCCTATCAGGTACAGCAAGGATTCTATCTATCTCTTCGTCTGTGAATGCTGGGAGAATAACGTTTCGCCTAGGTGCAGCCTTGTAGCCAAGCAGTGTATCAGGAACATTGGAATAGCCATTATCTGCCAGTATCCTGAATACCTTTCTCATATTGGGAATAACTTTGTTCATGTATGAATTCGACTGATGTAAGTTCTTGAAGTAATCCAGGGTAATCTGGTTGTCGATGTTCATGCAGTCTTCCAAGCCTTGCATTTGAATCCACTGGAAGAAGTCTGCAGTGGTCTTGAGAATGTCCTTTACTCCATCATGTTTCTGAACTAGGGAAAGTTCATTTCCAATTATAAGCATCATGCTCAGGTAATGATCATTCAGCTTGGAAAGCTTGCCTATCGTGGAATCATCCTTTTTGTAGTTTCCCATGAACCATTTCAAGGATTTCCTGTATTCTTGGTCAGCGTTCGCTTCTGCAAACAGCTGTTCTACATCCTTCTCGGAATCTGGATCGAGAAGAATGCTGTCGATTTTCTCACATGCTGCCTTGTAGGGAATACCGTATTCCTTGAAATACGATATCCAGATGCAGAATGCCGTTTTGAACAATAAGAATTCTTGCGTTTTCATATGCTCTGCTCCTTTGTTTTTTATTATGAGAGCAGTATAATACGCAATTTATTCGACCTGTGCGGATGAACTATACATAGGAGCATAAAGTTCTGTGATGACCCATGTCTATTTGGCATGGGTTTAATATTGTGATATTGCGTAGGCTAGTTATTTATACTATAATCTATTTCATTTAAAATACTTATCAATAGAATTGAAGGCTAGTTTATGTTCGTGAAGGCAATTCCAGATAACAAGGGAGGTAGAGATGGATACTTCTGCTCTCTTGTTGAGTCCAGAAGAGAGAAAGGAAAGCCTGTGCACAAGCTTGTTTTCTCATT
>CAKQTE010000110.1 GCA_934276485.1 uncultured Spirochaetales bacterium | reverse complement strand
GCTACTTCTTTCTTCTCTTGGTCTTAATCTTCCTGAAGCTCAGATTAGTGTGAAACTCAAAAAGTCTTATACCAAAAAGAAACCTAAAGAGTGATGCTATTAGGTACTACAGTGAAGAACATGGGTTATTAGATACCTACAACAAGATGTTCGTAGGCATGTGATTTAGGAACCGCCGTATACTGAAGACGGTACGTACGGTGGTGTGAGAGGACGGTAACTGAATTAATCAGTTGCCTCCTACTCGATTGATGATCTTTATTTTGTTGAATCTCTTTCAATTATTCTAGAACAAACCATCATCTTATGGTTTACATGATTACCTTTTAGTACCTCAACTAAGTTCCTTGCAACCGTTAAGCTGACATCAAAAAGCATATTATCGATACTTGTCAAAGAGGGGATAGATATCTCTGCAAATTTAGAATTATTTAATCCTATGATGCTTATATCCTCAGGTACCTTTGCTCCTAGTTCTGATAGAACTCTTATACCGATAAGCGCAAGGAAGTCTTCAGCAAATACTATGCCATCAACCTCTTTATGTGTAGAAAACAGTTCCTTTAAGTTGTTTTTGACTTCTTCTGTTTCTGATCCAATTTCCCACACAACAGCATTCGTATTTGGAAGGAAGTCATGTATTCCAGCTTTATAACCTTTGACTTTGTTCTCATTGCTTGGTGTTAGAGGATTTGTCGCAAATACCAAATTCTTTCTGCCTCTATCAACTAAAATCTTTACACTGTCATATACACCATTATATTCATCGGCAACAACGCCATATATGTTTGGACCATCAAGGTATCCATTACAAATTGCGACTGGAGTATGAGGCATATATGTCATTATTGCATCTTGCACAGTACTATTTTGATAGATAGAACCCATTAAAACTACAGCATCAACTTTACGTTGGCTTAATAGTTGGATATATTTTTTCTGATTTTCTAATTCTGCTCCTGTATTATAGATTAAGCATGAATAACCATTTTTGGAAAATTCTTGTTCGATATAATATACGCCATCTGTATGCTGAGTAGTTCGTATATCGGAAATAAGAATTCCAATCATGTTAGTTGTACTGGTAACTAGATTTCTTGCTGTATCGTTTGGAACAAAGTTATTTTCTGAGAGAACTTTCAGAACTTTTGCTCTTGTTTCCTTTTGTACATAAGGGTAGTTATTTAGTACTCTTGATACTGTTGATGCTGATACTCCTGCTTTTTCAGCAATTTCGTATATAGTCATGTTAATTTCCTTATCAGAGAGATGAGGTGCCAATAATTATCATAGCTGTTAAATAGATTTGCAAAAGAATTGGTGTAATAAACATTTGATTTCAGTTGCAATATCATGCGCAAAATTATACATCCTTAACTTTATTTCTATCAAGGTAATGTTTTTGCTTCATCCTATACTTAGAAAATCATTTAAAAGACTTGATAATATTCAAATAAATAGTTACAACCTAACATTTTCGCTAGGCTGTAAGTGAGGTTGCCTTAATTATATAAAATGAGTGCGATGATTTCTAAAGTCTCGTTGCCATTGTTTCTTATTCCATGACCTTCACCATCATAACAAATTGTTACATCACCTTCGTGAATTGGTTTCCATTCTCCATTGTCAGAATATTCTGCAGAGCCTTTTAGAACATAATATAATTCACTTTCTCCATGGTGTTCATGAAAACCTATTCCAGAACCGGGCTCAACCTTGGTGTGAGCAAAGCATCTACCTTTATTGTTGAGTTCCTGATCATTGTTGATAAGATTTGTAACTGTTATAAATCCATCAGCTCCAAACTTGTGTTCAAATATATCTGTTTTACGTTCAGCCTTTGTACGAATCATTGGAAAATCTCCTATATATCTATAGTCTTGTTATGAGAAAAGATGTTTGTCAACAAAAATCTGAATTCGATTTCAAGATTTATTGAATATATTGATAAATAGATGTGTAAAATTAAATTATAAGCTTATATTGCAAAGAAATGATAGTTGCAATACTTGTTTCAAGATTCTGGTCACAGCTAGTCTTTTGTATTACTAATTAGTTTCACATTCCTTTCAGTATCTTACTACCTAGTTTGATTGAAACCTTATGATGAATAAATCAAATCAATGACATTAATGGAAACTATATTTTCAGAACAGATATTAATTATAGCAAAATCAATTGAGTTTTATACTATGGGTAGTTGCAAATGATACCTGTCATAGAAATGCTTGGAATAGGTTGAATAATTTCTCTTTCTTTTTCAGCAATAGTTAGTCAACGCTATTTATTGTTTATTGGTAAATTTGTATTATCTTTTTTGAATTGAGAGACAAATTATGACACTAGATAAATTACCAATAGGAAAGAGTGCAACAATTACTTCTGTAGGTGGGGAAGGCGCTCTTCGTCAGCACTTTCTCGATATGGGAGTAATCCCAAATACAGATATTACACTTATTAAGTATGCTCCAATGGGAGATCCAATGGAGTTCATGATCCATGGATACACATTAACTCTTCGTGTTGCTGATGCAGCCCAGATAGAGATCACATCTATCCGTGATCGTGATAAATCGTCTCCTGTTAGCACTAATGCTAAGAGTGCAACTGCAAAGATAGAGGATCACCCGGGACTAGGAGAGGGTGGAAAGTACCATGAAAAGGATAATGAGAATCCTCTTCCTAATGATACTGTTCTTACATTTGCACTTGCTGGAAACCAGAATTGTGGTAAGACAACACTATTTAATGCATTAACTGGAGCAAATCAACATGTAGGAAACTTTCCTGGTGTCACTGTCGATAGAAAAGATGGTGTGATCAAGGGGTATCCAAATACTCTTGTTACAGACCTTCCTGGAATTTATTCAATGAGCCCTTATTCAAGCGAGGAGCTTGTTACAAGAAGTTTTGTGCTTGATGAAAAGCCAAAAGGAATCATCAATATCGTTGATGCTTCGAATATTGAGAGAAATCTATATCTGACAATGCAATTGATGGAACTCGATATTCCAATGGTATTGGCTTTGAATATGATGGATGAGGTTAGGGAAAATGGTGGATCTATAAAGATCAACGAGATGGAAAAGCTATTGGGCATTCCTGTTATTCCTATCTCAGCTGCAAAGAAAGAAGGTATTGATGAACTTATAAGCCATGCAGTGCATGTTGCTAAATATCAAGAGAGGCCAGAGAGAATAGATTTCTGTTTGCCAGAAGGTGCTGGAGCTAGTGTTCATAGATGCCTACATGCGATCATGCACTTGATTGAAGACCATGCAGAGAGTGCTGGTATTCCAATTAGATTCGCAGCAAGTAAGCTTGCAGAGGGCGACAAGTCCCTTTTGGATGCATTGAAGCTTGATGAGAACGAGAAGGATGCACTTGAGCATATAATATGTCAAATGGAGAAAGAGGGAGGCATGGATAGATCTGCTCTCATTGCTGCCATGCGATTCTCTTTCATCGAAGATGTTTGTGACAAAACTGTTATCAAACCAAAGGAATCAAAAGAACATATCAGAAGCACCAAGATCGATAAGATTCTTACTGGTAAGTACACAGCAATCCCTTGTTTTGTTCTTATCATGGGACTTGTTTTCTATCTCACATTTGATGTCATTGGTGGCAACTTGCAACTATTGTTGGAGATGGGAATAAATAAGCTTTCTGGTGTTGTTGAACGTGGCATGGAGATATGGCAAGTAAATGAAGTCATACGCTCGCTTGTTATAGATGGGTTGTTCGCTGGCGTTGGTAGTGTTCTTTCGTTCTTGCCAATTATTGTTGTAATGTTCTTCTTTATCTCATTGATGGAAGATAGTGGTTACATTGCGCGTGTTGCATTTGTTATGGATAAACCATTAAGAAAGCTTGGTCTATCAGGACGAAGTATCGTACCAATGCTTATTGGCTTTGGTTGTACAGTTCCTAGTGTAATGTCCACAAGAACATTGCCTAGTGAGCGTGATAGAAAGATGACTATACTTCTTACTCCTTTCATGAGCTGTTCTGCGAAGCTCCCTATATATGCGTTCTTTGCTTCCGCATTCTTCCCCAAGTGCAGTGCTCTTGTGATGGTTGCACTATATTTCCTGGGAATATGTATGGGAATTCTTTCTGCAATAGTCATGAAGAAGACATTCTTCAAAGGGGAGGCTGTTCCTTTTGTAATGGAGCTTCCAAACTACAGAATGCCAGGGCTTGGTAACACAATGCATCTCTTGTGGGATAAAGCCAAGGATTTCTTGGAGAGAGCATTCACTGTTATTCTTGTAGCAACAATCGTAATTTGGTTCTTGCAGACATTCAACTATCATTTCCAGATAGTCACTGACTCCTCTGAAAGTATACTTGCATCGATTGCTGGAATTATCTCACCTCTTCTCAAGCCAATAGGACTTGGAGATTGGAGAATAGTAACTTCCTTAATTACAGGATTCCTGGCCAAAGAGAGTGTTGTTGCAACTATCTCAATGCTATATGGATCTGTTCAAGCAGTTGTTGGTTCATTCACAACTGTTGAGATAATCAGCCTCTTGGTATTCTGCCTATTGTACACACCATGCGTGGCTGCAGTTGCTGCAATCAGGCGTGAGCTTGGCTTTAGATGGGCACTTTGCGTTGTATTCTTTCAATGCGCGCTTGCATGGGTTATGGCATTTGCAGTGAAACTAATTGGGATGTTGTTCTAATAGCATGGTGGTTTAAAGCCACCATACTATTTCTCACTTGCAATGTTGATTATGTTCTTGACTCTATCGCTGTTTGTCTCTGATAGAAGGAACTCGCTTTGTCTTAATATGCCACCCATGTAGATGTGAGCGGGATGGAATGTCATCTTTGTCTCTTTTGAAGAAGATAGGGACATATGATATTCCTTTGCATGCAAGAAAGAATCTATCTTCTTGAAGTTTCTTTCCTTTATTCCGCATCCTGGCATGATAATGATTCTGTCTCCTGCTATATCAATTAGCTTCTTGAGGGTGTCCATACCTTCGTATGCAGTTGCTTCCTGTCCGCTAGTGAGAATTCGATCAACGCCGATTTCAATTAGATCGTCTAACGCTTCAAATGGGTCTCTTGTCATATCGAAAGCTCTATGGAATGTCACTGATAGTGGGCGAGATAGTTCAACTAGATCCTTGCATCTGTCTTTGTCTATTCTCCCATCTTGAGTGAGAATGCCAAATACAATAGCATTTACTCCTTCGCGTTTGAATGCCTTTATTTCTTCTTTCATGACTTCAAATTCGATATCTGAATAGCAGAAATCGCCACCACGAGGGCGAACCATTGCATTGATGCAGATGTTTGAAAGTTTTTTGGCGACTTTTATGCTTCCTATGGAAGGAGAAAGTCCTCCTTCAAATAGATCCGAGCATAGTTCAACTCGATCAGCGCCTCCACGCTCTGCTGCGAGCACAGATTCAACATTTTCGAGGCATATCTCAATTATTGGTCTCATATACAATCCTTGATAAAAAAGCTGCACACCCATTACGAGTGCACAGCTTATAGATCGACTAGGCTAGATTACTTGCAAAGTCTCTTGAACTCGTCTGCAACAAACTGAACCTTTGGTCCGATGATTACCTGAACGCTAGTCTTTCCAGGTCTTAGAACACCCTTAACACCTGCGCTCTTAATCTTCTTCTCGTCAACCTTTAGTCTGTCCTTAACCTCAAGGCGAAGTCTTGTGATACAGTTATCGATTGAAGTTACGTTCTCTGGTCCACCAACGCCCTCAAGAATGATCTGAGCAACAGTTGTGAAGTCGGTAGTTGCAAGCTCAACCTTTAGTTCGTCTTCTAGATCGTCTTCTCTACCTGGTGTCTTGAAATCAAACTTCTTGATGAGGAAGTAGAATAGTAGGAAGTAAACAACAAATGCTACAACGCCAAGTACTAGAAGTAGAGCTGGGTGAAGTGCATGTGGAGCCTTGAAAGAAAGAACCCAGTCAACAAGACCAGCAGAGAAGTTGAATCCTGCTCTGATTGGAAGAGCTGCTGTAACACCTACGAAGATACCTGTTAGAAGAGCGTGTACTGCATATAGAGCTGGAGCTAGGAACATGAATGAGAACTCGAGAGGCTCTGTTACACCTGTGAAGAATGAACAGAGAGCTGCTGCGAATAGGATACCAGCTGCTGTCTTCTTGTTCTTGTCCTTTGCTGTAAGATACATAGCAAGAGCTGCACCAGGAAGACCGAACATCATTACTGGGAAGAATCCAGCCATGTACTGTCCTGTAACACCTGTTGTACCTGTACCAGCCCAGAAGTTACCAAGGTCGTTGATACCAGCAACGTCAAACCAGAATACACTGTTTAGAGCGTGGTGTAGACCAACTGGGATCAAGAGTCTGTTGAGGAATCCGTAGATACCAGCGCCGATTGGGCCAAGATTTGTTACGAATGTTCCGAACTTAACAAGAGCACCGTAGATGAATGGCCATACGAACATCATTGGAACACAGATCAAAAGTGTTGTAAGTGCTGTCATGATAGCAACAGATCTTCTTCCTGCGAAGAATGACAAGAACTCAGGTAGCTGAGCCTTGTGGAACTTGTTGTAGCAGTAAGCACCGATAAGACCTGCGAAGATACCGATGAACTGGTTGTTAACCTTTGCGAAAGCTGCAACGTTCAACCATGAGATATGTCCAACGATAGCAGGAGCAACTGATCCGAGGATTGTCTGGAAGAACAACCATGATACAAGACCTGCGAGAGCTGAAGTACCTTCCTGGTCCTTTGACATACCAACAGCAACACCGATTGCAAATAGAATTGCCATGTTGTCGATAAGTGCACCACCTGACTTGATCAATAAGAGAGCAAGTACGTTATTTGCACCCCAACCAGATGGGTCAATCCAATAACCGATTCCCATTAGAATACCAGCAACTGGAAGACATGCTACTGGCAACATAAGAGACTTACCAAGTCTCTGTAGAGTTTTCATCATAGTGAAATCCCTCCCTTAATTATTACATTCCACAAGGAATGTAGTTCAAATATCAACAAGGCTTACAGATTAGCCTTAAAGAACTCTTCAATTGCAGCGATTGCTGCATCTTCATCTTCACCCTCTGCCTTAACAGTGACTTCTTCGCCCTGCTTGACAGAAAGCTTCATCAAAGCCATGAGTCTGCGCATATCAGCGCTTCCCTTTGCGCCCTGGATTGTGATTGTACTCTTGAATCCTGCAACAGCCTTAACTAGCTGGCCTGCTGGACGTGCGTGGATTCCAAGCTCATCCTTAACTACGTATGAAAATTCCTTCATTTTCAAACCTCACTTTCAATTATATTTTTTCTTAATTCCAAGATTCTTGATGGAGATACGCTTAGCTCATCGAATCCCATCTTCAAGAATGTGTCTGTAAGTGTTGGGTCTGCTGCAAGTTCTCCACAGATTCCAACCCAAATGCCTTCCTTGTGCCCATTGGTTGCTATCATCTCGAGTAGACGAAGAATAGCAGGATGGTGTGCATCATAGAAGCAATCGAGCTTTGCATTCTGTCTGTCGATTGCAAGTGTGTATTGAGTTAGGTCATTTGTTCCAACACTAAAGAAATCGACTTCCTTTGCAAGCACGTCTGTCATGATAGCAGCAGCTGGAGTCTCAATCATGATTCCAAGCTCTAAATCACTACCATACTTGTAGCCTTCCTTATCGAGTTCTGCTTTCATCTCTTCTGTGAATGCCTTGATCTCTCGGACTTCTTCAACGCTGATGATCATTGGGAACATTACAGATACAGGTCCGAAAGCGCTTGCTCTCAAGATAGCTCTCATCTGAGTGCGGAAGATATCTCTCTGTTTTAAGCATATTCTGATTCCTCTGTATCCAAGGGCAGGGTTCTCCTCATGCTCAAGGCCAAAGTAATCAACTTGTTTGTCAGCTCCGATATCGAGAGTTCTGATAACAACTCTCTTTCCGTTCATTGTTGTTACTACTGTCTTGTATTTCTCCAATAGTTCTTCTTCAGTAGGGAAATTGTCCCTTCCTAGGTATAGGAATTCACTTCTTAGGAGTCCAATACCTTCAGCATCTCCTTCAAGTACATACTTTAGGTCTTCAACGTTACCGATGTTAGCAAATAGATTTACGTGCTGACCCATTTTTGTCTTTGTCTCAACGCCTCTGTATTTTTCCAAGCCTTCCTTATAGCTCTTTGCTTGTTTTTGCTTTTCCAGCATCTTAGCCATAGTGTCAGGATCTGGATCGATGAAGTAGGTGCCTGTAAAACCATCTACGATCATCATCTTTCCATCAAGGGATGGATTGATTGTGATATCTGTCTGTACAAGAGATGGAATATTCATAACACGAGCAAGGATTGCTGTGTGTGAATTCTGGCTTCCACAGCGAGTAACGAATGCAAGGATCTTGTCTTTCTCTAGCTGAACAGTCTCACTAGGAGTAAGGTCTTCTGCGATAAGGATTCCTGGCTCTGTCATCTTGAAGGATGTGTCTGCATTGAGAAGAATCTTGACAAGTCTAGTTGAGATATCACGAATATCTGTAGCTCTTGCTTTCATATAGTCATCTTCTAGAGATGCAAACATTGCAGCCTGTGCTTCTCCTGTTTCATTGACAGCAAATGCTGCATCGCAGCCTTGTGCGATCATGCTTTCAATGCTTTCTACGAAATCAAGATCCTCAAGAAGCATCATCTGGATATCGATGATAGCGCTTTGCTCTTCGCCAAGCTCTTTTTTTGTTTTATCAAAGAGCTCCTGAAGCTGGGCTCTAGCTACATCCTGAGCTTCGTGGAATCTGATTAGTTCCTTGTCTTTATCAGCAGCTTTCTGCTTAAGCTGGGTATCGACCTTCTTATATACAAAGATCTTTCCAATGGCGATTCCGCCAAATACAGGGTTTCCTTTACCTTGAATCATCTTACGCCTCAGTTCTTTGTGATAACCAGTACATCATCGCCAGCTTCGACGCTCTTATCTGTAAGAGCCTTGACTAGCTTGTACTCATCTGTATTACAAATGATCATTGGAACAATGATGTCATATCCTTTTTTGAGAAGGAAATCCTTGTCAAACTCGATTAGCAGGTCTCCTTTCTTAACTGGCTCATCGGTTTTCTTGAATGTCTTGAATCCCTCTCCCTTGAGAGCAACAGTATCAAGACCAACGTGAATAAGAATCTCAACGCCATCTGAAGATTTTAGGTTTACTGCATGTCCTGTATCGAACATTAAATCAACAACGCCATCACATGGGCTAACAATCTTGTTGCCTTCTGGTTGGATAGCAACTCCCTTTCCTAGAATCTCCTCTCCGAATGTTGGATCAGATACCTTCGACAGTGGTAGGCTCTGGCCCTTGATAGGGGATGCGAGTGTGATATTGCTGTTTGACTTGAATAGTTTATCGAAAAGACCCATTTTATTTTTTCCTCCTGAAATATTCTCTAAAGCTATAGATGTTAGAAGCGAGAGACGCTTTGTCCATCTTTGTTATTTCGTGATTGCTTTCTCTCTCGAGATATGTAGCAATTGCTTCTGAAAGCATGTGGCAATCAGGAGAAATCGATGCAATCATTTGAGGAAAGCGATCTGATGTATTATCTGCAATGTTGTTGTCTGTATAGATACGGAATACAAAGTACTTAAGATAGCTCAATAGAGATGCGCCTGCGATATCATCATCTCGGATCTCGACTCCAATTTTTTTGTTGATAATCGATACAACATCAGCAATGGATTGCGTGATATGCATAATCGAACCGATCTCTGTATTGTATTCTGCATTTACTATATGCAGTGCTATTGCACAGGCTTCCTCTGCAGGAAGCTTCTTTCCAAGTCTTCGTTCAATTGTGACGATAGCTTCCTTTCCAATCATATACTCTCTTGGATAGAATACCTTGACGTCACTTAGGATTGCTGAATATAGATCAAAACCTTCACGTGTCTTTGTGATAGCAAAGTTGATGTGATCTGTGAGTGTAAGGTAGATACTGTCATTAAGCTTACTGTTAAGGCTTTCCTTTGCGCTATCGATGATATTGATGCAGATATTCAAAAGCTCTTCTGGAATGTTTGCAAACAGGTTCTTTGCGTTGTCATATCCACTTTGATTGTCTATTGAGAATACTTTCTCGATTCTATCTTGATCGATTGTAGAACCGACCTTGAAATCAAAGCCTAGACCACGTCCCATTACTATTTGTTCTTTTCCTTCTGGGGAGACACAAGCAACAATATTGTTGTTGATAGTCTTGGTGACGAGCAAAGCAAACCTCCTGACAATAAAAAAACCAACTTTATTAGGCTGTTGCATAAAAGAGGGTCATAACCTCTTCTTTCTCCAGTAGCTTAATAAAATTGGTTTTGCCCTAAAATAGGTAACAATCCTTTTGTTTCTCTCTATATTAAGCCATTGAAATTGCTACCTGTCAAACAAAATTTGTAGTGAAATGGACAAATAATCTTAGAAAAAGCAAACAAATAACTTTGAAAACCAATATGATAAAAATTTATCTATTTTCACATAGTGAGGCATAAGACTATATTCCTAACCCGAAAAATTCATTATCATGAATCTTCAAAGTGAATTAAAGCTATTATGGAGGAATAAATATATGATTCGTAATCGAATTGTAACTTTGCTAGCTCTATGCTTGTTAGTAGCTATCTTGCTAACTAGCTGTTATGCAAAGGTGGTTGTTCTACAGGAGGCTGCAAAAGAGAATGTTGCTGTACTATCTGCTCCCGTTGAAGAAAAGAAAGTAGAAGAAAAAAAGATAGTAGATGTAAATAAAGATGATAATGGACGCTTGAAGACAGGCTTGTCATTTGTGACAACACTCTCATCCAGCAAGGAGCAGCTAGCTCAGAGCGATGCGACACTCGTAGCAGTAGCCGTAGATGGAAGTGGAGTTATCCAGTCATGCGTGATCGATGCAGTACAGGCAAAGGTACGCTTTGACGAGAATGGACAGATCACAACAGACATCTCTGTTCCTGTTGAGAGCAAGAACGAGCTCGGACCTAGATATGGCATGGCAAAGGCAAGCGGTATCGGAAAGGAATGGAACGAGCAGATGAAGTCCCTTGCAGACTATGTGGTCGGAAAGACAGCAGCAGAGGTAAAGGGAATCTCGATCAAGGACGGAAAGCCAGAGGATGTGGACCTGGCTAGTTCCGTTACCGTATACATGGGTGGCTATATAAGTGCAATTGCGGATGCCGCAGAGAACGCTGAGTACAGGGGCGCAAGGAAGGGCGACAAGCTAGAGCTCGTAACATACACAACACTCTCATCCAGCAAGAGTGCAACAGACGAGAAGGATGGATGTGCTCAGGCTGACATCAGCGCAATGATGCTCACACTCGAAGGAGACAAGATCACAAGCGCTTATGTTGATGTTGCTCAGGCAAAGGTAACATTCTCCAACAAGGGCGTGATCACAGCAGACACAAGCGCAAATGTTCAGACAAAGAACCAGCTGAAGGAAGGCTATGGCATGGGAAGAATCAGCTCAATCGGAGCAGAGTGGTACCAGCAGGCAGCATCCTATGCATCATACATCACAGGAAAGACAGTTGAGGAGGCACTTGGAATTGCAGTCAACGGGAAATCAGCCCCAGCAGATGCAGACCTTGCTAGCTCAGTTACAATGTCCATCGGTTCCTTTAATGAACTATTGAAGAAGGTATCAAGATAATGAAAAGGAAGATGCTTGTTATATTGTCTCTATTGCTTCTTGTTGTCTCCGGCTGCAAAAAAGTCGAGAGCGAGGAAACTCTAGAGCGTTTTCAGGCATCTTATCTGACTTTGTTTGACACAGTTACATCAATGGTTGGCTATGCAGAAAATGAAGAAGAGTTCAGATGTGTTGCTACCGATATCCATGATCAGATGCTCGAGTACCATCAGCTATATGATATATATAATGATTACGAGGGTATCAATAACATAAAAACTATCAATGACAATGCAGGCGTATCTCCTGTTGTCGTTGACCGCAAGATCATTGATATGCTCCTCTTTTGCAAAGAGATGTACACACTCTCTGGAGGGAAAGTCAATGTTGCTATGGGAAGCGTGCTATCGATATGGCATGACTATAGAACAGAAGGCATAGAGGACCCGGAGTGTGCAGAGCTTCCTTCTATGGAAGAGCTTTTAAAAGCAAATGAGCACTGTGATATCAACTGCGTGATCATAGATGAAGAAGCATCTACTGTATACCTACGTGACAGTAAGATGAGCTTGGATGTTGGTGCTATTGCAAAGGGTTATGCAACCGAATGCGTAACAAGAGGCGTGGACGCATCTTTACTGTTAAGTGTTGGTGGCAATGTATCATCTTCAAGAGCCAAGCCAAATGGAAGTTCGTGGGTTGTCGGCCTTCAGGATCCTTTTTCTGAAAGTGGTAGTTATAGTCATACTGTATACCTCAATAAGGGTGCAGTTGTTACAAGTGGCGACTACCAAAGGTCATATGTGGTTGATGGGGAAGCTTACCATCACATAATCGATCCTGAGACATTGATGCCCGGTACACGCTGGAAAGCAGTATCTGTTATTGCAAAGGATTCTGCTGTTGCAGATGCTCTTTCCACATCTCTTTTCTTGATGGATATAAAAGAAGGAGAGGAGCTTTTGAAGCACTTTGATGCAGAAGCAATGTGGACAGACAAAGAAGGTAATGAATATTTTAGTAATGGCTTTCAAAGCTTGATGAGAACCTAGGAGTTTTTTATGAAGAAAAGGTTTTTCGGTGGAGTTCATCCTGTCTATAGAAAAGAACTAGCAGGACATAACGAAGCCATAGTAGCTCCAGTACCAAGTGTTGTTACGATTCCTCTTAGACAACACATAGGAGCTATATGTTCACCACTTGTAAAGGTTGGTGACAAAGTTAAGATGGGTCAGAAGATAGGAGATGGACATGGACTATGTGTTCCTGTGCATTCTTCTGTATCTGGAACAGTTATAAAGATAGGACCATGCTCTCATATCAGTGGAAATGATATTGAGTCTGTTGTTATTGAAAACGATTATCTCGATACTCCGGATATGTCGATGACTGCCCACGCTGATATCTCGTCATTAGATAGAGAAGAGCTACTTGCAATTATCAGGGAAGCTGGAATCGTTGGAATGGGAGGCGCTACATTCCCAACAGACATCAAGGCAAATGTTCCTGTAGGGGAAATCGATACTGTTATTGTCAATGCTTGTGAGTGTGAGCCATATATTACAGCAGACGACAGCCTCATTTGCTCAAATGCACTAGATGTACTTAAGGGTTTGGATGTAATGATCAAGATCACACAGCCAAAGCATGTATTCTTTGCAATTGAGGATAACAAGAAAGACGCAGCTGAAGAGATCAAAAAGCATCTGCCAGAGTTTCCTGAAGTAACATTGGAGATCCTTCCAACTCTTTATCCACAGGGTTCTGAGAAACAACTTATAGTTGCCCTCACAGGAAGGGAAGTCCCTTCTGGAAAGCTTCCTAAGGATGTTGGATGCGTTGTATTCAATGCTGCAACATATGCATCTATCTATCGAGCTGTATATCTAGGACTACCTCTTACAAGACGTATCGTTACTTTCAGTGGCGAAGGAATGAAAGAACCTAAGAACATGGTTGTCAGAATTGGTACTCCAATTTCATTTGCAATCGAAAATGCAGGGGGCATTACGGATGACACTCTTAAGGTTGTAGCAGGAGGCCCTATGATGGGAACAGCTTTAAAGAGCTTGGATGTTCCTACTGTTAAGGGTACAAATGCTATCTTAGCCCTTGAGGAGAATGTTGAGCCAAAGCACTTGCAGTGCATTCGCTGTGGAAAGTGCGCAGATCACTGTCCAATGCGCTTGCAACCATTGTTTATGTACAGATATGAAAAAGCAAAGGATTTCAAGGAACTTGAAAGACTACATATCCAGGATTGTATGGAATGTGGTTGCTGTGCATATATCTGTCCTGCAAAACTTCCTCTTGTTGAAGTATTCAGAAGAGGAAAGAAGGAATTGAAGGAGTGGAAGACAAATGCAACTGAATTGTAATACATCCCCACACTTGAGAGGACCTTATAGAACATCAAGAATCATGCTTGATGTAATAATTGCATTGATGCCAACGCTTGTAATGGGAGTAATATTCCAGGGCTTTAGGGCATTGATGGTAGTTGTTGTCAGCATTCTTACTGCAGTAATAACAGAAGGTTTGTATAGACTTGCTGTAAAAAAGTATTTCACTCTTGATGATTTTTCAGCAATCGTAACTGGATTGTTGCTTGCTCTGACTCTGCCTGCAACAGTTCCATACTACGTTGTAATCATTGGAAGTGCATTTGCAATTTTAATTGTAAAAGCACTCTCAGGAGGACTTGGAGAGAATATCTTCAATCCAGCATTGGCAGGACGAGCTTTCTTGATGCTATTCTGGCCAGTATACCTAACTCGTTTTGCATCTGTTGGCTATCATGCACCTGTCTTTGGTTCTGTAGATATCATTTCATCTGCAACTCCGCTACACAGTATGGCTATGCCAGCTATTCCAGATGTGTCTTTGTTTGATCTATTTATTGGACACGTTGGAGGAACTATCGGAGAGACATCCGCACTTGCACTCCTCATCGGAGGCGCATACCTATTGATCAGGCATGTAATAACAATCAGAATCCCTCTTTCATATTTGGGTTCTGTTGCACTTGTTACTCTTGTCTTCAATAAAACAGATGCCAATCCTTTTGTTTGGATGAGTTACCAACTTCTCAGTGGAGGAGTGATTCTTGCTGCTATATTCATGGCAACAGATTATGTTACATCTCCAACAACGTCCATTGGTCAGATTCTATTTGGCATTGGTTGTGGTGTGTTGACTGTTATCTTCAGATATACAGGATTATTCCCTGAAGGTGTTACATATGCTGTCTTGATCATGAATGCACTAGTGTGGATTCTAGAGCGTTTTACTCGTCCAAGAATCTATGGCAACAAAAGTTGGTGGGAGGCACGCAAATGAAGAATGTTTTGAAAGCAGTCATTGTCATTGCAGTTGTTACTCTAGCACTCTTTCTTGTCTCATTCGGCCTTAAGGGCATTGCTTCAAAGAAAGCAGCAGAAGAACAGAACTATGTCTTTTCATACTTGTTGATGGATAGCACTTCTTTTGAAGAGGAAGAATACACAGGAGACGATGCAAATATCCAGAGAGTATTCAAGGGATCAAATGGCTATATTGTCGAGACAAAGGTTTCTGGATACGCAAGCGATATCGTGATGTGGATTGGCGTCAAGAACGATGGCTATGTCACAGGTCTTACTATCCGCGATATGGATGAGACATTGGGGCTTGGTAGAAATGCACTTCAAGATGTGGATTTCCTTCTTCAATACCTGAGAAATACAGGAGATGGAGTTGTAGGAGAGAATATCGATGCACTTACTGGTGCAACGGTTACATCAAAGTCTGTTACAAAGTCAGTCAATTCTGCAGTTGCATTCGTCACTGGTGCCGATATCACATCTAGCGCAACAGAGTGGGGTAAGTAATATGAAAGAACATAAATATATAAAGAATATGGTATTTGCATCTGTTATGGCATTTGCATGCTTGTTTAGGCTTGTTATGAAGGTATTCTTTCCAGATATCATGTTCCCTCATATCTCAATCCCATACATGGTATTGCTAGTTGCTATCTCAGAGATTATATCTTTCTATCTTCATTTGGATGATGATGGCAACTTCTATATCTCATCTATCTTGGGAGGTTTGACTCTGTTTTCATTTCCATTGGTAACAGGAATTGTTGCAAACAAGAGCATTGTTGGATTGCTCATTAGCTCAATTGTTGTATATGCAGCTGTTAGCTATATATATGAATTTGCAGCAAGGAGAATGAAGAGTGGCAATATCACAATTCTTGCTCCTGTTGTAAATGGATTGATGCTATTTCTAGCATCTCAAGCATTCCAAAGCTTGTTTATTTAGCTCTTTATCCTCTTCGGAGAGGGTTTATTTCAAGCTCATCATCAAGTTTTTGCTTTGGTGATGGGCTTTTTCTGTTAACTAGCAATTTTGATTATTTCATTGACCATTAATTTAATGGCCGTTAAAATAATTGTATGAAGAAATTCTATGGACGTGAGAAAGAACTACAGCTTTTGAAGAGAATGGACGCTCAATCAAGAGAGAGTGCGACATTTACAATTTTGCTTGGAAGACGAAGAATTGGGAAAACAGAACTTGCAAAGCAAATAATGAACTACAGTGATAAATCCTGTTACCTTTTTACAAGTAAAACTGCTGAACCAATTCTTGTTTCAATGTGGCAACAGGAAATCCTTGAAAGCTTGGGCTTACGAATATCTGGAAAGGTTGAAAGTTTAAAAGAATTGTTTAAAGAGATATTCATCTTTTCAGAAACAAATCATTTCACATTGGTAATTGATGAATTCCAGGATTTAATGAAAGTCAATGATTCGTTCTTTTCTGATTTGCAGAATCTTTGGGATAGCTACAAAAATAGCTCCAAGATGAATTTAATCGTTTCTGGTTCTATATATTCTCTGATGGTTAAGATATTCGAAAACTCAAAAGAACCACTATTTGGAAGATGTACTGCAAAAATAGTTCTTAAGCCATTTTCTCCAACTGTGATAAAAGAAATTCTTTCTGATTATAATCCAGATTATTCAAACGAGGATTTATTGTGTCTCTTTATGCTCACAGGCGGTGTTCCAAGATATGTTTCATTGCTAATGGATAGAGGTGCATTTACAAAGAGAAGAATGATTGAATATGCCTTGGACGCATATTCTCCTTTTCTTAGTGATGCAAAGGATATATTGATATCTGAAATAGGAAAGGATTACACAATTTATTTTTCTATCCTTAGACTTATAGCAGAGGGCTATACGACACAGTCAGAGATAGATTCTATTATAGGAAAAAATACTGGCTCTTATATTGAAAAACTGGAAAATCTATTTTGTGTGCTAAAGAAGAATAAACCTTTGTTTTCATCGAGTGAAAGCAGAAAGGCTCATTGGGAGATTATTGATCCTAATATGAGATTCTATTTTAGATTTATCTATTCAAATCAAAATCTAATAGAGTTGGAGCAGTTTTCTAGACTAAAGGCGATAGTAGAGAGGGATTATGAGACCTTTACTGGAAAGACACTTGAAAAGTATTTTTTCGAACTACTGAAGGAAAATGGTGATTTTTCAGATCTGGGATCATGGTGGGACAGGAAAGGAGAAAATGAAATAGATATTGTTGCTTTGGATTCCTTTACAAAGACATGCAAGCTCTATGAGATAAAACGCAATAAGAAGAAATATAATGAAGAGAAGCTTCTTTTGAAAGGAGAAGTGTTTAGAAAAAACATCCCTGGATATTCCATAGAATACATTGGCTTAAGCATGGATGATATGTAGGGCAATGCGGGAATCTAAGTTTTTGCGGATAGGTAAGGCATATTCAGAAAAAAAGATGAAATAAGCTTGTTTTTTTTCGTTATGCCTATTTAATTTAAGCTTTGTTTCAATATAAAATCACGCATATAGCGGAGGAAACTATGAGCGACAATAAGCGTCCAGATGATATGGTTAGAATCACGAATTCTGAATTAGCAAATGCCTTTATTGAGAAAGAGATTGAAAAAGTCAAAGCTCAAGTAGGAGACAAGAAGGTTCTTCTTGCTCTTTCTGGTGGAGTAGACTCTTCTGTTGTTGCGGCATTGCTGATCAAGGCAATTGGCAAGAACCTTGTATGTGTTCATGTAAACCATGGTCTACTTAGAAAGGGTGAGCCTGAACAGGTTGTACAGGTATTCAAGAATGAGATGAATGCAAATCTCATCTATGTTGATGCAGTGGATCGTTTCTTGGATAAGCTTGTTGGAGTAGCAGAGCCAGAGAAAAAGAGAAAGATCATTGGAGCTGAGTTCATTCGTGTATTCGAGGAAGAAGCTAGAAAGCTTGAAGGTATTGAATTCCTTGCACAGGGAACCATCTATCCAGATATCCTTGAAAGTGGTTCTGTAAAGGCTCATCACAATGTTGGTGGACTACCTGAAGATTTGAAGTTTGAGCTTGTTGAGCCATTGCGCATTCTATATAAGGATGAAGTTAGAGTAGTGGGTAAGGCTCTAGGACTTCCTGATGGTATGGTATATCGTCAACCATTCCCAGGCCCAGGTCTTGGCGTAAGATGTCTTGGTGCGATCACTCGTGATAGACTTGAGTGTGTAAGGGAGTCTGATGCAATCCTAAGAGAGGAGTTTGCAAAGAATGGTCTAGAAGGAAAGGTTTGGCAGTATTTCACAGCTGTTCCAGATTTCAAGTCTGTTGGTGTTCGTAACGATCAGAGATCCTATGAGTACCCTGTAATTATCAGAGCAGTAAATACTGTTGATGCTATGACAGCTACTGTGGAGAATGTTCCATTTGAACTATTGCAGCATATTACAGATAGAATCCTAAATGAAGTTAAGGGTGTTAACCGTGTTGTTTATGACATGACACCAAAACCAGTAGGAACCATTGAGTGGGAGTAAATCAATTTATTGTAAGATAATAAATTAAGTGCTTATATAACAGGTAAGTGGGCCCTTTTTGGGCCCATTAGTTCCTAATAAAATTAAAATTTATTTGTTTTATCTTTGTTTGTGAAGTAGTTCCGCAAGATGAGTTCAACTGTTGCTGTTAAAGTACGAGATTCTGTTTCCGCTTCTTTTTTAAGGCGGTTATAAAGATTTTCATCGATTTGGATGCTCAAATTTTTCCATGTGTTATCTCTCTTCGCTCTAGCCATTATTTTACCCTCACTATATCTCTGTTTACAGAGTCGTATTGATAATTCACAATATCCCCACAAATGATAAGAGGCACTGTTTTCTCTAAAACTTCTAATGGAACGTGATACCATTCGGTTGCTGTTTGATACTTACCTTTATGGAATACTTTTATATGCTTTTGTTCTTTTGCGAAGAACTTATGCAAAAAGGTTTCTAAGGCTTTAGCATTGAGATTTTGGCATGTCCATTTTTCCATGATTACAACAGGGGCACATAAGTAAGTAGGTTCATTTGCTGCATTTTTAATGCGATCTTCTACTGTTGTGCTAGTATAACCGACCTTATATAGTTCCTTTCCAAATTGTGTTACAACCTCATTGTTAGAAGCAGAGCGCAAGATATATATAATACCTGTCTGCACATCTTCTTTACCAAATTCAAAATTTGTGTCTTGAGGTACTGTTACAATACGACCGAATTCAGTAGACATAATCTTTTGAAAAGTTGCAAAGAGCATATTGCTTTCTGTGCCATTAGCAAAAATAACATGAATTCTTTTATCAACTCTTCCAAACGATGTACGTTCTTCTTCATAGATCTTATCTATATAGCAAAGCAAACCTCCTGCAATATAGAAATTCCCGACATTGAGTGTTGTTGCTGTAAAAGGTATAATCTGTCTAATTTTTGAATCTATTTCCCTCTGAACCTTCAAAAACATTGGCTCATACTGATAAAAATCCTTCATTGCTGTGCGCTTTGCTATAAAATCATTGACATTGCGATTTTTAGGCTTATCACTAGACTTGGTTAGCAAAGAGTTTGAAAAATCATAAATCGATTGATTTCTATTTAATTTATTCAACATATCATCTAGTAAAGGTGAATTAAGAGGATTGTTATCAATCTCTGGCTCTTTAGCTTTCTTCATAGCTTTCAGCCGTTTAGCTAACATCTTTTCCGATATGTCATGTGATTTCTCAGAAGGTTCTCTTCCATGCTCTTTAATCCAGTCATGGACTTCTCTTTCTTTTTGGCTAGCGATGTCATATTCAACTTTAGGTTCTGATTTGGTAATAGAAGGAGCCTTGTCAATCAGACCTGAAGTGTCAGAAGCAAAGATGCTATCTAAAAAATCTTTATTTAGCATTGTTCATTCGCTCCTTTTCTCTAGCAAGGAATACCAAGACTTCTCCCAAGCGAGCCTCATAAGGGTCTTCAGAAAGCCTGTCTGGAATTCGACCATTTTCTTCGTTGAAAGCAATAATCTGAGGCCAATAGATTTTTATGTCATTCTCTGTAAAATCAGGCAGACGGTGCATTTGCTTATCTATAGCATCTTTGATGGTTGCTAGTGTTTCTTTATCAATGGATTTAGCAATAATCTGATAAGCCTTTTCAAAAGGATTAATAGAGTCGATTAGGTTAATATCAAGTTCTCTGATATCAACAATCAAACCATCTGCAAATTTCAAAAGGCGTTTATCTAGTGGAGCACTATTAGGTCCTTGTTTGTTATCATCATCATCAGTCTTAGCAGAACCAATAACAAGTTGAGAAACAACTTCTTGTCTGATGGCTTCTCTATCTGTTGCAGAAAGACCAGAATATTTTTCAATAAGAATCTTTGGAACAAGTCCTTTATTGATCAGCCTTGCTGAGTTCTTTTTCATCATGACCTTTTGTACTTCTGGGTTGGTCATAATAGAAGCAATGAGATCAGACATTTCATTATCGATGATTTTTTGAGCCTTCTCTGTTTCAGGTTTTAAGAGTTGCAACTTAGGCATTTTGGTTTTGAAATCCCATTTAGGAGCTAATACCTGTTCCATTAAGAGTGATGCAGTTACAGCTTTAAGTAGGTTATTTACTGCTTCGGCAGTTTCTGTAGCAGTAGAGTCTGGCTCTGCAATGATATTTGTAAAGGTAGCTTCTGTTTTGCCAGGATAGTCACGGGTACAGCGACCGATAATTTGAACGATTTCAGTTAAGGAACCACGATAACCAACTGTGAGCATGTGCTCACAAGCAGGCCAGTCAAAACCTTCTTTAGCAAGGTTAAGAGCAATAATGATATCAAGGGCATCATGTTTATCTGCGTTTTCTCTTACATACTTTTCTCTCTTGGCTCTTTCTTTTGGATCATCTTCAACCAAATCAACGACTCTAAGTAATCTTCCTTCTTTTGTACGTACTAGATAAACACCTGTTTCCTCTTCTTGTTCCTCGACATCACCAATAATATCAAGGATGGTATCAACTTCGTTATATTTAGCCTTTGTAGACTCTCTTGAGTTTATGTTAGGAATATGGATGATTGCTTTTTTGTTTAAATTAAGATCCTTCTTAAGTACATCAAAATAAGTACCTGCATAGAAGTCATAGGATAGGTTGATAGTATTCAAATACTTATAAGATGAAAGCTGCTCGTAGTAGGTGTAGGTAACACTTGTAAAGCCTCCTTCAACTTCTGGATCTAGAACGGCAACTCCATTACCACGGAAGTAAGAACCTGTCATTGCTAAAATATGCGCTGTAGAGTTGTTGTAGATATTAGCGATAAGGTTTCCGAGTCTGCTGTTATCTACATCTGCTGATGTGTGGTGAA
This sequence comes from uncultured Spirochaetales bacterium, assembly GCA_934276485.1. GTDB lineage: Bacteria > Spirochaetota > Spirochaetia > Sphaerochaetales > Sphaerochaetaceae > Ornithospirochaeta. The sequence goes on along the minus strand of CAKQTE010000110.1, from coordinate 3,417 downwards.
ATTCATCAATACAAAGGAAGCAGTCATTAAAAGCCATATCATTCTTAAGGTCGTCATAAGCAAATCTTAAAGTTGCGTGGGTACAAAGTAATATTTGTGCTCCAGGATCTTTTAAGAAAGCACGAACTTTTGCAACTTTACTAGAGTCAGAACCTCCGATACAGAGGTTGTATCTTTTGTCTACACTCCAATCAGTAAAGAACCCACCAGTACGTAAATCTGTATCCTTAAATGATGAAGCGATGGTTTTCTCTGGTACTGCTATGATTACTTTTTTGAGTCCTTGAAAGTGGAGCTTATCTAATGCAATGTACATACATGCACGTGATTTGCCAGATGCAGGAGGTGCTTTGAGAAGAATATATTGTTCATTTCTTCTCTCATAAGCTTTACGCTGCATAAGTCTCATGCCAAGGTTATCATACTCTGGAATAGAATTATTATGTTCATATGTTATGTGAGCAATTTCTGGCATTAGTTATTCTCCTTTGACAAAATTTCATAGCGCCTAAATAATTCTGCTAAACGCTCTTCATCGTTTTTAAAGCCCCTCTTTGAATAAAGGCTGTCTACTAATAAATCATTAGCATCATGTGCTGCTTTAAGATCGTCTGGCATGGATTCAAGATTATAAAGCTGCGCTAAAGAGCAATCATAATGATTTTCTCTTGCTTCAATAATTGCCATTGCAGAATCTTCAAGTAAAGCTTTTTGTTTATCCGTTAGAGTAGGAAAAGGAAATGTATTATAACAAAGAGTATTTGAATATCTATAATCGGTTTTTAATCTGCCTCCAACCGTTTTAACCCAAGTCATATGCATATTTGAAGTTAGGATTGAGAACAGCCAAAGAGGAGCATTGTATATTGCATAAGCTAGATTTGTCACAACAACATTAGGTTCGCAATAACCAATAGGAATGTATTTTCTTCTTTCAGAAGATGTTAAAGGTAAAATTATTGCGGATTTAGATATGTTTGGAAATTCTCTAGGTTGCCAATATCTTTCGCGAATTTTGAATACCTCTGACCCTCCATTTTCCCTAAACTTTTTGCAGCAAATAAGCCTTGTATTAATTTCGTCAATATTCTGTGCTTCTTTTAATTCTTCATCAGAAATCCATAAACACCATCTCTCTTTATTCTTTATAAATTCTTCAGAACCTATAAGTTTTCTTATAAACTTTTTTGAATCAGAATTTGAACTGATAAATTGTTCTTTTTGGGCTGTTGATAAAATCAAATTACCTCCATCCCCAAACAGACAGCCAACATCACATTGAGGTATTTGAAAAAAAGGATTTCTACGAGGAGTAACAAAACAATCTGATCCAACAATACCATAAGGGCTTATATGCTGAGCATTTATAGTTATTTCACTATAAATAATTTTATTATTTGTTATAGTATTTTTGTATCCTAGGCCAACTATCATTACAGTAACACCAGCATTATCTTTTGCATTATTTTTCCATTTAAATGATTGTACACAAAATGCTATTTCTATGTTTTCTTTCCAAATCCAAGGCCAAAAAAATCCAACCTGTACACCTTGACAAATAGAATTTGTTGTAACGAATGCACTACGGATTTGAGGGTGCTTATTTATAAATCTTGCTGCTTTTATAAACCAACCACATACATAATCTAAAAAACCTGTTTTGTTACTTTCTATAAAAAGCATTTTAATTTCATTTTTTTGAGTAGCAGTACAAGTTTGTCCACCTTGATATGGAGGATTACCGCATATATATAAAATTGTATTATCATTAACGGGGCAAACTTCATTCCAATCTAATCTAAGAGCATTACCACATACAATATTTCCCGATGAAGTCAAAGGCAAAGTAGGGTTACAATTACCAAACTTTTCATAGCACTCTAAGTTGATTTGGTGTTGTACAAGCCAAAGCGCTAGGCGTGTAACTTCACAAGGAAAGTCGTCTATCTCAATACCATAGAAATGGTCCAATTGAATGCTTAAAAATGGTAGCTGGCTATCATAATAGAGCCCTAGTGCTTTCATTTCTAAATGGCATAATTCTTTATAGGCGATAATAAGGAAATTCCCTGATCCGCACGCAGGATCAAATACCTTGATTTTTGATAGCTTATTTCTAAAAGCATTGAGCTTTTTATCTCTGTCTACAGAACATGGTTGTTCTGCTATCTTATCAAGTTCTGCATTCAAATCATCAAGAAAGAGAGGGTTTAAAACTTTCATGATATTAGTAACACTTGTATAGTGCTGACCAAGGTGTCTGCGTTGTTCTGGATCAATGACAGCTTGGAACATAGAGCCAAAGATATCAGGATTGATTGCTGACCAATCTAATGTTCCACCTTCAATAAGTTTTTTTCTTGATGCTTTTGTAAAGCGAGGTGCAGGGTAGTGATCTCTAAAAAGACCTCCGTTTACATATGGAAAATGTTTATAACAAGGATGAATATCAACACGCTTGTTTTCTGGTATATCGAGTACTGAGAAAAGGTTTGTTAGATATTCTCCTAAGTCTTCTCCATCTTCATTGGTGTTGTTGATTACTGAATCAATGAATTGGTTCTTATTAGGGAAAATACCTGTATCATCAGCAAAGTAACAGAAAAGGATACGTGTCAAGAATACGTTTAAAGCTTGAGTATCCATTTTCTCGTTATCTTTGATGATAGACTCGAACAGGTACCTCATTTTAGCTGCTGCTTTTACATCAGCAGGGTTCTCAACTAAGGTTTCTGTGATTTCACGCCCAGTCCATGGGAGGAAGAACTCGTAGCTATCAGCTAGTTCATCAAAAGGAACCTCAATACCCTTACCTGATGCAGTATCTTGCGCCATGAACTTATCAAAGTTGTTAACGATAACAAAACGTTCTTTATTGCGATTGCTCTGAGCATGCTGTATTGCGTCAAAATAAGCTTGCTCCATATTAGCGTTTTCAGCCACTTCCTTATAAAGCATCTTTTGCTTTACAGAATAATAACCATCTTCATCTGGGCCTGTTGTGATTAATTTCTTGTATGTAGCTTTAGGGAATGAATACGCTTCCATAAAGTTCTTTAAAAAGTCTTCCTTTAAGCCCGTGATGGCGTCTGTAAGAAGATATTCGATGTCATCAATGTTTATTGTCTTGCTTGCCATGTTGTTTCCTTTTTTTTAGTAAATTATTTTAATTATCCTTGAAAATTCATGAATATTCAATAATGAATTTTCACATGCTACAAACAATGAATGAAAAACCTCATCTAATGACACTTAATACCTTGACTGACAAGTACATCACAAATAGTGATTTTATTCACAATGCTGGCGATACGAGCAGCCAGCATGTGAAGGGTTGAATACCCCGAGGCTTGCCTCGGTTAGCTCCTGAGGATAGAATTATCCGAAGGAGGCCTCGGGATGGATAACAGCACATTT
>CAKQTE010000109.1 GCA_934276485.1 uncultured Spirochaetales bacterium | reverse complement strand
CTCCAGTAGTTATAATTATACACTACATCCAATCAAAAGAAAAGAGGAACTTCAGCTAAAAAACCGAAATTCCTCATTTAAATGGCTAAAATTATCGAGCCTAATTTCTTCATGCGTTTATTCTGAAAACATAGCTTAATCTTGATTATACAAGATATTAGTACTTAAGCTCTCCACCCTGGCTCTTAACATACTCAGCCCATTCAGCATCTGAGTAGTTATACTTGAGGTATGTGATACCACCACGACCAAGAATAGCATTGTACTCATCAACTACGTAGTAAGCTTTCTGAGTAAGTAAGCTCATTCCTGCATTCTGGAGCATAGGTAGGTAGTCATATGTGTTAAGAACAGCACCCTCGATTGCAGCAAGGATATCAAGTCTTGTCTCAACGTCAGCAATACCTTCACCGAAGTTGTATTCAACACCTTCCTGTGAAACAGTTGTTCCGTTGAGGGAATCTGACCACTTTCTGAGGCTCATTGTAACATCTGTAGCAACACCATTAACTGGAACGTTGATAGTTAGCTTAACAGAAGCTGAATCGAACCATCTACCATCGTACTGATAGCTTGGGTTTGTGTAGAGGTCTGTCAAACCGAATGGGTCAAGAACAGCACCGGACCATCCACCAAGAACAGTATCAGAAAGACCAGCACGGATCTTGTTAGACCAGTCGTTGCCATAAGGAGCGGACTTAACAAACTTAACCTTACCATCGAATGGAGTTCCAGCTGTTACTTCTGCCATCTTCTCATTGAGGTAATCAATTGTCTTTGTCATGAATGAAGAATCAGCTGAGATACAGTACTCGATAGTAACTGTCTGGTCTGAAATTCCATCATTGTTGTTGTCTGTGATGTAACCAAGTGCAAGAGCATCCTTGAATGCCTCTGCATATAGTTCCTTAGCCTTGACTGGGTCAAATCCTGTGATTGAATCAACAGCATCATCAAGAGAAGCGAACTTAGATACGTCAACTGAGTAGAAGTCGCAAAGAACCTGCTTAGCCTTATCTGTATCTCTGTAACGAGCACCTGTGTCTGGATCATAGATGTACTTAGTACCGATGATTCCGTATGCACCGCTTCTTGCTGGTGAGATTGTTGCTGCGAAGAGCTCCTTGTCGTATGTTACAGCAAGTGCCTTTCTGAAGTTGAGAAGAGTCATTGTCTGAAGATCTGTAGTATTCTTATCGAAGTCAGCTGCAGCCTCTCTGTTATTGATAGCCTGCTCGTAGCCGTTAACGATCAAGAAGAAGATTGTTTCTTCAGGAACAACGTGGCAATAATCTGAGTTTCTGTACTGAGCGAAGTCTTCAGCACCAAGTGAGTAAGTCATCAACTCACCCTTGAGGAACATGAGCTTAGCTGTTGAGTTCTCTTCAACCTTCTGAGTTGCGATAGCTGTTGTCTGGTACATTGGATATGTCTGGCCATCTGTTGGGTCAACATAGACGTGCTTTCCATCTGTCCAACCATACCACTTATCGTTCTTCTCGAATCTCATTGCCTTATCTGTCTGATAAGAAACTAGCTTATATGGGCCATATGAGAGAGTTGTATCAACTGATGTGTTGTACTTTGATGTCCAAACACCATTGCTCTCTGATAGACATGCATCATATAGCTCTGGTTCAACAAGCCATGAGCTTGAGAGGTTGTATAGAAGCTGGAATCCAGCAAGTGACTTACCGAATACAAGTGTAATCTGGTACTCACCTGTCTTGTAACATCCAACTGTGTCAAATGAGATGTTGCTTGGGTATGTCCATTCAACATATAGCTCTGCAGGAACCCATGCCATAGCCTGGTCTCTGTCAGCGCCCTGAAGAACTGCGTTTACGTTAACATAGAAGTTAACAAGCTGGTTAAGTGTGAATGGAGTCTTCTTTGTTTCATCTGTTGCAGGAACGAATGCGTCGATATCGATATCAACATCATTCTTGTCTTCTACTGGATGCTTTGTGAAATCATATTCTTCACCGAATGAGTATGACCAGTTGATGTAACCTTCAAAGTCGTCTCCCTTTGCAGCGAGGAACTCATCAAGGTCTGAATATCCTTCGTTAGCCATTGCCTGACCAACTGTAATAACCTTCTTCTGTCCCTGGTTAGCATAGAACTCTGCACCAGCGATTGAGAGGCTCTGTACATAGTAGTCAGATGCTCTGTAGTTAAGTAGTCTTGGATCAAGAAGTCTCTTCATTGACTCTACATATGTGTCAGCGTTGATCTTCTTTCCATTTTCCCAACATGCGTCTGGGTTTAGATCGATTGTGTAAGCATAGCCTGCTGTTGCAGAAGCTGGGATGTTGAACTCTGGGTGTTCAGCCTTAACCTGCTCTGTAACATCAACTGGCATTGCAGAAGCCATCTCAGGTACGATTACGTAGCCTTCATATGGAGCCTTGCCATCAACTGGGTGTAGTGCATCGTTGAAGATGAAGTTATAGAAACCAGCACGAATGAATTCAGCAGGATAAAAATCATCCTTTGTCTGATATGTGTGAGGGTTCCAGTTTGTAGCTAGCTGAACTACACTATCTGTGTATGTATAAGTGTCTTCTACAGCTGCCTTAGTAGCCTTTGGAGCTTCAGTTGCTTTTGGAGCCTCCGCTTTTGGAGCTTCTACCTTAGGTGTCTCTGCCTTTGGTGCTGCTGTAGTTGTTGTGCTTGTAGTTGTCTGAGCTGGTGCTTTCTTACCACAGCTTGTTACAGCCATGAGTACCATTAGAACTACAAGAAGAACAGTCCATATTTTTTTCATATATGACCTCCCATTTGGTTAAATGTCTGCATCGGATACAGACTGCAATAACTTTATCAAAGATTCTTTCATCTGTCGATTAATAATTTTAATCAATATTTCAAGATAATTAGCATAAAAGTAGTTATTTTGTTACAAATAAAATAAATAAAGCAAATATAAAATATTCATAAATTTTTAAATTTATCGAATAAATATACGTAATGTTGATATTTTTTCCATTTTTCTCATGTTTTTCCTAGAAAAACTACGTTTCTCCATAAAGAAACCGAAACATAGCGATTTTTTCAAGATCCTCTTTTTAGAATAAAAACGCTTCTTTAATAACTCCTATTTGAGTCATAAAATGGCTCTCTGTTAGCCATTTCAAGCAGTCCTGAATCACAAAAAGGCAATCTAAAAGGAGTGTGGATATCGTTTCATATAATCCTTAATATATAAGAGTTCTAGGTGCAAAACGCATTGATTCTAAAATATTTGAATCTTGTAGCACCTAGAATATTTCTGAGCCAGATTGCAAAAACATAAAATGTAACGGAAAATGTATTATCTTAATTATCAGATAAAAGGAAGATATATATATGTATAAAAGGATATTTACTATCGTTCTTGATTCTCTCGGAATTGGAGAGATGAAGGATTCTGCTAAATTTGGCGATATCGGTGTCGATACTTTCGGTCATATCGCAGAAAAAAACCCAAACATGGTTATTCCTAACCTCAAGAAACTTGGACTGGGAAACCTGAAGAAGATGAGAAACATAGACCCAGTAGAGAATCCTATGGCTAGATTCATGCGTCTTAATGAGGCAAGCAATGGCAAGGATACCATGACAGGGCATTGGGAGATGATGGGCCTAAAGACAACTAAGCCTTTCATTACATTTACAGACACAGGCTTTCCTCCGGATCTTATTGCAGAGCTTGAAAAAAGAACTGGTCACAAAGTTATTGGCAATAAAGCTTCCTCTGGAACAGTAATTCTTGACGAGCTTGGAGAAGAACACATCAAAACTGGTGCAATGATCGTATATACATCTGCAGACTCTGTACTACAAATTGCTGCTCACGAGAAATATTTTGGTCTTGACGAGCTATATCGCTGCTGCGAAATTGCAAGAGAGATCACAATGAAGCCAGAATGGAATGTCGGAAGAATCATCGCTCGTCCATTTGTAGGTGAAAAGAAAGGTGAATTTGTCAGAACTCCAAACAGGCATGACATTGCAGTCAAGCCATTTGGAAAAACAGCTCTAAACACATTGAAAGACAATGGTTATGACATGATCTCCATTGGAAAGATCAACGACATCTTTGTTGGCGAAGGTGTAACAGAGGCTATCAAATCACAAAGTAGCGTAAATGGAATGGAACAGACAATTGAAGTGGCAAAGGACAGGGATTTCACAGGGCTTTGCTTTGTTAACCTCGTTGACTTTGATGCAAAGTGGGGTCACAGAAGAGATCCAGGAGGATATGCTCATGAAATTGAGATGTTCGATGAGAAGCTTGGAGAACTGCTTAAGTATATCCACGATGATGACCTAATAATCTTGACAGCAGACCATGGAAACGATCCGACATACACAGGCTCTGATCATACAAGAGAAAAGGTTCCATTCATCGCATACTCACCTAGCATGCCTTGCGGTAAGGACTTAGGAGAAGCTGATACATTTGCAATAATCGGTGCAACAATTGTTGATAACTTTGGACTTAAGATGCCTGAAGGTACAATTGGATACAGCATTCTAAATCAGCTTACAGAATAATCACAGAGGGGCTCGTTGAGCCCTTCTGATACCAAAGAGCACATTATGGAAGAGTTCATTCTAACAAAACCCACAAACGAATACGCAGAAGAGATCTCTAGATACAGAGATGAGTTTTTAGCATCCGGAGAATCCATGGATGGCACTGGGCCTTTGTCAAAGATAGAAGATCCTTTTAGATATGTTGAAATATGCTCAGAATGGGAAAGACCGGAAACTGTTCCAACTGGGCTTGTGCCAGCAACACAATTTATGCTCGTCCGAGCATCTGATAATCATGTTGTTGGCATGATCCAAGTTCGCCACATGTTCAACTCTTTTCTTTCTAAATTCGGAGGACACATAGGCTACTCTGTTTGTCCTAGTGAAAGAGGCAAAGGATATGCATCCTTAATGCTCAAGAAAGTACTTCCATATTGTAAGCAAGTAGGCATTGATAAGTTATTGGTAACATGCCTGGAAGATAACATTGCAAGTGAAAAGACAATCAGGAAGTGTGGCGGAATTTATGAATCAACTATCCATGAGCCTCATGGAGGCGTTAATCTAAAGCGTTTTTGGATAGATCTAGATTAGGACTCAATGCATACCACACGGCTCTACCGCCCTCTTCCGATCTAACTAGCATCCCCTTTTCAACTAAGTGAGAAAGGTCTCTTGTTGCTGTTGCTGATTTGCACTTGTTGATCTTGCTCCATTTTTCTGCAGTTAGCTTTCCATAGAATGAACCAGACGCAAGCTTATAAAGCATTGTGATTTCTCTAGAGTTATATTCGCTTGCATCTAGCGAGAAGATAAATGCAGACAGCTTTATCTTCTTTATACATGTTGCCTCTATGAGCTTCAACTCTTCTAGCGCAAGCTCAATGTACCAAGCGACATATTCTGTAATATCCATATCGGAGCTGTTTTGGAATCTTTGCAACATGAGATAGTATTGTTCTTTGTTTCTCTCTATCGCAGATGTCATTGTGAAGTATTTGAATGATTCACCTTGTTGCAATATTGCATCTGACAAGAATCTTGACAAGCGCCCATTGCCATCTTCAAAAGGGTGTACGGAAAGAAACCAAAAAGAAGCAATTGCGCTTTTGATGATTAGAGGAAGATCTTTTTTTTGATTAATCCAAGAAAAGAGATGAAACATACTTTGAGAAATCTGGTTTGCAGGAAGTCCTTCATATAGAACATCCTCTTTGAAAGAGTTTTTGAAGTTAACGATATATATAGGCTCAGATCTATATTCACCAATATGTTTAGGCTTTTTAGCATTTGGAGTTGCAGAAAACAACAATTCATGCCAAATAAAGATTGTGTTTTCTGATAAATCGTAGTTTCCATTGAGAATTGAAATTGAGATACGTGCATTGTTTTCAGACTCTGCGTCTTTCTTTTGCATCTTTCCTAGCTCGATGTTTAGAGCATTTGCAACAGACGAATAAACAGAGTCATATGAAATATTAACACCTTCTATCTTGCCATTGGAAACAACTGAATTTGAAAGAAAATCGAGTTGCATTGTTTTTCTTGTCTCGGGAGCAACAAGCTCAAAAATGCTATCCGTTTTCGCTTTCTGCATCTCATAACGCTTTAACAAATCGTGAAGCGAATTCATATCCCATGAAAAAATATCCCACAAATCACTCTGCCAAATATATGCCATAGTTATAACCTCATCTTTTTTGATTAAAATAGCACACTTCGCTCATTTTCTCATCAAAAATGATGTAAATTGCTTCGTAAATGCATGTTAAAAACAGAAGGCATAAATAATATTGCTCCGAATTTAGAATATTTAATTCTAGATTATCAAAAATCAACAAACTAGCTTTCGTTTAGTAGCAGGTTTCGTATTGGCTACTTAACACCCTATTGCGCAATACTATAGTATGTATTTTTAGCCTTTCCATTTTGTATTAGAAGTTTATCTGCAACCATATTTCTCAAGACTCTACAAGCAGAAGAAGGACTAGTTTTTAACAATTCTATTACATCGCTCCTTGTGACAACTCCATGAGTACTAACATATTCCAGAACCTTTTCTTCTTTATCATTAAATGACTTCTCTGTTATGGCATTTTTCATTGGCACTTTTGAATGCAAGAAATCTCCTTCCTTTTCATACTTTATATTGATATTTGGCAATATAATCTTAAAAGCATTTTTTGTGTTTATAATCACAGGCTTCACTTCCATGTCTTCATATGCCTTCATGATTTTTCCTATTCCAGTGCCATATGCTTCAATCAAATGCAATCTATAGAATACATTCGCAAGATTTTGGTTTCTGCATACGGAAATACCAACCATAATATCTTCAAGTTCGATTCCTGGCATTAGGCCACCAATTGAAACAAATTCAATACGATCACCATAAATACTAATAAGTGCACTCGCACTAAAAGAATAATCTCTATGTATAATTAAATTCAGCAATGCTTCCCTAACTGCGATTTCTGGATAATCCCTGACATCTATTCTAAGTAGCTTTTCGATAGTAGCACGTGTCTGATTATAGATATCAATATACTCATAAACTTCATTCATTTGACGCAGTAGCGAACCACTATATTCCCGACGGTCCTTAAATATAGTCTGATCTGTACCCTGAAACACAGCAACTTTGATTGTATGGACACATTGGTCAGAAAGAAGCAATCCTAAATTACTATATAGATTATCATGATCAATCAGTTTCAAAGTACGCATTTGCTGTTGTCCAAATTCTATCTTTCTAAGTTTAAACTCCTTTTTTGCTGCTACAAATGTTAGGTCCTGATTTAAACTACGCATAGCCTCAAATCGATCACCATCAGTCTCCTTAATCATACGTCTAATTGCAGTATCAGAGGCAGGGACAGAAGAATATCCCTGCCTAACATATATACCCTCTGGGCGCATACCTTTCTTTGCAAGATAATAAGGCCTATCTGTTCCACGTTGGATATCAACAACTACAATTTCTCTTCTATCAATTTCAATAGTCTGATAATGTAAAAACATTGTCACATCCGGTTTGATTGTATCCCGCACCATATTGCTAACCTGTAGTGATACATCATCAGGATTATCTACACCAACAACTGTGCCATCATCCCGAACGCCAATATAAAGCTTTCCTCCATCAGAATTAGCAAATGCAACAATTTCCTTTTTTATTTCATCTACGACAATTTCTTTTAGTTCAACAGTTTCACTTTCCCGAAAAAACATATTGCAACCTCCTTTTCTGACTATCTAATAATCTAATATTAGCAAATTGAATTAATCGTGTCAGCTCTTGACATAATTATGACACAATTATGACACGATAAAAGATAATCGCCTTATGCAAGAAAAACTCACACAAAGGGACATCTATCCAACAAAAAGTACAAATGAAATTATAGATAGAATTCCATTGGATATGTCAGATATAGCATTGGCTCAAGCTGATCACAGGTAACATATCCAGGAGCTGCCATAAGTAAGCTAGGGATTCTGTTAACGATTGTCGCACATGTATGCTCTACGGTTGCAGGCTTTACAACGTGGTACTCTGTGTATGGCTCGCCTGTGATATACCAATCACACATATCGCCATCATCTGGTCCATATACCTTGCCAATTGTTTCTTCTTCAATGATGATTCCCTGCATTGTCTCAATTGTTACAACTGATGACATTCCGATGCAGTTTCCAGCCTTGATAGTCTTTCCAAGTGTCTCAGAATAGATATCCTTATCTGATGTATAAGGAACGTTCTTTTGGCTAATTGACTTGATCGTAAGTCCTAGCTTGTTGCAAATAGCTTCACTTGCATTCCAAGCATAGCTAGGCTCGAAACTCTCTGGGTGCGCAATCTTTGCTTCAAACTCTTCCTTTGTCAAATCACAACCATGTGCTTCTGCAAGTGCTAGTCCATACTCATCAACGTTATAAGAATAAGCGCCTTTGATCTTCTCGATTCTATTGCAGGAAGATGCTGCCATTGCTACCATATTGATCCAGAATGTATCCTGCATACCAGAGCCTGTGATAGTGCATCCATTTTCCTTTGCAAGAGCATCCAAGCGATTGATCATCTGTGCTGATGTTGTCCATGGATATATAGCTTCTTCGCATGTTGTTATTACATTGATTCCTCTTTCAACACATTTCTCTACATGCTTGTAGATATCATCAATGAAGGAAAAGAGAGTTACAATAGCTACATCAGCATCACACTCATCGAATACTTTATCAGCATCATTTGAGATCAAAACACCTGTCTTGATTCCAAGTTCTGCAAAGTCACCAACATCCATTCCTACTACTGCTGGATTAACGTGAAGACTCTCCATCTAAGAAGAATCTTCTATAGATGGAGCTTCCCCCTACCCACACAATTACGAATAATTGTGTAGTTGCCTCTTTAGAAGACGGGAACTGCGCATCTACTGAACAATCTAGACTCAGCAAAAGATGATAGATCATCCTTAACCGCATAAAGATTTCGACCTGTGCGGATGACTTAAGCTACTAAACTTGTTTTTACCTTTCTACCGTATCGCGTTAAAGCCATAGAAACATCACGTTCCTGTATCCATAATATAAGGGTATTGTTCCTATAGGCAGCGC
>CAKQTE010000108.1 GCA_934276485.1 uncultured Spirochaetales bacterium | reverse complement strand
GGGTGTGGATGAGGATAATAAAAACCTTCTTATTCTGGATTTTCCTAATGAAGAGGTAGCGACTTCATATTCAAAGAATATCCTTGCTCTCTATGGAGGAAGAACATCTGCATCTTCATTCTCAGAGCTAAAGATAGACAAGTGTTTTGCGGACGGCCGCCTAAAAGATGCAATCGATAGGTTGAAATCAATATATGAAGCACTTCCATACGACCTTTCAAAGAATGCAGATGAACTATATTACAGTTCCATATTCTTCTCATCGATGAAGGCATTGGGAGCTGAGATCGGTAGCGAGATAGAAACAAAGAATGGACGCGTTGATGCAATTTTGAAGACAGAGAAGCACATCTATGTCTTTGAGTTCAAGCGTGATGAGTCTGCAGATATTGCTCTCAAGCAAATACACGACAAGGGATATGCAAACCAATTTGATGTAGATAGAAAGACAAAGACAGTGCACCTTGTTGGAATCAACTTCTCATCAAAGGAAAAGAATATCAGCGAATACAAGGAAAAGATTCTCTAAATTCATATGCGTTCTTAATGATTTTGAATATTCATTTTCTCGTATTCTTTCTGTTCAAGAGATGAACTTGCTGTTTTCTCTAGCATAAACCATCTTTACAATAACCATTCTTATAGCCATAATCCGAATTATGGCGAAAGACACACTTCAGGTTAAAAATGGAATTACAGAGGGCGTAATCTGGAAGCAGATTCTTGCGTTCTTCTTTCCTATTTTATTTGGAACTCTGTTTCAGACACTCTACAACACAGTAGACGCTATCATAGTTGGACAAGCGCTTGGAAAACAAGCTCTAGCAGCTGTTGGTGGTGGAACTGGAACCATGATCAACCTAATCATTGGTTTCTTCACAGGTCTTTCATCTGGAGCAACAGTAGTCATTTCACAATTCTATGGTGCAAAAGACCATGAGAAAGCAGGAAAGGCTGTTCATACAGCTATCATGCTAGCTCTTGTAGGAGGAATCATTATATCCATCCTTGGATATATATTCACTCGCCCACTTCTTATATTGATAGATACGCCAGCAGATATTATGGATATGGCAGAGACATATCTGCACATATACTTTCTAGGTGCACTTTCAATTGTAATGTACAACATGTGTGCAGGAATATTCCGTGCATTGGGAGATAGCCGAAATCCATTGTACTTCCTGATCATCGGATCCTTGGTAAATATCGTTCTCGATATCCTGTTTATCATGGGATTCAAGATGGGAGTTGAAGGAGCTGCATACGCAACAGTTATCTCACAGGTTGTATCAGCAGTAATATCGCTAATATGGCTACGTAAGAGAGAAGATGCTTGCGGCTTAAAACTAAAGTCCCTTCGCTTTGATATTCAGATTCTAAAGCGCATGATGGCAATAGGACTGCCTGCAGGAATACAGTCTATCATGTACAACATATCAAACATGATCATTCAGACAAGAGTCAATTCATTCGGAACCGATACAGCGGCTGCATGGGCTGCATATGGAAAGCTTGATGCTATCTTCTGGATGATGGTTAATGCATTTGGAATTTCAATTACAACATTTGTAGGACAGAACTTTGGAGCTGGTAAGATCGATAGAGCTAGAAAGGGCGTCAAGTCTGTATTTGCGATGACACTTGTATCATCATTGCTACTTGAAGTTGTATATGTATTCTTCGGTCGCTATGGCTACCATATCTTCGTAACAGATAAGGAAGTTATAGACATTGGAATGCATATTATGCTGACAATCGCACCATTCTACTTCACATATATATCAATCGAACTTCTTAGCGGTGCTATCAGAGGTGCTGGAAAGTCCCTTGTTCCTACTCTATTTACGGTTGTTGGAATATGCGGAATGAGAATTCTCTGGCTATCTGTTCCCGCACTCTGTGCAACAGTAGAGCTAGTAATGGTATGTTACCCAGTGTCATGGACACTTGTCTCCATTCTATTCTTGGTCTACTACAACGTAGGAAATATCTATGGAGACAAGAAGCCTAGAAAGCTCGATATGTTAAAGAAATCAATGTCTGATTCCTATCAGAAATGAAAGATTAGCCTCCTCGAAAGGAGACTTATTTGCCTAGAATAGAGCTTTGTAATCAACTTCGATTTCTGATACAGAGCTCCTTTTTTCAAGTATTCTATATAGGTTTACCGGAATAGCCAAAGGCTTACCAATGATAGGCTCTACAATAGTATCGAACTTTGCAGGATGAGCTGTCGCTACAATCAATGTTGGTACATTCTGATAGTGGTCTCTTCTCACTCGTTCTGCGCATGCTGTATGTGGGCATAAGACATACCCTGTCTCGTCGTACATTTCCTTGATAGTCTTAACGATCTCATCATCAGATACGCTATAAGATGAAACATTTGCCTTGAAAGTTTCATAATCAGGAAATAGGTCAAAGAGTCTTTCCATGTTTGAAGGCGCGCCAACATCCATTGCATTTGCAAGAGTCTTCACGCTCGCTCTTGGCTTATATTCTCCACTCTCAAGATAATCTGGGATAGTCTTATTTGCATTCACTGCAAGTATGATTTTATCTATCGGAGCACCAAGTTCCTTTGCCCAGAATGCTCCTGTAGAGTTACCAACGTTTCCTGATGGGATTATGATATTTGCCTTCACACCATATTTCTTTTCAAAATAAGTGGAAGCATATACATAATATGCCATTTGAGGAAGAAGGCGTCCAAGGTTGATTGAGTTTGCACTCGATAGCCCCTTTAGGCTTGGATCCATGAATGCATCCTTTACCATCTTCTGACAATCATCAAAGGATCCATTTACTTCATATGACTCAACATTGTCTCCCCATGTTGTTAGCTGTGCTCTCTGTCTGGATGCGACACGGCCTTTAGGGAACAATACCTTTACCTTTAGATTCTCTCTATTATGGAAAGCTGCAGCTACAGCGCCTCCTGTATCACCACTAGTTGCAACTAAAATAGTAAGCTCCTCGCCTCTACGCTTTAGTAGTCTCTCCATTGTGAATGCCAAGAATCTTGCACCATAGTCCTTGAAGGCACTTGTTGGACCGTAAATAAGCTCCATGATTTCTTTTTCTTCATCTTCTTTGTAGAAAGGAAGAGGAAAATCAAATGCTTTAGCACAGATATCCTCTAGTTCATCTTCTAGCTCATCGCCAACAAAGAATGGCCTTATTGCTTGGTACATTGCATTCCCAAGACCTTTGTCGAATGTAATCTCTTCTTCAAGCTTTGGCATTTGGAATGGAACAAACAATCCTCCATCTGGAGCAAGTCCCTTTAAAATTGCCTCAGATGCACTATAACGCTGTCCATTTCTATCACGAGTTGAAACAAATTCCATATCTCTCCTCCTAAATCTTAGATCCCAGATATGCACTGAGTCGTAGAATATCTGCAAATACTCCAGCTGCTGTTACCTCAGGACCTGCTCCCGGGCCCTTAATCACCAAAGGCTGCTTGTGGTAGCGAGCTGTTGTAAATGTAATTACATTGTCTGTACCAGTAGCTTGCGAGAACGGATGTGCCACAGGATACTCTGCAAGAGAAACAGAACACTTTCCTCCATCAACTGAGCCGACGTATCTTAGTCTCATACCGCGCGCTTTTGCATCGTTATATAGATTCAAGATCTCATCATCCATCTCACTAAGTCGCTCCAGAAACTCCTCTTTGGATGTATCTCTTAGCTTTTCAGGAACCAAAGACTGAATATCGATATCGCTAACTTCAATCTTATAGCCAAGCTCACGAGCAAGAATGACTGTCTTTCTAGCTACATCCATTCCGGATAGGTCATCTCTAGGATCTGGCTCTGTGTAACCAAGTGATTTTGCTTTCTTCACCAATTCTGAAAATGGTACTGTGCCATCGTATTGAGAAAATAGCCATGCCAGTGTTCCAGACACCATTCCTTCAACTTTCTCAAGAGTGTCTCCAGTCTCTCTAAGATCCTTTAATGTAACTATTATAGGAAGCCCCGCTCCTACAGTGGTTTCATATAGGTATTTCTTGCCAGTCTTCATAGAAGCTGCAAATAAACTCTGGTAGTAGTCATATGGACCAGAAGACGCCTTCTTGTTTGGTGTTATGATATGGAAACCTTCTTCTATAAAGCTCTTGTATTGCATAGCCCTCTCTTGAGAGGATGTACAATCGACAAGAACCCAATGTGGGAAATAGGAAGCCTTTATGTGAGACAAGAATACTTGTTCATTATATGCAACACCACCCTTTTCAAATTCTTCTCTCCAATTTGACAAGTCTACGCCTTCTTGTGAAAGAAGCATCTTTTTGGAAGTTGCAATACCTCGAATTCTGATATCCAAATCAAATTCATTCTTGAGTCTCTCGGACTCTTCTCCAATTTGGTCAAGAAGAGTACCTCCAATATTTCCAGGGCCAAAGAGACCAACAGATAATGTCTGTTGAGACATGAAGAATACAGAGTGCAATGCTCTAAGAGCTTTTGTGGAATCTCGTGAAGCTATTACAGCAGATATGTTTCTCTCAGACGAGCCTTGTGCGATAGCTCGGATGTTTACACCTGCGCGAGCTAGAGATGAGAAGAACTTACCTGCAACACCAATGCGTCCTGGCATCGCCTCTCCTACTGCAGCCAGAACAGATAGCTCTGTCTCAGTATCGATTGTTGTTATATAGCGATCACTTAGCTCTTTAGCAAACTCACGCCTAAGAGTGCGGGACGCACTATTTGCCTGACTTTGAGGAACAGCAAAACATATCGAATATTCACTGGATGCTTGTGAGATGAATATTACAGATATCCCTTCGTTCTTTAGCGCTGTAAACAAACGAGAAGAAACGCCAGGAACTCCGGACATACCAGAACCTTCAACATTTATTAGCGCTACGTTTCTAACAACAGAGAATGCCTTTACAGAGTCCTTCTCTGAAGGGAATTGCTTAGAAGATATCAGCGTTCCCTCTTCTTCTATTGATCCCCAATAGCACAGCATGATATCCAATGATTTATTGGCAGCTGGCTGGAATGATAGAGGATGAACAATAGGAGCTCCGAAGAACGATAGTTCTGTAGCTTCTGCATATGTGAGTGTTTTTATTGGGTAAGCGGATGGAACATCGTGACGGGATGCTGTACATAATAGCGATCTAGTGTTCCAGAATGTCAAAGGAATTAGGTATTGGCTTGCAATTAAGGACGCAGTATATTCTGCCTCCCCTTCAAGGCGAACCTTTCCTGCAGCATCCTTTGTTCTTTCAGATTGTCTCATTTCCCCTGAGACAAATATTGCACCATCAAAAAGCTCTGGCTTTGACTTTTCGATCTCTTCCATTTGATAGCACTTGCTAGTGATTCCTTCTGAAGAGAATCTTGCAGATAAAATCCGCGCAAGAAAAACAGAAGTCATGGATTCAAAGTGACCCTTTGCAGCCCCTGAGCTATCTTCAAGTAGCCATACAGCTTTCAAGATATCTTCAATGTCTGAAAACGCGTCATTGATGACATTCGATATCTTACTCAGGTCTTCACCAGAGACACAGCTTTCAGCAAGCTCAATCCAATTCGATTGGCTTCTTTCAAGTTTGGACCACAATCTTTCGTCCTTTCTTGCAGCGTCTCTGAGCAAGAGCTCCAAGCTAAGTTCCGGACTTCTTACAGGACTTATGACAAATATTTGGCATGCTTCCTTGCCATTTCTGCAAACCTCAAGTAGCTTATCAACTCCAGAGATTGTAGAAACCATTGCACCTTCCAAAGCATGCACACGAGCACTACTTGGCATTTGGCCTCCTATTGATACAAAAAAAGCCCCCAAAACGGGAGCCTAACAAGCTAAAGGTATATAAAATTATACAACCTTCTCAACTCTGCCGCTTCTAAGACAACGAGTACAAACCTTGATTGTCTTGTGAGTTCCATTGATGTTTGCCTTAACTGATACGAGATTAGGTCTGAACTCGCGCTTTGTTACAACGCCGATGTGCTGACCAACACCACCATACTTCTTTGCCTGACCCTTTCTAGTTACTACAGAGCCTGAAACAGTTCCCTTGCCGCAGATTTCACATCTTCTAGCCATGATCTTTATCCACCTTACTATTGAATTCAGCTTTACGGTCTGGGCATCTTTGTCGGCATAGTGCCGAGAGCATGGTCAAAGCAATGCCAGACACAACAGATAGACTATACCCCAAACGCAAAACTCTTGTAAAGACTATAATAAGCTTTTTTCAATGCCAGTATTGACATAATTCAGATAAAAAGCACTCTTTGCACTTTGGTTTTGGCTTGCAGACTACCCTTCCATGCATGTTAACTGTCATCGATAGCCTTGTCCATAACTCAGGAGGGAAACTATCGCGGATCTCTTTAGCACTCTTATTTCTGTCTTTAGTATCAGTAAGACCCAAACGCTTTGCAACTCGAACAAAGTGAATATCTGCAATTACAGCAGGCTGATCGAGTATCGTTGCTAAATAGCAAGATGCTGTCTTTTCGCCAACGCCGTCCAAGGCCATCAAACCTTCCATTGTTTCCGGAATAGAACCAAGGGCTACAATCTTCTTTGCACTCTCTACAATATTGTGAGCTTTGCTTTTGCTCAGTCCTACTTCATGAATGATCCTCTCAACCTCTACCTCGTCTGCATTAGCAAGCTCTGTCTCATCTTTATATATACTGAACAAGCGATTAGCTGCACTTTGTGCTCTCTTATCTGTACTTGCTGCTGATAGCATTACAGTTACTAGAAACTCAAAGGGTGTGTTGTAACTCAAAAAGGATATCTTTTCTGGATATTTTTCATTTAATTTCAAAAAAATCTGTTTTTCTATTGACGTCATTTCAATTTTCCTCTATAGTCTCATTTGTTGCTTCGGGACGTCGCCTAGCGGCTATGGCGCCTGCTTTGGGAGCAGGATATCGATGGTTCGAGTCCATTCGTCCCGACTTAAGTCAGAACTAAACGTTCTGGCTTTTTTTATTCTCTACAAATCAATCATTTATTTGCAACCCTCAGTTAACGTTTCGTTGACTTACTCCAACGGCTGAAGCCTGTTGGATTCTGGCCCTGCAAGCGATGAATGCACCCGAAGGCGTCTTACCTCATCTCGAACCTCTGAGGCCCGCCCAGCCTCAGCCTTTATAGTGGCCTAAACCACTTCTAATTTATTAAGCATCCTCAATCCTTCGTTCTTCAGATTGACAGTGGCATTTTCGTCCCTGTCCATTTCCAAAGAACAGGCTTCGCACTTGAAGGTCCTCTTTCTGAGATCCTTCATACTAGTATTCAGTGCACCACAGCGTGAGCAAGTTTGTAAAGATGGATAGAACCTA
>CAKQTE010000107.1 GCA_934276485.1 uncultured Spirochaetales bacterium | reverse complement strand
CTCCCAGATCAGAACCAATCATTATGCAGACAAGTTCCTAACAAAAGGAAAGAAGATAAAGCTTATTGGAATCAACTTTTCATCCAAAGATAGGAACATTGATGATTATCTAGTGGAAGAACTCTAATTCAACTATCAACTAGTTCAACTCAACGAATTCTACTTATATATCCTGATTGCTATCTTGATCGCTATCTTAGTCGCTATCTTGATCGCTATCTTAGTCGCTATCTTGGTCGCTATCTTAGTCGCTATCTTAGACAAAATATAATCAAGTTCTTTTTTTATACTTCTGATTTTTGCTGTTTGGTTTATCCGGAATAGTCATTATAATAAGCCCTCTCTCTAGGGCTGGATTTAAATAATGCATTCTAAAAGAAGCTCTGTGGGAAAGCCCCAAAATATCCATTATCTCTTTTGCGGAGAGTTCTGAGTCCCCTATAGCATTAAGCAATTTCTGAATACAAGAAGATTCTGTAGCCTTTTCTCCAATTGTTGCATCTCCTACAACAGAAATCTGTTGCAATGTATCTAGAATAATCTCAAGAATAAATTCTATGAACACACTACTATCAGCCTCTGTATCGGCCTTTGTTAATGCATTATAGTATTCATGTTGTCTGCTACGAATTAACTCCTCTATTGGCAACCAGAAAAATATCTCATTCCAATTTCCAAGCAATAAACTATGCCACATTCTCCCCATACGTCCATTACCATCTGCAAATGGGTGAATAAACTCGAATTCATAATGAAAAACAGCACTCTTAATAAGAGGATGAGTCTCTGAAGTTTTATACCAATTGAATAGATTTTTTATTTGAGTAGGAACAAAGCTTGCAGGAGGAGCCATATGAACAACTACATCACCATCAAAAACGCCAACATTCCCACTACGAAAATGCCCACTCTCAGGAATCAGAAAATCCATCATTATTCCATGCGCTTTGAGTAGATCTTCTATCGAATATGGATCAAGCCCCAACATCATCTCATAAGATTTATAAGCATTCTCAACTTCCCTAATTTCATTGGGAGATGCCAAGATTCGTTTTCCTTCCAAAATCGCTGTGACCTGTTCTAACGATAATGAATTATTCTCAATAGCCAAAGATGAATGAATGGTCTTAATCCTGTTTTCTCTCCTCAAATGAGGATTCAAATTCCCATGTGAGAGAACAGTTATACGACCAATTTGCTCACTGATAGAGGCAACTAGATTTGCAATTTTATCTGTAATATGAAAAGGCGGCTTGTAATCACTCATTTATTGGTAGAATCTCCATTAATGTTTTGACTATTTGCAGATATTATCTCATGTCGTCTTTTTATTCACAAGCTGTAGGCATTTTATATTTGCACTCCTATGTTTCATGATACAATCGAAGACTGTGAAAAGGAGGAATTCGATGGATTTGACACCACTACATGCAATATATCCAGATTTATATGGAAAAGAGTATTCAGAGCAGGATATGGACAATCGCTTTGCATCCTTAATTGATGAACATATAAGACAATTTGGAGTTTCCAATCCCATGCTATTTTCAGCTTCAGGAAGAACAGAGATTGCTGGAAATCATACAGATCATAACCTAGGCAAAGTTATTGGCGCATCTGTAAATCTCGATACAATTGCTGCAGTATCTACTCGAGATGATGGGAAGGTTATTCTAGCATCAGAAGGATTTGATAGAGTTGAAATTGATCTAGAGGAGCTGGATGTAAAAGAAAATGAGAAAAACTCAACGCAAGCTCTTTTGAGAGGAATTGCTGCAACATTCAAGGGAAAAGGACTTAAGATTGGAGGTTGGCAAGCAAACACAACAACACGAGTCTTGAAAGGCTCTGGATTATCATCATCTGCTGCTATCGAAGTGCTTTGCGCAGAGATTTTCAATAGCTTATTCAATGACAACAAGCTTACTCCTATCGAGATTGCTCAAATTGGTAAAGTTGCAGAGAATATCTACTTTGGAAAACCATCTGGCCTTTTAGACCAAGCATGTTGTGCGCATGGAGGAATCATTGGAATTGATTTTGAAAATCAAGACTCTCCTATTGTAACACCATTACAGGTCGATTTCTCTACATATGGCTACACAATGGTCATCACAGACACTCGCGGGGACCATGCAGATTTAACAGATGAATACGCAACAATCCCACCTGAGATGAGAGAAGTTGCTGCATTCTTTGGAAAAACAAACCTAAGAGAAGTTGAGTTTGAAGATTTCCTAGAAAACATAGGCAAGCTTAGAGCAAAGCTCAAGAATGACAGAGCACTACTACGAGCGTATCACTTTTTCACAGAAAACAGACGTGTCGATATGATGCTCAAAGAGCTCAAGCGTGGGGATATAGACTCATTTTTGTGCAATGTTGAACAATCAGGAAACTCATCATTTAGGTTCCTTCAGAATGTTTATCCAAGCTCAAGGCCTCAAGAACAGGGACTTTCGCTTGCTATTGCAATTGGCGAAGAGATTCTAGCAGAAGATGGCGCTATAAGAGTACATGGTGGAGGATTTGCAGGCACTGTACAGGCATATGTTCCTAATCATCTACTTGATCGATTCATAAGTGTTATGGAAACACTGTTTGGTTCAGATTGTTGCACGAAAATCGCAATTAGAAAGAAACCTGTTTGTAGAATTCTATAGAAAAATGGAATATTAAATGCATGCATAATTTCACGTGCAAAATGTGCATGCATCCAAATTGCGTCTAATTCAAAACATAAACTTGCTTTTCCTTGCATCAAGGTTGAAAAAACATTCAAAGAGTTATGGCTTGATCAATACATGTTAAGGCGTATATGGTTGTTGAATTCTTAGCATCTACATCATACGCAACAATCTCTTTTGCTTCAGTCTGGCTATCTTACGATAAAGGGTGTGGATGAGGATAATAAAAACCTTCTTATTCTGGATTTTCCTAATGAAGAGGTAGCGACTTCATATTCAAAGAATATCCTTGCTCTCTATGGAGGAAG
>CAKQTE010000106.1 GCA_934276485.1 uncultured Spirochaetales bacterium | reverse complement strand
TGAAAAAGGACCTACTAGCGTTGCAATAAACATGCAACAAGCAGGCCCCAGACTCTATAAAAGTGCATAATCATGCACCAAAATCTGTATATTTCTTCACGAGATTTGACTTTTGCAATTTCCTCTTTTACCAATAATTTTTAAATCTCTTAATTGTTCAAAAGTTTCTTTGCGCTTCTTTATTTTATCCTTACCAAATAGGATGCCAAAAAACTGATTAACTCTTGATGGATAACTGTCACTATCATAATAATGATAACAATCATCCATCTGGATTCTATTTGATTCACCTAACAATCTTATAACAACTTCTAATAACTCAATATCATAGTTTTCTGATTTCTCTTTAGGAATAATAGGAACTACTTTCCCTAAGCCTAAAGACTCGAATGATAGATTTTGATTTTTGAATATTACAGAAAGAATTTCATTTAGTATCTTTGGATTAAATTTATCTTCTATAAAGAATCTATTAATAGTATTACCATTTGATACCATAACATTCTTCTCATTTAGAAGTTCATACCATCTCTCAGAATCTTCACTATTTGAATCTACATTTTGAATTGAAGGATAAGGTCCTGCGGGATTAATTCCATGTTCAATCAATAGTTCTTGAACTTTAGTAGAAATAGAATCAATTACTATTCCTTCTTGTGCAAAATAATCGTCAAGCGTCTTTTTGTCTTCTTCATCAAGAAGATCAACTCCTAATATGTATAAGGTTGATATGATTTTAATTATTTCCTTTTCTTTTTTAGAAAAAAAGGGAAAGCCTTGCACTAATGTATTGTTTCCTGTTTTATAATAATTTTGTAGCAAGCTTTGATTTGGCGATTCATTCTTTAAAGATTGATTAACAGCAACTCTTAAAGCATCTCGATAATGATCGAGTTCAATTCCTGCTGAAAGTTTTGCAGCAGATTGCCTGCTATCTGAAAACAATACAAGTTTTGGACCATTTTCAGGATGTTCTTTTCTAATTTCTTCCATTAAATAATCAGCAAAAATCTGATTAACCTTTTGAACACCTGTACCATGTTGATAAATGATTGTCTTATCTGAACTACCACTCATTTGATATTCACATTGAGGACAATATCTGGAGAATTTTGTTTTTTGCATATCTCTCCAAAGCATGAGATTTCCCGTTCTACTTTTTTTCACCTCTCCTGTATAAACATTTAAGGAAAAATCAGGACTCCAAACATCTTCCCCACTTTTCTTTTCCTCGTAGATTCTTTCTTTGGAAGAATAAAAGAGAATGCTTTCGGGATCTAAATCCGCAGAAGATTGTACAACAATAGAGTTTTCTCCATCGCTTTCAAGATATCCATATGGGAATATCTCTCCACAACTTCTACAGACTGCAGCTTCATAAATCAAAGAACCACATTTACATCTAAGTTTTGGAGTTGCATAGAGTTGTCCAAATTTTCTTTCAGAATCCAATAGAGCTTCATTAGGCAATTCTGAACATTCCGGATTCGAACAAATATACATATGATCAATGTTTCTTGCAAAGATATGAGCTCTCATTGGCTGAATTGCAGAATTATTTTCTAATGCCGAATTAAAGACGCATACAACACCTTCCAATGCAAATAAAGCATCACTCTCATTTAAATCCTTGAACATCTCTTTTGCAATTATCGAGGCTCTTTTACCGCCTTGATAACCAATTACATAAGAAAACCATGATTTCAAAGAATACTGTTCACAAAATTGTAATGGACGTTCAAAGCCTAGTTTATTGATATAATTTGAAATTAATTCTTCTGTTTCATTTTGGCTCTTACAGATCCGACATTGTTTACCCAATTCTACTAAATCTGTTAAAGGTAATTTAGGTAATACAGAAGAATCAATTATTTCTTCAGAATCATCATGTATCAAATCGAATGTGTTTTTAGCATCTGTATAAAAGAAATCGGATAAATAAGTCCAAGTATTTTCATCATCTGGGTTCATTGAAGCACTAGATGCAATGAATCTTACTTTACTAGGCTTATCTGCGATACCCAATCTATCAAGTAAAGTTCTCAATAAATAAGAAACCTCAGTACCTGCCGTTCCACGATACGTATGTAACTCATCCAAGACAATAGTCAATTGATTAGATTCTGATGCCAATAA
Organism: uncultured Spirochaetales bacterium; assembly: GCA_934276485.1. Taxonomy (GTDB): domain Bacteria; phylum Spirochaetota; class Spirochaetia; order Sphaerochaetales; family Sphaerochaetaceae; genus Ornithospirochaeta. The sequence goes on along the minus strand of CAKQTE010000106.1, from coordinate 1,718 downwards.
CCATTTCTTTGTATCTTCAAAAATCGAATCAACATCATCCTTTCTCATCAATAAAACATTCAACATACTATAGTTTGTGATAAAGATATCCGGGCATCTTGCCTGCATTGATTCACGTGTCTTTATTTCAATAGAATCTTCATCAAAATTTTGTAGATGATATCGGTACTCAGAAAGCATCTCTTGATCAATATCTTCACTTTCTTCTAGTTCCTTAAACTTCTTCCATTCTTTTTCTGCTGCATTATATTCATTATCACGTTCATGGTAAGTGGCACTTGTGTATCTACCAAAGAAAAACCTACTTTGATTTCTATTGATATCTAACCATCGTTTTACATCTTCAGACTCAAGAGTTTTTCTAAGTCTAACCATTTGATCTTCTGCCAATGCATTTAATGGATATAATATCAAAGTTCGAATCGCAGGCTGTCTAGTGCAATCCCAATCTTTTGATTCTTCAACAAGACTTGCAAGTATTGGCATTAAAAAGCTTTCTGTCTTTCCTGATCCAGTACCTGTTGTAATAACAGCACTTTTTTTATTTATCAAAACAGCATCCAAGGCTGCAATTTGGTGCTTATATAGTTTACGACCTTTGCATAATGTCATTGCTAAAAAGTCTGCAATATCGTGATCAAGACCTCGCTTTTCACAATATTCATTGATACTCATCAAACCTTCATATTTGCGTATTAACTCAATATATGGCTCTTGCATCAATGCATGACCTTTTGCCAATATTTCTTTTCTTCTCTGTGAATAGTATTTGCTTCGGATTGGAATTCCAGTATCGATATAGTTGATATAATTATTTAATAAATTTCGCCAAATTAAGAATGGATTAATCATTTTTTCCTCCGTTTATGACGTTAATTGAATAAATTCGTTCTAGTTGTTTGACAATACTGATAGGAATATCAGAAAACTCTTTTTTGTAGCTATATTGATATAATTTATCCCCACTTAAATTAAATAAAGGTTTCAACTTTTTATGCACTATATAGGATAGCTATTACTTCTTATTCTTGCTTCCTTTAGGTCTACCTTTTCTCTTAGGAGTGTCTATAGCATTTTCTTCTTCATTTTTGCAGGATTCAAGCAATCCAAGAGCTTTCAGCGCTTCCTGTGCTTTCATGGTTATGGTCGGCATGATCCACTCTCCATCATTTGCATCTCTTACCTTCTTTGCAGAAGATACAAGATCGAGAATCTGCCTGTAAGTGTAATCTTTATCAAGACCTGATGCTTCAATCATGTTCATAACCCGCATCGTTATGCATGTCGATAGGAAGTTGATGAACTCCGTCCCATAGACAGATGCATCGGAATGGACTCTTGTATCATCAAGCTGGAGTATCTGCTTGTAGATCCTGAAGCACTCCTCAACACCCCAGCGCTCTGTGTATGCCTTATATATTATGGCAGGATCGGTATCTAGGTCAGACTCGAACACTATGGTTCCGAACTTCTTCTTCATCATATCCCATTTCTCTTTGTCATATACCTCTTCCTGCTTATGTCTCCTGTAATAGTCATACTCCTCCTTTGATGCAAGCGCTCGGTTGTAGAATGAGTAAAGATATATGCTCCCTGCCTTCGCCTTCCTGTAGCTTACATCAAGATCCTTGTCCTTGAGGCAGCCTTCATATGAATACATATCGTTGGCATTTATCCTCTTGTCATTTCTTTTGAGAGGGTTGAGCCAGTGCAGGTCC
>CAKQTE010000105.1 GCA_934276485.1 uncultured Spirochaetales bacterium | reverse complement strand
TTTACACATAAGGACTTTCCAAACCTTCGTGGTCTGGATACGAAACATCTCCTGTTCTCGGGCTTGGAAACAAGCTTATATAGATACTCTGTCTTATCTACATACAGAATATCTGCTTGTCTTATTACCTCAAAATCAAAAGTCCCTGTAGTTACACCCTTTGCCATGTCATCAGTATAGCAGTTAATCTTTTCTTGTTGTAGTTTTTGCGTTTTGTTCATCTTGTTCTCCTATTTTGTTTTGTTAATGAAATTACAAATCGTGATTGAACAATCCTTATTCGTTTCTCTAGAATGAGAATGTTCAGAGCTCTGGAAATATCCTTCTCGCTCCAATTGTGTAGCCTAAAAGGGCGTGTGAAGATATTTGCAGACGAAAGCATCCTTGTTATGTATGCCCGTTTTCTAAATGGATGAAAGCGTATGAATCGAAGTATTTCCCTCTCTCCAATACGCTTTTCATTTTGTCTTACGCAATGATTGCATCCGAGACAATTTATCTCATCTGTCTCTTCATTCATTGCGTTCAATAGGCCTGTTCGTATGCATTTAGAACTATCGAAAAGAGTCTTTAGAGGGGACTTCTCCCAAGGATAATAGAGGATATAGCTTTTTGACTCTTTTCCATCTCGACCAGCTCTTCCAGCTTCCTGTAGATAATTAGTAGCGTCTTCTATTAGATATGTATGTATTACGGTTCTAATGGCGCCGACGTCTATTCCGAGTCCAAATGCAATAGTTGCAACCAATACGGAGTCTTGATTCTCTTCAAACCATTGTTCAATGGCTTTCTTCTCGTCCTTATCTAGCCCTGCATGGTAGTATTTGCATTTAAAACATCGTTGTAGATTCAAAGAAAGCTCTTCTGCTTCTTTTCTAGAGCGTGCAAATATAAGGGCAGGGCGTGATTCTTTATTCTTCAGGATATATAGAATCTGTTTGAACTTGTTTAATGGAATAATAGCTTCATAGAAGATATTCTCTCTGTTTGAGCTTGCTTTGAGAATATAAACATCTTCATCATTGAATATGGATGTCTTTAAGCCTTCGATAATCTTGGTATCGGCAGTTGCTGTGAACGCAAGTGTATGCTTTGGCTTAATGTATGTTCTGATAGCTTTTAGTTCCTTGAATGCAGTTCTGAACGTGTTTCCCCAAGTCTCTACTGTGTGAGCTTCATCTATAACAAGCATGTCTACTTTGTTCTTTAGCATTGATAGAAGCCCTGATGAGTTTAATGCAACAAGCATTTCAATGTTGGTTATCAGAGCAAGGCTTTCTCCCTGGAGAAGTCTTTTGAGAGATTCTAGTTTTTCAAATCTATCCATTCCTCCTATGATCACTTCATATGGAATGCTTGCTTTTTCAAAACGATTTCTTTGATCGTTAATAAGTGATATGAGAGGATATATGATTATCGTTAGTTTATGCTTTACAAGAATAGGAAGCATAAAGCATAAGCTTTTGCCTCCTCCTGTAGGTAGAAGCGCTAACAGATTGCTCTCATCTTGTTCTAACACATGGTCAATGATCAGTTCTTGATGAGGCCTAAGATACGATATGCCAAAATTATTCTTGAGTATTTCCTTATATTCCATGCTATAGGAATCTTAGAAAGGGGAGTGTTTTGAAGAAAATAGAATATTAAAGAAAATATCAATCTGAAAACGGAATATAAAATGCATATATTATAAATAACAAAGGTTTAAAAAAAGATGCTGTACATGTACAGCACCTCAAAATGAATTAGCAATTGCAACAGCAAGAACACTTCTTAGGAGGAAGAGCGATGATTCTCTCTATCTCAGGAGTCTTCTTCAAGTTCTCCACTAGTCCTCTAGCACGAGCCTTGTTTACATAGTTAGGATCTTCGAATGTGTAGTGGAAGTTAGTATGAACATCGTATGTGCCTTCCATCAAAGCATAAGCATCTTCTGTCATTACAAGTTCCTCGTCTGTTGGGATAACGAAGATCTTAACAGGAGATTCATCCTTTGAAATGCAAGTCTCGGCATTTCTGCAATGAGAAAGAGCATTCTTCTCTTCATCAAGCATGATTCCAATGTTCTCAAGTCCTCTACAAGAACCCTTTCTGATATGGTCGCCCATCTCTCCAACACCAGCTGTGAATACGATAGCATCAACTCTGCCGAGAAGAGCTGTGTATGCTCCGATGTATTTCTTGATTCTGTGGCACTCCATATCGATTCCAAGCTGAGCAAACTTATCACCTGCATCAGCTGCAGATTTTACATCTCTTCTGTCCTGCTTTCCGCATAGACCCATAAGACCGGACTTCTTATTTAGGATAGTATCCATCTCAGATACACTAACACCTGTGTTAGCGCAGATATATGGGATGATAGCTGGATCCATGTCGCCTGATCTTGAACCCATTACAAGTCCCTCAAGAGGAGTTAGACCCATTGATGTGTCGATACAAACACCGTTTTTAACAGCACAAGCTGAAGCACCGTTTCCGATATGAAGGATAATAACGTTAGTATCCTTGTTTTCCTTTCCAAGAAGAACAGCAGCACGCTTAGCGCAATATAGATGGCTTGTTCCGTGGAAGCCATAGCGACGAACATTGTAGTTCTTGTACCAATCGATAGGAACTGCGTACATGAATGCTTCTTCTGGCATTGTCTGGTGCCAAGCTGTATCCATGACAATTGCCTGTGGAACATTTGGCATAAGCTTTCTAGCAGCTTCGATACCCATGATATTAGCTGGCATATGAAGTGGTCCAAGTGGAATTACTTTCTTTAGCTCTTCAATGACTTCGTCTGTAACAAGAGCTGACTTCTTGAATGACTCACCACCGTGAAGAACTCTGTGACCTACAGCACCGATTTCCTTCAAGTCTGAAATACATCCATACTTTGGATCTGCGAGCATCTTTAGAACAAGCTCAATTGCTTCTTTATGAGTAGGGCTTGAGAATCTAGCCTCGTATGTTTCCTTTCCAGTGGATTTCTGTTCGATTGTTGAATATTCTAGTCCGATTCTCTCTACGATACCTACGCAGAGAACATCTTTGTTTTCCCAGTCATATACCTGGTATTTAGCAGAAGAACTGCCGCAATTTAAGGTTAGGATAACCATCTTATACTCCTACGATTGATTTATATCTCTTATTAGGAATAGCACAAAAAGAAGATTTCTTGAAGATTGCAATTTGTAAATTAAAGTCCTTTAGCAAAAAACAGGGTTTTTGACTTATAGATAGTATGAAGAAACTATTTGTCTTGATCACGCTATTAATCATTGTTTTCAATATCTATGCTGCCAAGCTTGAAATCGACAACAAGGGATTTTCGTTCTCCTCTGATAACCTTATATTCTCATCTGATTATGGAAGACTGTCTATGTCTTACAAAAACATTGAGTATGGCGATGTAGGAAGAAAGGGAATACTAAGAACAATAGAGAATGTTCATACTTACGATGAATTTGCTCTATCAGCATCTAGCTTTCGACAAGATAGATCCATAAATGGTCTTGTGCTTCGAGCGGATAGATTATCACTTATGTATATGCCCGCGCCCTATAGCGGCGTAGGGCTAGAAGTCAATAATGATAATCTATCCCTTATATATCTATATCTAGATAAAAGAGAAGAGGGCATTAAACCTCTCGAGAAAGTATATAATGCAATAGATAGAAGCGTTATGTACTTTGGCGCAAGATACAGACATAGGTATTTCACGATAGCTGGTATTTCTTCCTTTGATAGCAATGTTAACTATCTAGGATTTCTATCGTTTAAAGCTGAATATTATCCATTCATGATAGACCTTCGTATTGGAAACGTGTTTCCATTACGCACAAGGCATGAATATGATATATTCAGCACATCTCTTGGTATCAAAAGTAGTTATTTTGATGTTGATTTGAAAGTAAATATAGGTAACAAACCTATATATAGCTATGAATATCGCTCTGTGGAGACAGATAAGAGCGTGAAGATTAAACTTGATACAATGAGAGCGTCATTTGAGACGAAAGCTAAATTTACAAGAAATGGAGTATTGAAAACATCATACTTGTTTTCTGTTGAAAATAAGTATTTCAATATGCATTACAATAGAAATGGCTTTAGCTATAGAGTCTTTATAAAAGAGACTGAACTGAGTCTTAGAAGAGGTATCTATGAGATAAAGATTCCATTTTATATCTCACGTGATAATTGGAATATGTATATAACAATAGGCAATAAGGTAGGATTGAGAGTGGATGCAACTATATATATCTAGTAGAACTTTCCTAGTAGCGATATAGATCGCTCTAAGCGAATACCAAGCTCTTTCTTTGCGTCTCGCTCTGCTCTCTTTATTAGCTCATACACATCATTTGCCTTGCATCCAGGGTATGAGAAGATGCAATTAGGTTGGTAAGAAGAATACTCTGCATATCCCTTGATTCTATCCAGTCTTAGCTCTTTGATAATATCTGCAGCCTTCTTATCCTTTGTATCCTTGAATACCTGTCCAATAAAGTGAGAACAGGGAGGAATGAACAATAGCTCTACATACATTTCCTTCCTGATTCGTGCCTCTGCTGTAGCCTTTGAAGGATTAAGCCTAAGTGCAATATTTGTGATTATGCCATCTTCAGGCATATTGAGTGTCTGGGATGAGAATGTATCTGAATAGTTAGCAACACGCTTAAGAGTGCCATTGTATGTAACAAAGTCAAAATAATATACAAAGTCCGATAGCGAGATGCCATTTGCCTCAGCATTAACGTTCATCGCACCTGCAATCGTTCCAGGAATGCCTGCAAGCTTCTCCATTCCTATCAGTTGATGTTCAATTGATTTGTCGATTACCTCTGTAAGCATCTCTCCAGGAAGACACTCTAAAAGAGCACCCTTCATGGTCACACCTCTTAGTCTCTTTGTCGATATCACCAAGCCTTCTATTAGCCTATCGGAAATGAGGGTATTTGTTCCCGAGCCTATGCAAGAAACTGGAATGTCCATTTTATAAGCACTCTCTAGAACATCCATCAATTCATTGATGTTGTTTGGCTCTGAATAAAACTCAGCCTTTCCATCAAAAGCCATCGGCGATGAGCTTTTGAGGCTATAGTTGTTCTTCATGAATACAAGTCTATTGAGAGTAGATGCAAATCCATTCATGTGGCTATCGTATCACCTATTAGCATTTACGCATATACATTTCAATTTAGCAGACAAAAACAAGAAAAGACATCCTGCAAGCATTGTATGTCTTCTAATGCAAAAAGAGCACGATGTTGAGAGATCTGGAATCGAGGTAAATGGATATTCTTTTATTTCTTGTTGTTAATATGCGTACTATATAATATTATGTAAGCATAAAAGCAACAAGAATGTATAATATGAACCATGAATATGAAATAAAAGATATACTTAAATGCTCGGGTGGAATAATCACCAGAAAAGATCTAATAGATAAAAACATTCCAACTGTTTATCTATCGCGCATGGTCGAAAAAGGGGACTTGGAACGCGTAGATAGGGGTATCTATATTTTTATTTGACTTAAGTTGTCAATATTGAAATTCAACAATAATAAAGTTTGTAAATATCATAGAGTAGAATCCCTGAATACTGGCACATACTCAAATACCTCTAAAAAGAGGTTGCAAATTTTGAA
>CAKQTE010000104.1 GCA_934276485.1 uncultured Spirochaetales bacterium | reverse complement strand
CAGCTCCTTTTTTTCACTCGAGTCGAAAACTCATTAAATCCTATCAACCCTTGGGTTCAAAACATTCGTTCCAGAACTTGTAGAGGCCTTCTGTTAACTGTTTTCAAGTTTCATGCGTAGCTACTATATGGTATCATGAGCTTATATGAATGCCCCTATACTAGAGACAAGGAATCTGTCTGTTTATTATAACACAACTCAAATTCTAAATGATATAAACCTAAAGTTTTATCCTGGCTTTAGTTATGCACTCATAGGTCCAAGTGGAGAAGGAAAAAGCACTCTCTTGAAAGCCATAGATGGATTATTGAACAACAATGCAACAATCACTGGCACTATCCTATATAATGGCAATGCAATAGATGATTTCTCATCTCTTAGAAAGAAATACATCACATATCTGTTGCAGGATCCAAAAAATCAATTCAATCCTGTCTACACAATTGGAAAGCAGATAGCAAGAGCAATTAGCTATAGCTTGGACAAGAATGATAAAGAATACATAAAAGAACTAGCTCTATCATCCTTAAAAGAAGCAGGCTTGGATGAAGATATATTCAATAAATATCCAAGCAAGCTATCTGGAGGGATGCTTCAGAGAGCTAACATTGCAATTGCTTTGGGACAGAGAAGACCTGTCATGATGCTTGATGAGCCAACACAAGGCTTGGATCCAGAGCTGAAGGATACTCTTATTGATAGACTCCTAAAGGATCAAAGAGATAGAGAATCAACAATGATCTATATCACCCACTCTTTAAAGAGTGCTGCAAAAGCAGATTGGATAATTGTCCTAAAGGATATGTCCATTGTTGAAATAGGAGAAAGCAAAGCCATTCTTTCAAACCCAAAGAACGGTTATACATCATCTTTATTGGAGGCTTCGCGTTATGATTGAAGCAAGACACATATACAAAAGCTATGACAATAAAGAAATATTGAAAGATGTAAATCTAACTCTTGAAGATGGAAGGATCATTACACTTCTAGGTGAATCCGGAATTGGAAAGACAACTCTATTGAGGATTATTGCACTCTACGAAAAACCTGACCAAGGACAGGTATTGCTTGACGGTAAACCAATTACTAAACTCAAGGATGTAAAAGGTCAAATACAGGTAATACATCAACATCCCTTTTCTTCATTCAATCCAAAGAAGAGAATCATTGAATCTTTAAAAGAGGGAATCAGGGAACTAAAGATATGCAAGAAAGATGATGAATTGGATTACATCACTCAATACCTTGAAAGAATGAATATTTCCAAAGATGCAATTTATAGATATCCAGAGGAGCTATCTGGAGGAGAGCTACAACGCATCAGCATTTCCCGAGCACTCGCTGTAAAACCAAGAGTCTTACTATGCGATGAAATCACAAGTTCCCTCGACGCTATAAACGCAAGGGAACTCGTGGAAACAATCAAGAATCTAAAAAACAAGAATATTGCAATCCTCTTTATAACTCATGATCTTGATATAGGCAGATATATCGCAACAGACATTCTAGAATTGAGAGACTCTACTCTTCATCCTTTTTGTGTCTCTTGACGCTCTCTGTAAGAATATATTCAATTTGCCCATTTAGGGATCTGAAGTCATCCTCTGCCCACTTCATCAAGTCATTGTAAAGTGTCTTGGAAATACGAAGAGGAACTTGTTTCTTTTCTTTTTCGTCTTTAACCATAACTACTAATAAATCGTACCGCTATTTATTATAGGCTGTGCATCCTTGTTACCGCAAAGGATAACCAAGAGATTGGAAACCATTTGCGCCTTTCTCTCTTCATCCAAATCAACGATTTCTTTCTCTGAGAGTGCATCCAAAGCCATCTGTACCATTGATACTGCACCTTCTACAATTTTCTGTCTAGCGGCAATTATCGCAACAGCTTGCTGACGCTGTAACATTGCAGCTGCAATTTCTGATGAATATGCTAGCTGATTTATTCTTACTTCGATAATTTCAAGTCCTGCATCATGAACGCTAGCTTGAAGCTCATCTCTCATACGGGATGCAATTTCAGTGCTTGAACCTCTAAGTGTGATCTCCTCATCAGCTTTGGAATCATCCATATCATCATATGGATATAGACGGGCAACATTACGAATGATGCTATCTGCCTGGGAAGACAAGAACTCTGAGTAGTTATCAACATTAAACACTGCCATTGTAGGATTCTTAACCTTCCATACAACTATTGCGCCAATGATAATTGGATTACCAAGCTTATCATTTACTTTCTGCTTGTCGTTAACAATGGTCTGAATCTTTGTAGAAATTGTTTTTGGTCTAGTTGTACCAAGATTTAGGGACAGTTCCCCTTTTCCGTTACCTAGGGAAACTTCACTAGCAGAAACCACCTGTCCATTTACAGCGGTGACAAATGGATTAACAAAGTAGAATCCAGATTCAACCATTGTTCCATAGTACTTTCCAAATAGTGTAAATACATATGCCTCATTTGGCTTAAGAGACTTAAGACCGGCTAGGAATATATATATAAAACTATGTAGTACGATCAATACAATTGCAACAGTAAGCAATGCAGGATTTGTGACAGTGTCTCCTGTAGTTGAAAAAACAAAACCACAAATAGAACAAGCCAAGGTAACAACCAATGCAACAATAATCAAAACAAGTGCTGTATAGCCATTTTTGCCTTTGATTATCTTTTCTTTCACGTCCATGATAACCCTCCTTAGTAGTGATATCATTTTGATATCTAATATATATCACATAATAAACCTCCTCGGGGTAGAACCCCGAGGTATCTCACCTACGCCTCGGGCTCTCCTTTCGGAAAATTCAATAGCAACTGTTTGTAATCCTTCTCTTTCCCTTGGTTTTTAACATCCCATGTTCTTCACTGTAGTGCCCACAAACCCCTGAACTTTTCTAATTAAGTCTTTTAAATAAATGAAAATGTTGTAAATTCTTCTTGACTTTTTCTTGTTTATGTGGTACTCTGTACGCACTAC
>CAKQTE010000103.1 GCA_934276485.1 uncultured Spirochaetales bacterium | reverse complement strand
TATAAATTGGATTATTTCTTTATATTTAAAGAAATTATTTGATTTATGTTCCGGATTTTGAAGTAATTTGGATCAATTAAAAACCATAGAGGAAGATTTTAGACGCTATGCGACTGAATAGTTACAGCACCTCAAATAGATTATACCCTATTATACCCAAAATAAAAGGGTATAATAGTGACATATCTAATCAAGGTGCTTCTTGCTTCTCAGTGTTTTTGCTACTCCCAATTGCTCAATTTCCAATTTGGCATATTTTTAATTACCAAGTTGGCGTTTTCAGTCTACTATCTCGTCGTCTTGAGGAATACCATTTTTTAAGAATCTTGTTAAAAATAGAATTGAAAGGACAGTTGCAACACACCAGCCAATTGGCCAAGAGCACCAAATACCGACATAACCAAGAGCTGTTTTAGCTAGAACGATTGATAGCACTACTCTTAGAATAAGATCAACAAATGTTGCAATCATGAAGTGTCTCATCAAAGCAGATCCTCTCAAGATTCCATCAGAAACAAGCTTTGCAGATACTACAAAATAGAATGGAGATAGTATCCTCAAATATAGCATTCCAGATTTTAGTGCATCATATGAAGGATCTTGCAAGAAGAATCTAAGCATTGTCTCAGGGAAGAAGAAATAGAGAATAAAGAGGGGAACGCTTAATGCCCAAACAAGCTTAACACCGGCTTTGAATCCCGATTTGACTCTATCCATCTTACCTGCCCCAATATTTTGAGATGCATAGTTTGAAATACCGTTTCCTAGAGTTGTGAATGATGTGATTACAAGATTGTTCAGCTTTACTCCTGCTGAGTATCCTGCGATAACACCTGGACCAAATCCATTGATTACACCCTGGATTATTATATTTCCAACAGAGATAAAGCTCTGCTGCAAGATGCTTGGGATTGTGATCGTTATAAATTGAACAAACAGTGGCCAAGAGAAAATCTTGAATCCATGTTCATGATTGAACGTCTTCAATCTGAAGAAGACAATGATTACAGAAAGGATACAGCTAACGCCTTGGCAAATGAATGTTGCCCACGCAACTCCTGCAACTCCCATATCAAACACAGCAACGAATAGAATATCGACAGCGATGTTTGACAAAGAAGAAAGCGCTAGAAGAATGAATGGGGTCTTCGAGTCTCCCATTGCAGAAAAGAGTCCTGTTGCTATGTTGTAAAAGAATACAAAAGGTAGTCCTAACACATAGATATCCAAATAGAGACTGGAGTCTGCCATCAACTCTTCCGGAGTATGAATAACATCCAACAAGCTCTTTCCCCAAACAAGACCAACTAGCATTAACAGGGCACATACTACAGAGCTTGTGATTATCGATGTAGATATTGCACTCTTCATCTCTCTGTAGTCCTTTGCACCAAAGAACCTGGATGTAAGTACAGAACATCCAATATTGCATCCAAAAGCGAATGCGATGAATATCAATGTAATCTCGTAGCTGTTACCAACAGATGCAAGCGCATGCTCGCCGATAAATCTTCCTGCAACCCAGGAATCTGCAATATTATACAGTTGCTGAAATATAATGCTTCCAAAAAGAGGAAGACAGAAGCGCCAAAGAACCTTTCCTGGCTCTCCTACTGTTAAGTCTTTATTCATAACTCCACCTTCATATAAGCCGCGCTAATTATAATAATTAGTCAAACATATGTAAAAGCTATTTTTTATATGTGATACATATCATTTTGATATATACTAGTTATATGAATATCAGCTATGACTATTTCAAGATCTTCTACTATGTGTGCACAACTGGAAGTTTTACAAAAGCTGCTTCTGCGTTATCTAACAGCCAACCCAATATAACAAGGGCAATGAACAATCTTGAGTCCCAACTTGGCTTTATTTTGTTTCAAAGAAGCAAAAAAGGCATAACACTGACAAACGAAGGAGAACTACTCTACAAGAGAGTTAGAATCATGCAACAGCAGCTAAATCTAGCTTTTGAAGAAATTCATAACTATCAAAACATGAATGCAGGAGTCCTAACAATTGGAGCAAGCGAAATAGCTCTACATGAAGCACTATTGCCAATAATTCCAAGATTCAAAGAACAGCACCCTAATATAATATTAAGGATTACCAATGAAACAACTCCTTCTGCTATCAAGAACCTAAAGGAAGGTCTTGTAGATTTTGCAATTGTAACAACACCAATAGAGGAAGATGATTCCCTTAGCTACCAGAATGTAATGACATTCAAGGAAAGTGCTGTATGTTCTAAAGAGTTACTCAACGGAAAAGAATCCATTGAACTCAAGGATTTAAAAAACTATCCAATCATCATGATGGCGCCCGGAACTGGAACAAGGGCTTTCTATGATGATTTATTTGCGCATCATAACATCAAGATAAACCCCCAGATAGTTGCATCAACAATCAACCAGATTCAACCAATGGTAAACGCAGGTCTCGGTATTGGTTTTGTTTCCGAAAACATGCAACAGCTGGATCCTAAAACAATCAAACTATCTATTCCAAACTTAAATATAGAGCGCTCAATATGCATTGTAAGGCGAAAAGACAGGGCAGAAAGCATCTCAAGCAAGGCCTTGATTGAAGAATTGCTTTCCAAGCATTAATACTGTCCATGATTGTAATCGAACAAAAATGCAACTTTCAGTTCATTAATTAGACGATTAACGCTTTTTCGAAAGCTAAAAAACAAATCGATTTCATTCTTGCAAAAAATTTGTATATTTTTACAATTTTCTGTATTTTCCATATTGCCAAGCCATACCACGGTGAATAAACTTGAGAACAATTCTAAATCTAACAGCAAGGGAGTTTCGATTATGAATGGAATTGGCATCCTTCTTATCGCTATTGTAGCACTCGCCCTAGGCTATATCTTCTATGGAAGATGGCTTGCAAAACGCTGGGGAGTGGACAATAACAGAAAAACCCCAGCAGTCGAAGTCAACGACGGAATTGACTATGTTCCAACAAAAGCACAGGTTGTATTTGGTCACCAGTTTGCATCCATTGCAGGTGCAGGTCCTATCAACGGCCCTATTCAGGCAGCAGTATTTGGTTGGGTTCCTGTTCTTCTATGGTGTGTAATCGGAGGAATCTTCTTTGGCGCAGTCCAGGATTTCTCTTCAATGTATGCATCTGTAAGAAACAAGGGCAGATCAATTGGTGTTATCATCGAAAACTATGTAGGAAAGACAGGAAAGAGACTTTTCCTAATCTTCGTATATCTATTCTGCATTCTCGTAATTGCAGCTTTTGCAGATATCGTTGCTAAGTCATTTGGAACACTACCTACACTATCAGCTGAGCTAAATACTTCACATGGACAGGTAGCTACAACTTCAACTCTATTCATTTTTGTTGCTGTTGCATTTGGCTTCTTCCTAAAGTATGGCAACATCTACTCAAAGCTTGGAGAGAAAGGCGGTACAATCCTCAACACTTGTATTTCAATCCTTCTTCTCGTTGGATGTACCACAATGGGATTGTTCCTTCCAATGAATCTATCTGTAAAGACTTGGTCATATTTGGTATTTGCATACATTCTAATTGCATGTGTAGCTCCAGTATGGGCACTATTGCAGCCTAGAGATTATCTAAACTCATATTTGTTGATCGCAATGATCGCAGCAGCTGTAATCGGTATCTTTGCATATAATCCAGCAGTTAAGCTAAATGCATTCAACGGCTTTGTAGTAAATGGAGTATCTATCTTCCCATTCTTGTTTGTAACTATTGCATGTGGTGCTGTTTCAGGGTTCCATTCACTAGTTTCATCTGACACTGCTTCAAAGCAGGTTGAGAAAGAATCAGATATGCTTCCTATCTCATATGGTGCAATGCTTGTAGAAGCTCTATTGGGTGTTATTGCACTTGTTGCAGTTGCATCTGTATCAGAAGGAGGCGTCATTCCTTCAGGAACTCCTCAAGACATCTTTGCAACAGCTGTAGCAAGTTTCTTGACAAAGCTTCACATTCCAAGCGATCTAGCATTTACTTTGATCTCGCTCTCTGTTTCGGCATTTGCTCTCACATCTCTTGATTCAGTTGCAAGAGTTGGACGCCTTACATGGCAGGAGCTGTTCTTGGATGCTGAGGATGACAAGGAAGATGCAGTTCTTCCTACATGGAAGAAGATTCTTACAAACAGCTGGGTAGCTACAATCGTCGTCCTAATCCCTTCATTTGCTCTTATGAAGGTTGGATATGCAAAGATTTGGCCTCTATTTGGTTCTGCTAACCAGCTCCTTGCAGTACTAGCTCTTTCTGCAGTTGCAGTATTCTTGAAAAAGACAAACAAGGACAACAAGATGATGTTCTTCCCTATGTTCTTCATGATTGCTGTTACATTCGTAGCTCTGATACAGATTGTCATCAAACAAGTAAAGACAATCATTACTCCATCAGAGATAGCAGATAACCTTGCTGCAGGTCTACAGCTTGTATTTGCAATACTACTTCTAGCATTAGCTATCATTGTAGTTGTTCAATGTTGTCAAAAGCTTTTCGAGAAAGAAAACAAGAAAGAACAAGCTACTTGCTAATAGAATTTTATTCGTTCCCCTTTTGTTGCTACTTCGGTAGCAACTTTTTTCTTTCCAGATTTTGTGAATTTTTGATATTTTTTAACTCTTACTCCCAAATTCACATGCAAAAAATCGATTTTTTGACTTTTAAGAGTACATAGCTTTTATAAAAAGGAGGAAAACTATGTACTTGAAAAGTGAAGCCTTCGCCAAGGACATCGAGCTGAAGGCAACCATGTCGATCGAGAACATGACGTTGTTCTCAAA
>CAKQTE010000102.1 GCA_934276485.1 uncultured Spirochaetales bacterium | reverse complement strand
TATAAATTGGATTATTTCTTTATATTTAAAGAAATTATTTGATTTATGTTCCGGATTTTGAAGTAATTTGGATCAATTAAAAACCATAGAGGAAGATTTTAGACGCTATGCGACTGAATAGTTACAGGTATAGTTGTTGTAGAATGAGGTTCTGTTCACACAGGCCTTCTGACAGATTTCAGAAACAGACATCTGGCTTACATCCTTTTCTGACATCAATACAATCATCGCCTTCTTGATCTTATCCCTTGTCAGAGTCTTTCTATGAACTATCTCCTTTTCATCACTCATATTTTTTCCTTATATCAACAGAAACTAAAGATTATGTTGAACCATAAATCAATATATTCCAATATTCTACGACCATCAACTTTGAAGAACGAGGACATCATGAAAAAGAAGAAAACAATCTTGTTGGTTATCATTTTAGCAGTCATCCTGATAGTGGCAACATGTCTAATTGCAGGAGGAAATGATTCTGAAGCTGGACATTACTCAAGAGAGAACAACTCAGCGAAGATTGCAACCATTGACAGGTCAAACGGGCATATCACAACTGCAGTGCAGCAGATTATGATTGGTTCCAAGTGCGGTTCATACGATGAAGCTCTCTCAATTCTAAAGGAACTCAAAGCTGCTGGATATGAAGCCATTGAGCTCAATGACTTCATGATCCATCCAACTGCACTCTCTGTGAAACTCATGACAAAATTTGCAGGGATGCCAATTGGAAACGGTGGAAAACTAGATTGGCCAAGACTTGTAGAGGAAAGTGACCTTAAAGTACAGAGTCTTCACGTCTACCTTGCCTCAATTGAGGAGGACCCAAAAGGTGTAGCTGAAGAGGCAAAGCTTTTCGGAACGGACACAATCGTACTCACTGGAATGTATCGCTTTGATTACAGCAGTCTCAGCGAAGTCCAGGCCCTTGCAAGAAGGCTCAATAAAGCAGGAAAAGCTCTCAAGAATGAAGGCATAAGACTGTTGTATCACAACCACAACTGTGAATTGCAGAAGGTTGATGATGGAAGGACAGCCTTTGACGTTCTAATTGAAGAGACAGATCCTGAATACGTAGATTTCGAATTCGACTCATATTGGTTTGCTGATGGTGGAGCAGATGTCGAATACTACATTGAGAAGTTAGGTCCAAGAATGAAGCTCTGGCACATCAATGACAGAGGCAACAGAGAAAAGGGACCATATAACACCCCTATCCTCAAGCTTGATGCCGTTGAACTTGGCTATGGAAACATGAACCTGGAAAAATATGCCGCAACAGCAAAGAAGAACGGTCTTGAAGGTGTGGTTCTTGAAACTCATAAGAACTGGATTGACAAGGACCCAGTGAAGAGCGCTGTCGTGAGCTCAGATTTTATCAAAAACAACTTTTAAGTAAATCAGGAGAAAAGAATGAAAAAGTATATTGCACTATCATTAGTTTTTATCACATTTTTGAGTTTTGCTTTTGCCAATGGAATCAATGAAAGCAATGGAAATTTCGATTCATTGGATCTTTCAACTGCATCGGTAGATACAATAATCAACACATTCAATGCGGATGTAGTACGCTATGAGAATCAGAGAACCATCCTTCAGACAACACTCAACGAAACATTTGAAAAAGGTGATATCGATCAGTTCTTTCAAGTAAAAGATATGATAAGCTCCCTTCAAGTTCCATCTATCTCCCAAGAGCAAACAGAAATCCTCGTCAGTAGAATGGAAGCAGAAGGAAGAAGCGATGCCAATGACAAGCTTGCTACATTCCTTGCTGAAAAATCATTGTACTACCACCCTGGAGTCATTTTCGAGTATTCAATTGGAGATACGGTACTAACAAAGAACTATTGGGGAAAGGTCGGAGACGCTGTCACACCTCCATCAGTCAAAGGCAAAGGCATTTTCGTAGGATGGACAATCGATGGAGAGAACATTGTCGCAAGAGAAGGTGAAAGTATTGAGATCTCTTACGGTGCTGTCACATATAAGGCAAAGTTCAGAAATGGAATATCCTTCTATGATGAAAAGACAGGAATTGACGTGTTCACAGAAGGAGTAGAAGCAGACATTCCAGAAGTCAAAAGCGAAAACGAGAATGATTTCTTCATTGGCTGGTATGATGAAAAGGGAAACAGACTTGATGAGGAAAAAGCAACAACAGAGCTCGGCAATACCATCAAATATAAAGGCTATTGGGAGACGCTATCCTTCTCCGACGCAAGTATCCAATACTATGAGAAGGGAAAGATTCCTACTAAAACAGAAGTCAAGGTATTCTTTGCCGTACAAAACGATGGCGAATTGCCAATTGCAGGAGCAACTATCAAGGTAGAAAGCAACAATATGAGCATCATCTCAACAGACTCGTTCAAGCTCTATCTTCCAAAGAATGGTTCAAACACTACAGCATATTTCATTGTCAAAGCAGAAGGAAATGTTGGAGAGACTGCATCTCTGAAGGTAACCGTCACAGATAAGAACGGTGCTATCTGGACCAAGGAATACACTTTTGAAATCCAATAATCTATAGGGGCTATAACAAAAGTCAGTTTCAAGCTGATTAAGGGTTATAGCCCTTTTCTATCTCAACAAATAAAGAATACCCGTCAAAAACGAATATGATAAATTGTTTCTGCTAAATAAATGAAACCATGTACATAGGTAGTGTGATTATTCTATCTTCGCTAACTCCAATGTTTCCATCTACAAACTTATATCCATATGGAATGGATTTATTTGCCTTCATGATTGAAGAAAGAGGATTAGCTCGTGTATTTCCACTCTTCACCTCTATTGGCATCACATCCCCATTCTCTTGGATAATTACATCTAATTCTCGCTTTGATGTTTCATTCTTATAGAAATACAGTTGATAGCCTTTTTTATAGAGAGCATCAGCTACTGCACATTCATATATGCCACCTTTAGTGTTTCCTTCCAAAGTGTTTTCTACAATATGTTGCTTAAGAGAAAAATCCTTCATTGCCATTAGAAGCGATAAATCTGTTGTATATGCACGAAAGAAATCATCTCTACTATAATCATCGAGATCAAACTTCACATTTGAGACAAGCTTGCTTAGATGAACAATGTCTGCTCGAAGAAGCCACTCTATACTCGAGAAATATTTCTGCGCTCTCCCTCCATGTTCTACTTCCTTATATTGGAATTTATGATTCTCTTTGTCCAAAAGTTGTTTTGCTAGCGATAGATAGCATTTCTCAGCCTTAACTTTTTCTTCAGCTGTAGCATAATGTGCAATATCATATAGATATCCCTCTAAAAGACTTCTTTGTATCGTATCTACTTGTCTGAAATCCCTTGTATCGACATATTTTTGCACTGCTTCAGGCATACCACCAATTGCAATGTACTCTCTGAAATATTGCATCATCTGCCCATTTATTGCAGTAGGAATAACAGTTCTTGTTTGCAGATAGCCACGAATGTTTTTTAATATATCTTCTGTTATCCCTAGTCCCCAAAGAAATTCTTCAAAATCGAGACCATACATTGTTAGATAATCTACATATCCAACAGGATATGATGAAGCTCTTTTATAATCGATTCCTAATAGAGAGTCTGATGCAATTATGTCAAAGCTGTTATCAAGCGCCCAAAATTTAAGAGATGTTATTGCTTCTGGACACTCTTGTATTTCATCAAGGAATATCAAGGTTTTCCCAGCAATAATCTTCTTGTCGGGAAATCTAAAACGCATTGCCAAAACCATCGCGTCAACTGTTAAGTCTCCTGCAAAGATTTGACAAGCAGATGGCATTTGCTTGAAATTGATCTCAACAAGTTCTTCATAGTTATCTTTTGCAAAGCGCTCAATAACATATGTCTTACCAACCTGTCTTGCACCTTGAACGACAAGACATTTTTTATCCTTTGTCTTAACCCAAGAACCAATATAATCTATCGCTTTTCGCTTAAGCATGTTCACCTCTGATAATTAATAGTTTATACGATTATCGTGCTAAATCAACATTTTGGAATGATAAAATGTCCACATATCAACATTTTGGAATGTTCTTAAGAAAACTATAATCCCTTATGTCATGACAAAGACACAAAACAAGTATTCATTTGCAAAATAAGCTATAGAGAGGCTATCATGGGAATATGCGCTACGAGGATATGGAATACCTAAATTACAAGAACATACTTGACTCAATTGAGGAGCTCAATGATCCCACACGCGCAATAATTGCAAAAGAACTAGGACTATCACGAACAACTGTTTCAAATGTAGTCAACTCACTAATTGAAAATGGTATTGCAGAAGAAACAGAAACAGCCAAAGCTCTTCGTGGCAGGCCAGGGCTAAAGCTAAAGTTTACAGAAAACAAATGGTTCGCTCTCGGAGCTGCATTTTCATCCGATGCTTGGTCATATGTCCTAGTAGGACTCGACGGAACCATTGTCGATAAGTATACAACACCTTCTGTTACTAACTTCACTCCTGAAGGATTACTATCAACATTAATCGCAGGACTCAGATTCATGCTATCAAGAGCATCTGGAAAGATACTTCCAGCAATTGGTCTAGGGCTCCCTGGTATTGTCGATAGTGAGAAAGGATGCATCTTACGCGCAAATGATCTTGGTTGGCATCAGACAATCAATGTATCGGAAATCGTTGAAAGAGAACTAGGATACAAGGTCTATTGCATCAACAGGTACACAACATCCGGTGTTGCTGAATATCGATATGCGAATGCAGAAATAGAGAAGAACATGATCTACATTGGTATCGGATCGGGAATAAGATCTGCTATCTTTGTTAACGGAACCCTTCTTACTGGCACTTCATATACAGCAGGTCGTATTGCACATCTTGTAATTGATCCAAATGGTCCTCTTTGCGACTGTGGAAAACATGGATGTTTACTATCTCTTGCAAACGATAAAGCTCTTAGACGCAACGCTCTAGAAATCAGAAAGATCGATAAGTACTCAAAATCCATCCTAGCAACTCTTCCAGAAGAAGCTATCACAGCTTCCTCCATCTCTGAACTTGCAGACGATGGCGATGAATGCGCTCGCGCTGTCATGGATTCGATTGTCCAGCCACTAGCTAAGGGCCTGTCAATTCTTGCCGATATCATAAATCCTCGTAAGATAGTCATTGGAGGCCCTATTGGATATAACTGCAACTATCTTGTACAAGAGATCAAAAAAGCATATGAATCTCTTGCCTCCAACGAACCACACCAAGAGATCTTTATCGAACAAGGAAAACTCAAGGACACCGGAGCCGCACTCGGAGCTGCTACTCTTGTATTACAGAACAAAGCAGAGCTATTTTATAGGACTGCTTTCAACTCCTCAAATTTACGATAGTTTTTTGAAAATTTAATTTCTAAATTTTAGAGGAAATTGCAAAAGTCAAATCTCGTGAAGAAATATACAGATTTTGGTGCATGATTATGCACTTTTATAGAGTCTGGGGCCTGCTTGTTGCATGTTTATTGCAACGCTAGTAGGTCCTTTT
>CAKQTE010000101.1 GCA_934276485.1 uncultured Spirochaetales bacterium | reverse complement strand
GGATATCAGCAACACCCATAACATAGTATTCCAATGGGGAGCTGGATGATGATTTTTCAGTATGAAGTGCATGAGGTGGAATGAAGACAAAGTCATTTGCCTCCAGAGTGTATTCTCTGTCATGCATAATAAGGCTTCCTTTTCCTCCTGTGATGAACATCATCTCGGAAATGGAATGGCTATGCATGATCGATGACCAATCCTTGTCATATTTGGAGTAGGTTATATATAGAAATTCAGGGGAATTCGAATCTCTTTCGAAATCCTCAAAACGCAGAACACTCATGAAAATATTATTGACTTATATCTACTTTTGAGCAAGATATATAAATTTTTGAGCAATAAATTTATTGTTGACCTTGTTTTTAGGCTGTTAACTAAGAGCAACAAGCAAAGATTTGCTTTCAGGAGGTAGAAAGTAATGAATAGAAAAATCACAGCTTTTCTTCTAGTAGTACTGCTGGCAGTTACTATGGTATTTGCTCAGGGTGCTCAAGAAGCTAACCAGACACAGGTTCTTAAGGTTGCAGGTCTTAAGGGTGCATATGGCGATGAATATTGGAAAATGCTCAAGGCAGGATTTGAAGCATCTCACCCAGGAGTTGAGGTTCAGCTCACAGTCGAGAGCAACGTTGAAGATATCGTAACTCCTCAGATTCTTGCAGGTGCAGGTCCAGATGTCTTCTATCTAGCTAAGAATAGACCAGCAGGACTAACAGAGATGATGCTATCATCAGGCGCTGTTGCAGATCTATCAAATCTATTGGACAAGAATGTATATGGAGAGAATGTAACACTTAAGGATAAGCTCGTTTCTTCACTTCTAACAGAGGTCAACCTTGGAAACAATGGAA
Organism: uncultured Spirochaetales bacterium; assembly: GCA_934276485.1. Lineage (GTDB taxonomy): Bacteria > Spirochaetota > Spirochaetia > Sphaerochaetales > Sphaerochaetaceae > Ornithospirochaeta. The sequence continues at coordinate 27,128 of CAKQTE010000101.1, read as the reverse complement.
CATTGATGCTCCCATTGTTCTTCTCCTCAAATGGACTCTTTTATAACGCAGACCTTTTCTATGCTAACAACAACAATGGCGTGATTGATGCCAAAGTTGATGGAAAGTATGAAATTCCAGCTAACTGGGACGAGTTCTTGGCTCTTGGAGAGCTTCTCAACACAGAGAGAAAGACAAACGCAGATGCTCCATACCTATTTACATATCCAACAGCTGGCTATCTTGATACTCTAATTCCAGCAACAATCATCTCAGCTGCAGGCAAGGATGTTGCAGATAAGGCATTCAATTATGAGCCAGTATGGAATCAGCCAGAAGTAAGGAAGGTTTTTGAGTATCTTGGTGCTCTTAAGCCATATCTTCTTCCTACAACTGTTGCTAACGCAAACGGAGAAGGTTTCCAGAACAACCAGCAGGCTGTTATCGATGGAACTGCTCTATTTATGTGTAATGGCGACTGGGTTAAGGGCGAGATGGCTGCAACAACTCCAGAGGGATTTGTTTGGGGAACGATGCCATTCTTGGGCTTCCCAGGAACAGAGAGATACGGAATTGTTAGCGTAGAGCCAATCTGGATCAACAACAACACAACAAAGAGAAGCCTCGCAGAAGAGTTCATCCTATATGTATACTCAGATGAAGGTCTTGCATGCTTTGCTAAGGGTTCTAACGATGGATTCGTCCCAGCTGTTACATATCCAGAAGTTGCAGTTGCAAACGGCATGAGCGCAGGTGCTGTTGATGGATACAGAGACTTCTACACAGGAGAGGCTGCATTCATCGGTTGGTCTTCATTCGCTACAGCTTCAGCTGAAGGTGTTAACTGGAAGGCTACATATTGTGAGACAATGGATTCTGTTATGAACGGAACAAAGACTGTTGATCAGTGGATCGACCAGCTCATGGCAGACTCAGCTAAACTAAAGAAAGCTCTTTAATAGCTTATCTATCAGCTCCGTCTCCGGGCGGAGCTTTCTTATCTCTTTTTATCTTTTTAGGTGTTAAACATGGCAAAACGTAGCAATTCAAGGAAATTAAGTGGAGCTACAAAGAGGTTTATTGCTTGTAGCACAATCCCTACATTCATCCTTTATTTCCTTTTTGTTCTTTATCCTATTGTACAGATGTTCTATCTGTCATTTATAAAATGGAATGGACTACTTGGTAAAAAGTCATTCGTTGGATTCAATAACTACAAGATTCTGTTTACAGAAGACAAGTATTTCTGGCCAGCATTCCAAAACACCATATATCTAATTGTTTTGGTAACAGGTATTACCTTTGTTCTTGCAATGCTATTTGCATCCATGCTTGCTAAAAGCAGCATCAAAGGAAAATCCTTCTTTAGAATTGTATTCTATATTCCAAACATCCTTTCGATCGTAGTTATCTCATCAATCTTCTATATGCTATATAGTGCAGATTATGGAATCCTAGGACCAGTGATGAAGATGTTTGGAAAACCATATACAGGAGTATTGGGCAATCCAGATCATGTTGTAAATGCAATTGCAATTGCAATGATGTGGCAAGCTATTGGTTATTACATGGTAATGTACCTAGCCGCAATGGATTCGATATCCGATGAGCTATATGAGTCTGCAAGCCTTGATGGCGCAGGAAGATTCAGACAGTTCTTTAATATCACACTTCCACTTGCATGGCAGGTTGTTAGAGTCACTCTTACATTCTTCATTATCAGTACGATCAACATGAGTTTCTTGTTTGTTAAGGCAATGACTCAAGGCGGACCTGATGGGGCATCGAATGTACTATTGATGCATATGTCTAACCAGCGCTATGCAGGAAACTTCGGATACGCAATGACTATCGGATGCGTATTGTTTATTTTCGCTTATGCTCTTTCACTATTGGTGAACTGGCTTACAAAGAAGGATCCACTTGATTGAGGAGGCATGGGATGGGAAAACAAAATAAAGCATTGAAAAACATTAAAGATCATTGGCTAAGCTATATAATCCTAGGCATTTTCACAATCATATTCCTATACCCTGTGCTATGGGCATTTGTATCTGCATTCAAAACAACAGCAGAGTTCAAACAAAGTCCATTTAGCCTGCCTGCAAAACCACAGTTCGTGAACTTTGTAAATGCGTGGGTTGGCGCACATATGGGAGCATATTTTCTGAACTCCGTTATTGTTACTGCAATCTCTCTTGGAGTTTTGATTCTGCTTATAATTCCAACTAGCTATGTACTCACTCGCTATAGCTTCCCAGGAAGCAAGGCATTGAATTTGATCATCATGGCAGGACTTTTTATCAACGTAAACTACATTGTCTATCCTGTATATATCATGATCAATGATGCTAGTAAGGCGCTTTTTGGTAATGGAATGATCCTTACGGATAATCTATTTACGGTTTCAATGATCAATGCAGTAACTGCAATTCCTTTCTCTGTTTATCTACTATCAGGATTCCTAAAAGGACTTCCCAAGGGATATGAAGAAGCTGCAGAGATCGATGGATGTGGACCATGGAGAACACTGTTTTCAATAGTAATGCCACTATGTAAGCCTAGTGTTCTAACTGTTATATTGTTCCAGTTCCTAGCTTATTGGAATGAGTATTTAGTTGCACAGACATTCCTTATCTCGGAAGCAAAGAGAACATTGCCAGTTGGCATACTTGCTATCATGCAGCAAGCACGAACTGCAACAGACTATGGACGTATGTATGCAGGTCTTGTAATAGTTATGTTACCAGTTTTGATTCTGTATTGCTTTGTACAGAATAACCTTACAAAGGGTATTTCCATGGGTGGCTTGAAGGGCTGATTATCAGGAGAGAAAGATGGACGAAAACAAGAAAAGAGGTAGGGTAACTATCCCTACAGATGTTGGAATTGTAGATGAAACCTTGCGTGTATTGGACTATTGGGGCGCAGATGCCATTCGTGACTGTGATGGCACTGATTTTCCTGAAGAGCTTAGAGGCTCTGATGCAAAGGTATACTCTACATACTATACAACAAGAAAAGACAATGCCTGGGCCAAGGCTAATCCTGATGAAATACAGCAGATGTATATCATGACAAAGTTCAAGTCCACACCAAGTGGATGCTTGAGATTCCATTTGATGGATGGCTTGTATCCTGACATGCTTCGCGTCAATGCTGAAGATAAAGAGCGCTGGTGGGAAGTTATCGATAGAACAACAGGAGAAATTGTTCCAATAGATGAGTGGTCATATTCAGAGGAAGATGGGGATGTATTAATTCCTAACGCAAAACCATTCCATGAATATACAGTATCTTTCTTGGCATATATCATCTGGGACCCTGTTCATATGTACAACGCTGTAGTCAATGGCTGGAAAGATGTTGAGCATCAGATCACATTCGATGTCAGACAGCCTAAGACTCATGCATATACAATGCAGAGACTAAGAAAGTTCATCGAGACTCATCCTTATGTCGATGTCATTAGATTCACGACATTCTTCCACCAATTCTATTTGGTATTCGATGAGCTTGCTCGTGAGAAGTTCGTAGATTGGTATGGATACTCAGCTTCAGTCTCCCCTTATATTCTTGATAAGTTCGAGAAAGAGGTTGGATATAAGTTCAGACCAGAGTTCATAATCGACCAAGGCTACCATAACAACCAATATCGTATTCCTTCAAAGGAGTTCAAGGATTTCATGGCATTCCAAATGAGGGAAGTCAGAGCTCTTGCCAAGGAGATGGTTGATATCACACACGAGTATGGAAAAGAAGCCATGATGTTCCTTGGAGACCATTGGATCGGCACAGAGCCTTTTGTCGAAGGCTTTGACAAGGTCGGAATCGATGCGATTGTCGGAAGCGTTGGAAATGGAAGCACATTGCGTCTTATTTCAGATATAAAGGGTGTAAGATACCATGAAGGAAGATTCCTTCCATATTTCTTCCCAGATACTTTCCATGAAGGTGGAGATCCTGTAAGGGAAGCAAAGGTCAATTGGGTAACATCCCGCCGCGCAATCCTTCGCAGTCCTATCGATAGAATTGGATATGGTGGATACCTAAAGCTTGCTTTGGATTTTCCTCAGTTTATTGACTATGTCAAATCCGTATGTGATGAGTTCAGAACACTATATGACAATATAAAGGGAACAACCCCATATTGCTTCAAGCGTGTTGCTGTTCTCAACTCTTGGGGCGTTTGCAGATCCTGGGGTGCTCATATGGTTCACCATGCGCTATATCAGAAGCAGAACTATAGCTATGCTGGTGTAATTGAGGCTTTGTCCGGAGCTCCATTTGATGTTTCATTCATATCATTTGATGATTTGAAGAAGAATCCAGATATCCTGAAAGATATCGACTTGATCATCAATGTAGGAAATGCAAACACAGCTCACACCGGTGGAGATGTATGGAAAGATCCACATGTAGTAGAGATGATTCGTTCATTTATCTGGAACGGTGGAGGCTTCATTGGAGTTGGAGAGCCTTCTGGATGTCAATATCAGGGACATTTCTTGCAGCTTGCATCTTCCCTTGGCGTTGAGAAAGAAACAGGTTTCACTCTCAACTATGACAAGTACAATTGGGAAGAGAAGAAACACTTCATCACAGAAGATGTCAAGGGTGAGATAGATTTTGGCGAAGGTATGCATGGTATTTTTGCATATGAAGGAACAGAGGTAATCAAGCATATAGATAAGGAAGTACAGCTTGCTGCTAATCAATATGGCGCAGGTAGGTGTGTTTATATCTCAGGGCTTCCATATTCATTTGCAAATAGCAGATTGCTATATCGCTCAATTCTCTGGGCAACGAGCGCTGAGGACCTTCTTCATACTTGGTTCAGTACCAACGAAAATGTTGAGGTTCATGCATATGTGAAGAATGGTAAGTATTGTGTTGTCAACAATACATATGAAAAACAACAAACAACAGTATACAGAGGAGATGGCTCATCGTTTGACTTAGCTCTCGATGAAAACGAGATAATTTGGTATTCAATTTAATCAGCTGGAGTAATCTTCATGGCATTTTTATATTCATGTAGTGGCTTTTTGTATCGTTAAAACTTCAAAATTAATAGTATTTTTGTAATTGTTTGCGCTATTATCAATTATCAAAACCAAAAAAAATAAAAGGTTAGTAAAAAGTACGAGAAGAAAAATTTGATGAGTTTACAGATTCAAAAGCGTTCATGATATATTAAAAAAAGGAGGAGGTTTTAATGAACGATAACGAAAAGATGGCTGTAGAAGTAATATCACACTTTGCACTTCCAGGAGAGCTTGTAAAGTTGAAGGTGAATACTCAAGGCCATATCAATTCAACATTTATCTCTGAGTTCGCACATGAAGGGAAGAGACATAAATATACACATCAAAAGATAAACAAGAATGTCTTTAAGAGCCCAGATCAGGTTATGAGCAATATCGTAAAGGTAACATCCCATATCCAGGCAAAGGTGAAAAATCTGCCTAATGCAGACAAGAGATGCTTGAATGTTATAAAAACAAAAGAGGGTGAAAACTATTACATAGATCCAGATGGAGAGTATTGGAGAACATACGACTTTATCGATGATGTGAATTCCTATGATTCATTTTCATCAATGGAATCTGTAAAGAACCTAGGAGTTGCTATCGGTATCTTCCAGAAGCAGCTTTCAGATTTCGATGGCAGTCAGCTATATGACACCATTCCTCATTTTCATGATATGGGAATGCGCTACAAGCAGCTTGAAGCAGCTATTGCAGCAGACCCAAAAGATAGAGTAAAGGATGTACAGCCTGAGCTTGAGTTCCTGTTTGCAAATAGAGAACGTGGAGAGAAAATGTGGTCTGACTTTGCCTCTGGTGTTCTTCCAAATAGAGTTACTCATAATGATACAAAGATGAACAATGTACTCTTTGATCAGGATACAGATGAAGCTTTGTGTGTAATAGACTTGGATACTATCATGCCAGGAACAGTCCTTTTCGATACAGGGGATATGATTCGTACTGCATGTAATACAGGTCTTGAGGATGATGAGGATTTGTCAAAAGTTGAGTTCGATAGAGAAGTATACAAAGCTCTAATCGGAGGATACCTATCTGAAGCTGAATCTTTCTTGACAAAAGAAGAGAGAGAAGGTGTAAAGGAGTCTGGACGCACCATTACACAGATTATGGCAGTCAGATTCCTAACTGACTATATTGCAGGAGATGTTTACTACCATATCGCATATCCAGAGCACAATATTGTCAGATGTAGAACTCAATTGAAGCTTATTTCCTCTATGGATAGGCAGTGGGAGGAATTCTAGCTTATGAAGTTCTTTGACTATACAACAGGGTTCTTCATTGCATCCCCCGAAAAGGATCCTCTTGAGAATGCTACGCCAACACGAGAAGAGATCGACTCATCTCTCTCGGGATATATTCTATCTGCATCTGGTTGGAGAGCAGTATTTTCACAGTCCAAGGATGAGGAAGACAGATCTCCTAACGTATCCGGAGCAGATAGAATCATAACAGCAACTGTAGTTAGGGCATTTGTTGAGTGGATCAATAAAAGTCGCCCAAGAATCCTTCTTGGTTGCGATGCACGTCCTACAGGCGAGGTTCTTTCTGATATTTGTGCAAGAATGTTTATCGCACTTGGATGCGAGGTAACACACTTATATATATCATCAGCACCAGAGGTAATGGCATATTCAAATGCTGGCTTTGATGCTTTCTTCTATATCTCGGCATCCCATAATCCAATTGCACACAATGGATTCAAGTTTGGCTACAATGGAGGCGTTTGTAACAAGGCTGAAGTTGATGAAGTAATTCCTATCTTTATGGATATGATGAAGAGAGATGATGTTGTGGAGATAGCCAAGTCTCTTTCTGCTAATATGGACCAAGATCTATATTCAGAGATTCTCATTGCTCATAGACGTGCAAAAGAGGAAGCTTTCGAGTTCTATAGAAACTTCAGTCTTCGCATTGCAACTGCACATCGCTTGTTTGCTATTCCATTTGGAATTGTTGCAGAGCTAAATGGATCAGCTCGTAGTGCCTTTGTCGATATCCCATACCTAAATAGAATGGGTGCCAAAGTCTGGGCTGTAAACGCATTCCCTCGTCAGATTGCACATGCAATTGTACCAGAGGGAGAGAACTTGGAGCTATGTCGTCAGACACTTGAAGACGTACACAAGAAAGATCCTGCTTACATTCTAGGATATGTTCCAGATAACGATGGAGACAGAGGCAACTTTGTTTATATGCGTTCAGATGGACACGCTCATATTCTTCATGCACAGGAAGTGTTTGCTCTCGTTGCAACGATAGACCTAGCTCATCAGGTTATGGTTGGAGATAAGGCTCCTGCTATTGCTGTAAATGGTCCAACTTCCTCTAGAATAGATGAAGTTGCAAAACTATTGGGAGCTAAGGTGTTCAGAACGGATGTAGGAGAGGCTAATGTTGTAACTCTTGCTGATAAGCTGCGTGGTGAAGGATACCAGGTGCATGTATGTGGAGAAGGATCCAATGGTGGTATTATCACACACCCTGCAAGAGTAAGAGATCCCATGAACTCAATCATGTCTGTTGCGAAATTGTATTCAATTGATGGCTTATATGATTTCCTATTAAAGAAGCTTGGGTGCAAGAATCCAGGTGTTGTTTCTCTAGAGACAATCATAGATGCTCTTCCTGTTTATACAACAACACCAGCATTCTCAAAGGATGCTGTATTGAGAATCAAATGTCCTAATTTCGATAATCTCAAGCTTGTTTACGAGCGTATTTTAAAAGAAGAAGCTCCTAAATATCTGACTGGCAGACTTTGTTCTTATGAAGTAAGACAGATTGAAGGAATTGAAGAACAGATTGGTATTGGACCTGAGCATAGACGCAAAAATAGCCAAGGTGGATACAAAGTGATCTTCTACGATGAAAATGGTGACTTTGCAGCATACATATGGCTGTCAAAATCCAAGACAGAGCCTGTAATGAGAGTTATGGCAGATGTTAAGGGTGATGATATTGCACTGCATGATAAGCTACTTGCTTGGCAGACAAGCATGGTGCTTCGTGCAGATGAGGAGATATCAAAATAAAGGTTGGGGAGAGTGATAAAGCTCTCCCTTTTACCTGTAAAATGTGACAGAAAAGGTTCCGTTTTCGTCCATGAATTCAGGTTCTCTTAAGTGTTGCTCCTTCATTGCCTTCTTGATAGCAGGAATACCTGTTTGATTGTTTTCAAGAGTGCCAAGTACTTCCAAAGCAGAAGCTAATACAGGGTTTCTAATGGTTTGTTGTTCTTTTCTTGGTTCCCAATATGGTCTACTAGGGTTAATAATTTCCATTCTATCTTCATACATTGCAATTTGAATAGGAGTTCCTTCTGTATCAATACTATAGTCTCGATGAACCAGTGCGTTTATAAGAGCTTCTCTGATTGCAATCAATGGATAGTCAGTGCGGTCTTCTCTTTTTACTGTTTTTGGATCGATGATTGTTTTTGTGCGCATGTTTCTTCTGACGAACCGTATAGCATCATCTAGCATCTCCACAATTGTTCCTTCTATGCGCTTATTATCGATAAAACGTTCTTCATATTTTCCAAATGCACCTATTTCAGTTCCCGGAACAGCAATTGCAGTTATCGCGAGTTGTGGAAAATAAGCTTGTGGAAATCGAGAGAATAATAGTACAGAACTTAATGTTAATTTGCCATCTAGTGTTATCTTCATTAGTTCATAGATTCGTTCATCTTCAAGGTGTGCAAGATTGGGATCATTATCCTTCAGTTTTTCAATGTACTTTCTTAGTGCGTCTTGATCTAGAAAGTCAAAAGAAGCTCTTTCGACAGGTCTCATGTCTGCTGTATACCTTATGAATTTTGATTCATCTTTATGGATTTCCTGTTCTCTCATTTTTTTTCATTCCTTTATCTATGATATAGCATGATTTGGGAGAGCATTAATAAGATAAAGCTTCTTTATCCTAGAAAAGGAATCTACCTTTGACAAACTTATGAGTAACAGGACGTTCTCCTGCTAGATAGCAATATCGCTCAAGTCTTTCTTCGATTGTAAACTCGCACGTGAGAGTACTATCGAGTCCGGACTCGTCAAGAACTATGATATCTGCATCAAAGCCTTGTGAGAATGTTCCAACGTTTCCAAAGAACTCTCCGCCGCCAACACTTGCCATATAAAAGGCTTCAGGGAAGGTTAGAGTAGAATTCTCTTCATTCATTAGTCTCTGTCTGAGTTTGCTTGCCTTGATGCTATCAGCGATGGCTCTTGTTATATATAGGGATGTTCCAGCTGCGATATCAGATCCAAGTCCTATCTTGTTTCCATTATCAAGAAAGTACTTTGCAGCAGCAACTCCTGATGTTAGATTTGCGTTTGAGTCAGGGCAATGTGCAATAAAGATATTTGGATTATCCATAAAGCTTCTGTCTTTTTCTTTTGACCATGTGCAATGTGCCATGATAGTAGGTGTGTTGCCCCATAGTCCAAATTTTGCATATGCATCTGCATAACACTTGGACTCTGGTACTAGCTTGTGTACCCACTGAATTTCACTCTTGTTTTCACTTAGGTGTGATTGAACTGGAAGATTGTACTTTTGTACAACTGATCCAAGCTTTGTCAGTAGATCATCTGTACAAGAAGGAATAAAGCGGGGCGTGATAATTGGCTTTATATTCTCAATATCGTTCATTTTTTCGATGAATTCGATAGTATCGTGGTAGGAGTTCTCTGTGTTCTCAATCAGTATATCTGGAGAGTTCCTGTCCATGTTCACTTTGCCAACGTAGCCCATGAGTCCTGCTTTCGATAGCTTTTTTGCTAGCAAGAGTGTTGCATCTTTGTGCAATGTTCCAAATGCAGAGACTCTAGTTGTTGGAGACTTTAAGATGTCTGAGACAAAGATAGAGTAGGCTTTATCTGCATATTCTATGTCTTTGTATTTTGCTTCTTCTGGAAAAGTATGAGCATTGAGCCATTCAAGCAGCTCTAGGTCCATCCATAGACCCCTGAATTGATATTGAGGTGCATGGATATGTAGATCGCTCAAGCCTGGAATGATTAACTTGTTCCCATAGTCATATACATGTAGGGGTTTTAGCCTCTCAGGAAGGTGAGTATATACTCCTTCTATCTTACCCTCGTTGATATATAGGTATCCATTCTTGATTGATTTTAGTTTTGTTTTGCTTTCTGAAAAGCACAAGTCACCTTTGACTAAATAGCTATCCATAAAGTCCTCCTCTAAGACTTTTGTGGATAGTGAGTGCATTTAAGGTGCCCAGTAGAAACATCCGCCCATATTGCGAATTTATATCAACAACGAATATTGTAGCGTATTTTCATGCCATTTGCTATGTGAAATCAGCAAAGATGGCATCTGTTGCCCGCAATAGGTCCTCTGGCTTTAGCTCTAATTGAATGCCTCTTTGGCCTCCTGATACATATACTACATCTTCAAGTTGCGCACTCTCTTCGATAAATGTCTTGTATTTATGGATCATGCCAAGAGGCGAGCATCCTCCTCTTATGTAGCCAGTGTATTTCTGAAGTTCAGCAAGCTTTAAGAGTTCTATGTTCTTGGACTTTGTCAGTGCTCTTGCTTTCTTGTTTGAGATTTCGAATTCTGCAGGAAGACAGAAAACAAATAGCTCTTTAGTGTCATTGATCATGACGATAGTCTTGTAGACTTTCTCCAGATCCAGGCCTGCGCTTTTTGCAGCATGGATAGCATCAAGGTTGTCCTCATCAAATTCGTATGTCTTTATCGAATAATCAATGCCTAGTTTTTCAAGAATACGCATTGCATTTGTTTTAGGTATTTTAGTCATCATCAGCCTTCTTCTTACTAATCCTTAATATATATAAGCGCATTGCAAATAAAATACCACTCCCCGAAGAGAGTGGTAAAACTTATATTGCGATATCTTACTTGAGGTAGATGTCCTTGACAGGATGGTAATCCATTGTGTTTGGATACCAGCCACCCCACTTGTCTGTATCGATCATGTTTGTAGATACGTATACATAGAATGGAATGATTCCCTGATCTTCGTTAATGAAGAGGTTCTCTGCTTCCTTCAGGACTGCAAAACGCTCTTCACCAGCTGGCATCTTAGCTGCCTTAGCAATAAGCTCATCGTACTTAGCGTTAGAATACTTACCACCGTTCATTCCAGCTCCTGTTACGAACATGTCGAGGAATGTATTTGGATCCTGGTAGTCTCCAACCCATCCAGCTCTAGCAACCTGGAAGTTACCTGCGTTTCTGTTAGATAGGTATGTAGCCCATTCCTGATTCTCGAGAACACAGTCGATTCCAAGGTTTTCCTTCCACTGCTGCTGTACATACTCTGCAATAAGCTTGTGGCTGTCGTCTGTGTTGTACAATAGTGAGAATGATGGGAATCCAACACCGTTTGGGTATCCTGCTTCAGCAAGAAGACGCTGTGCTTCTGCAATCATTGCATCCATATCGCCATCGAATGGGAACTCAAGTGCATCATAGCCTGCCATCTCAGGTACGATACCCCAAGCTGGAATCTGTCCTGCCTTTGTGATCTCGTCAACCAATGTCTGTCTGTCGATTGCAAGAGAAAGTGCCTTTCTAACAAGTGGATTGTCGAATGGAGCCTTTGTGTTCTGGATAGTGTAGTAGTATGTTGAGAGCTGTGGAGCTACCTGGTAGTCGTCTCTCATCATAGCACCATCGAGCTTGTCACTAGGGATTGATGTCAACCAATCGATTTCGCCAGATAGATACATGTTGTAGTTAGTATTGTTATCATCAGATGCATAGAATACAACTTCATCAAGCTTTACATTGTCCTTGTCCCAGTATGTGTCACTCTTAACCATGACAATCTTGTCCTGAGGTGTCCATTCGGAAAGAACAAATGGTCCGTTTCCTACAAAGTTTCCAGGAAGAACCCACTGATCTCCATACTTCTCAATAGCCTGCTTAGGAACAATTGCAAATGAGTAGTGGCTGAGTGCGCCAATTACGTAAGGAAGTGGTCCTACGAGTGTCATCTGGAATGTATAGTCATCAAGAGCAGCAATCTTTACAGAAGAAGCATCAGCAGATCCTTCGTTGTATGCAGCAGCGCCTTCGATAAACATTGCAGGGAACCAAGCATAAGGGCTTGCTGTTTCAGGAGCGAGCTCTCTTAGCCAAGAATAAACAACATCGTTTGCTGTGATAGCTGTTCCATCTGACCACTTAGCATCCTTTCTTAGCTTGAATGTGTATGTCAGCCCGTCATCGGATGCTTCCCAGCTCTCTGCTACTCCAGGAATACTGTCAGCTGTCTTAGGATCTGAAGCAACAAGACCTTCGAAAAGTCCCTCGTACAATCTATGCTCTGGAACACCCTGGATCTTTGCTGGGTCTAGAGACTCAGGCTCAGCTCCATTAGATACCTTGAAAACAACTTTTTCAGGTGCAGCTGCCTTAGCAGGAGCAGCTTCTGTCTGAACTGTAGCTTTTGGTGTGTCAGCAGGTTTCTCTGAAGTACCGCCTGCAAAAGCTGGTAAACAGAGAGCGACGATCAGAAGTGCAACAATAGTTCTCTTTACTGTTTTCATATTCTTCCTCTCCTTTGGTATAGAGTAAATAACCCAATCATCAATTCTAAAATCACCTATTGGTTTATTTATGATGGTTGCAATGTTATAGAGTTTTTCGCATTTGTACAATGGAAAATTCAGAAAAAATGAATAAAAAATGAATAAATAACCATAAAATGTATAAATGGAATTTAATATTTGTTATTAGAATAACGAATGGTGTTATTTTAGAGCTTTTTTCTTGATTTTATCGGGTAGATTTAACGTTTTACCAAAATTCGCACCTTTTGAGACACTTTCTGAAGAAACACTTCTTGCAGAATATGAAACATGCCTTATGCCTCGCTTAAAGACGATAGCTCTTGCTTTTTCCTCGTTCTCATTACGGATAGCAACAAGTGCATTCTCTGCGTTTTTGTCCAGCGTGAATAACTTTTTCTCAAGCTCTGGAAAAGCTCCGAGAGCAAAGCTATCTCTTGAAATTTTGGCTCCATCCTTTCTGCTTTGCTTCAGTTCTTTCTCGATGCTTTCATCTAGGTATGTGTATAGGTAGAGCGCAAACTCCACCTGTTCTAAAGATCCATAAGCACGCATCTCTTGAGAGTCTTTTGTTCTGCATTTGATCATGAAAACTCCAGTTGCTTTTGATACAAAGGAGGTAAGCTTTATGTAATAGAGCGAGAATCGTTTGCTGGAAGAGAGTGCAACGTAATAAAGTTTATCTTCATCTTTTGGCTCTTTGTTTAAATCGATCATCATCTCTTGGGCTTTCTTGATAGCAATAGCTGCTTCATTTTCAAAAGGAGAGGAGGATAGAGCTAATAGCTTCTGGACCGTTTCTCTTGTTTTGTTTGTCTTTATTAGTGTTGATTTGATCTTGGCTTTTTCGAAGTTCTTATCGACTCCTAGGTATTCACAATACTCTCTGAATTCTGCACTATGGCCAGATGTGACCTTGTTGATCGCATAGTCAAGAGCATGCGCAAGCTCATGCAGGAATATATTCTGGATCTCGTACTCGCTTACATCTTCGTCCAGTAGAATTTCATTCAGTACGATGGTCTTTCCATCTGTATTGAACTGCCCAAGTACCATGTTTTTGGTATCTATTGAAGGTACGAAGAATATTTCAGAGTAAAGGCAAGAGTGGATGTGGAAGTCCAAGAGCGCCATCTTTTCTTTTCCGCGTCCTATTTCATTGAGCTTTTTGATTGCTTCTGTTTCTCTATCACTTGTGACTTTAATTGTTCTATCCATAAGGAGAATATAGACCAAATGATATTTTTTGCTAATATTATGGAGTATGTTTTCCTATGATTTCATTTCACATGGCAATAAAGCCATCTATGGGCCATCGATTATATTTAGAGTTCTTTGCGGCGTTTTCTTTTTGTTTCTGACACTTGGTTTTGTAGCTGTTGTCACATCTGGCGAGATGAACGCAGTTGCAATTGTTCCAATTGTTGTTGATGTTCTACTTCTGTTGTGCCTTATCTATCGTGATAGCTGGGTCTTTGATAACGATACAAGAACGATTGAGTATATATGGGGCTTAGGTCCATTTGTAAAGAGAATGCACTTCAAATATTCAGACATCGAGAGGATTGAAGTCACTCACTTTATCAAGGGAATACCAGAGGGTTCTGAAAAACAAACTCCTTCATGGCGCCATAGAGCACAGGTTGTGATGGCACTGAGAATGGATGAGGACGAGAAGCATGAGCTGGAGATCATGGGCGAGAAAAAATCAGGAGGAAAGCTTGAGCGCAATGCATCTTGGCTTGCAGCTTTCACAGGCCTTGCTCTCTATATAGATCGACCTAGAGACACAACGATCAGAAAATGAAGAAAGCCCCCAATTGGAGGCTTTCAAGGTACATTCTACTCTTCTTCTTTGTATGAGCTATGGTCTTCTTCATCATAGCGCCAACAAGAAACCGAGTGATTATCTCCCTTTTGGAACATAGGAGGGATATGACATTTGCACCAAGGCATTTTCTTTGGGCATCTGTCATAGAAATAGCAACCAAAACGCTCTTTGTCAGGAGATGGTACATCGCCTTCAAGAACGATTCTCTGTCTGTTTCTCTCAAGCTCTGGGTTAGGGATAGGAGCTGCAGATAAAAGTGCTTCTGTATATGGATGCAATGGATTTTTGTACAGTTCTGTTGATTCAGATACTTCCATTATCTTTCCAAGATACATAACAACAACTCTATCAGAAATGTGCTGGATTACAGCCAGATCATGAGCGATGAATATGAATGTGATACCAAGTTCTTTCTGTAGATCTGCGATCAAATTCAATACCTGTGCCTGAATTGATACATCCAATGCCGATACTGGTTCATCTGCAAGAATTACTTTTGGCTTTAGAGCAAGAGCACGTGCAATTCCAACTCTCTGCTTCTGACCTCCTGAGAATTCATGTGGATATCTGTTTTTGAAAGCTCTGTTGATTCCTACCTTATCCATCAACTCTTCAACGCGTTCATCGATTTCTTCCTTGCTCCACTTATGGTCCAGAAGTCCTCTTCCATTATAGATTTGCAGAGGCTCCGCGATGATGTTTCCAATAGTCATTCTAGGGTCCAATGATGAATATGGATCCTGAAAGATCATCTGGATCTCACGTCGTTCCTTTAAAAGTGTGTTCTTGTCTGCTTTTACAAGATCAACTCCATTGAAGATTACCTCTCCGCTAGTTGGTTTATGTAGCTGAGCAATTGATCTTATTGTTGTTGATTTTCCACAACCGGATTCGCCTACGATACCAAGAATCTCTCCTTCATATACATCGAAAGAGATTCCATCAACAGCTCTAATTGAGCCAATCTGCTTCTTGAAGATTCCTCCATTGTCGATAGGGAAGTGCTGATATAGGTCTACTACCTTCAGAATTACATTCTTATCTTTGTTGTCCATTATTAGCTGCCTCCCTTAGAGCATTTGCGATTTCTTCTTCTGTTGCATGTAGCCAACAAGCAACGCTGTGCTTTGCATCTATTTGCTTTGTTGGTGGATATGCGCACTTACATACTTCCATGTCCTTATGGCATCTAGGATGGAAAGGACAGCATGGAGGAAGGTCAATTACATTAGGTGGTTGGCCTTCGATTGAGAATAGCTTTTCCTTCTTGCCATCGGATTCAAGCTTAGGAACGGATGCAATAAGTCCTTCTGTGTATGGATGCATAGGATGTGCAAATAGCTCATCTGTTGGAGCTCTTTCTACAATCTTTCCTGCATACATTACACATACATTATCACACATACCAGCAACAACACCCAAATCGTGTGTGATCAAGATTACTGCTGTATTGAACTTCTCGTTCATCTTCTGAATAAGCTCCAGAATCTGAGCCTGAATGGTTACATCCAGTGCAGTAGTAGGCTCATCGGCAATCAAAAGCTCTGCATTGCAAGAAAGAGCCATGGCGATCATAACACGTTGTCTCATTCCGCCTGAGAATTGATGAGGATAGCAATCGATTCTCTTCTCTGGATTAGGAATACCTACCTCTCCAAGCATTCTGATAGCTTTCTCTCTTGCTTCTTTCTTTGTTTTGTTCTGATGAAGCATGATAGTCTCGATCATCTGGGTTGAGATTCTCAAGAAAGGATTTAGGGAAGTCATAGGATCCTGGAAGATCATTGAGATCTTGTTTCCTCTTATGTTTCTTAAATCCTTTTCGCTCATCTTCAAAATATCCTGTCCATTGTAGAATACCTCACCTCCGACAATCTTTCCTGGAGGGGATGGAACTAGACGCATGATAGATAGGTTAGTGACAGACTTTCCACATCCAGATTCTCCAACGAGACCCAATGTCTCTCCTTTATGTACATCAAAGGAAATTCCATCAACAGCTTTCAAAATTCCTGCATCTGTCTTGAAATATGTTTGCAATTCTCTTACTTGCAGGATTGTATCTTCATTCTTGAATTCTTTCATCTCTCACTCCTAAATTAAAGCTGGTTCTTGCTCTGTGGGTCGAATGCATCTCTCAGTCCATCTCCGAAGAAGTTCATTGCAAACAAGAAGATTACCATTGCTAGTGATGGATATACCAATAGCCATGGATAAACTGTCATTGATGCAACTGCGTCTCCGATCAAGGAGCCCCAAGATGCAAATGGAGCTTGTACTCCAAGACCCAAGAATGACAGGAAGGACTCCTGCATGATGAAGTTTGGAATACGGATTGTCGAGTAGACAATGATTACAGAAAGAGAGTTTGGAATCATATGACGCATGATAATTCTTGATGTAGATGCTCCCATGGATCTTGCTGCTTCTACATACTCCTGGTTCTTCAAGCTCATGATCTGACCTCTTACCATACGTGCAATCGTTAGCCATGAGATTATTGCAAGTGCGATAAAGAGGTTGAACATTCCTCTTTCGAAGATAGCCATGAAGATGATTACAAGAAGCATATATGGCAGTCCATACATGACATCTACGAATCTCATCAAATAGTAGTCAACCTTGCCACCCTTGTAGCCAGCGATTGAGCCTACGAAGATACCGATCAAAACAGATGTGATAGTTCCAACAAGTCCAATTGCGATAGATACTCTTCCGCCATAGATGATTCTGGAGAGCAAATCTCTTCCAAGAGAGTCTGTACCAAGGTAGTAGTGTCTATCGTTAGTACGAGATGCCTTGATGTTTACAACTAGTCCACTGTCTAAAGTCATCTTTTCCTTGATAGGAAACTCCAGGTCCGGATTAGCCTTTAGCTCCGCCTTGATCTTAGCAAGGGACTCTTTATTGGCTTGTTTTTCGATCTTGCCAAGGATGTTTTCCTTTGCAAGCTTTGAATATTGCTTTTCGGAGTAGTTTTCCACATCGATCTCAGCTTGAACTTGTGCATCCTCTTGGCTGATTTCTGTGTCTGTAGTTCTGATTTCGTTAACGCGAGATGCAATAAGCTCTCTCTGGATAGCGCTATTGATCTGTTCTACAGTCATTCCACTTGAGATAGATGCATATACTTCCTCAAGCTCTAGATAGTCGGCTTTGTCGAGATTGGTAAGCTTTCCATTAACATCTGCATAGATGCTATTTAGAGTGATCATGATATCGCTGTTGATCTTCTCTTCATAGCGAGCAATAGTCTTCTTGTCAGAGTCTGAAAACTCGAATGTGCCTTCCTCTCTCTGCTTTTCGCCTTCTTTATATAGGAACTTCCAGACTTTTGTTGTCTGTCCTTCCTGAATCCAGGTCTTGATCTCTTTGTTCTCTTCTTCTGTTACAACAAGCCTTCCTTCTTTCCAGGCTTTGTAATAGATATCCTGAAGTTGCTTGTCCATCATCAACTCGCCAGCTGTCTTTGTAAGCGATGGCTGCAACTGCTTGTGGTCAATAACCTGTTCGTAATAAGGATATAGAGGAAGGACGCCTGCAAATGCTGCAACGAGTGCATACAAAGCTACGATGACCATTCCAAGAACAGCCATCTTGTTCTTTCTAAGTCTCTTCCAAGCTTCACGAGTAAGGCTTGTTCCTTCGACAACTTGGTTGAATTCGTTTTTAGTAACGTTTTTGTTTTTCTTTCCTACCATTTTCTGTCTCCGCCTTACTTATTTATATGTGATTCTTGGGTCTAGTAATGAATAAACGATATCTACAATGAAGTTCATTATTACAAGGATTACTGAGTATACGATTACAACACCAACGATGAGTGTGTAGTCTCTGTTGAATGATGATTGAACAAAGAACTTACCCAAGCCTGGTACTCTGAATACCTGTTCAACAACAATCGATCCTGTAAGGATACCAGCAAAAGCAGGTCCTAGGTACGATACGATAGGTAGCATTGCACCTTTCATAGCGTGCTTGAAGATGATAGTTGAGTTCTTCATTCCCTTTGCCTTAGCCGTTCTGATGTAGTCAGAACGAAGAGTTTCAAGCATTGAAGAACGAGTAAGTCTTGCAATATCTGCATAGTATGCAAAGGAAAGTGCAACTACAGGAAGAATTGCTGTCTTCCAGCTGGATGTTCCATCTGCAAACCATCCTGAAGTAGGGAGCCACTTAAGTTTCATCGAGAACACGAATTGCAATACAGGTCCTACTACAAATAGAGGTATTGATAGTCCGAGAGCTGCTAGTGCCATTGGAATATAGTCAAGGGCTGTGTTTTGTTTGACTGCTGCTATGATGCCAAAGCTTATTCCGAAAATAAGGGCAACTGCCATAGCCATCGAGCCGAGCATTATTGAGTTTGGCAAAGAGCCAAAGATCAATGAATTAACATCGTGATCCTTATATTTATATGAAGGTCCAAGGTCTCCTCTTAAAATGTCAAAGAGGTAACGGCCATATTGCTTTACAAGTGGCTCGTCCATATGATACTTGGCTTCAATGTTCTTCTTTATGACTTCCGGCAGAGCTCTTTCGCCATCAAAAGGGCCACCTGGGGCTACACGCACAATAAAGAAACTCAATGTAATTATTATGAGCAACGTTGGGATCATTCCAATGAGTCGTTTGATGATATATTTTGACATACACAACTCCTAATGCGACGATTTTAGAGTAATATTAATCATTTATTCAACCATTTTTGGCCAAATTTTTTCTTGTAAACTGCATAAAAAGTGCATAAAAATCCATTTAGAAAGATGTGTCTAACTTTAATATCTTTAGATATAACAAGATATAAAATGTATAATATATGAATATTTACACGAAATAAGGTTAAAATTTTATGCATGAATATGGAATATTTATAGAAAATTTTGAATATTGCTTGTTAAAATTAATTTATCACATTGAAAAAAGTTGTTTGAAAACAGAAAAATAGGATAAGTTCATACTCTTAACGAAGTAGGCGTTTGCATTAAAAGGGTTTTCTCTTTCTATTTCTCTCTTCATTGCTCTTTTGCTTCTTCTGAGATAATCTGAAAACGTGAAAAAGTTATATATAGAGAGTCTTGGTTGTGCCAAGAACCAGGTTGATTCAGAGATATTGCTTTCATATGCCATCGAGAATGGTTATGAGAGAGTCGATAGTGCAGAAGATGCAGATTTGATTGTTGTAAACACATGTGGATTTATCGAGAGTGCAAAGGAAGAATCCATAAATACATTCTTTGCACTCAAAGAGCTAAATCCAAGTGCTAGGTTTGTGCTTGCAGGTTGCCTTGCTCAGCGCTATGGAGAAGAGATGGAGCTAGAGGAAGCAGATGCGATTTTCGGAAACCATGATCTATCGCTGTTTCCAGAGGTGTTGTCAAAACTAGGAAGGGCTCAGGAAGTTGTTATTCCTGAGTATCCAGATCCAGACAGAGAGCGTGATGATAGAAAAGAGCTATTGTCCTATCCAAGATCTGCATACTTGAAGATCAGCGAGGGCTGTGACCATAGATGCGCATATTGTGCAATTCCCGTTATCAGGGGACCTTTGAGATCAAGACCAATGGACAAGGTTGTGTCTGAGGCTAAGCGTCTTATATCTGAAGGTATATATGAGATCAATATCATTGCACAGGACTTGGGCGCTTATGGTATTGATATATATGGAGAGTCGAAATTCATAGATCTGATGAAGGCTCTTTCCTCTCTTGATGGAGACTTTGTGCTAAGAATGCTCTATATCCATCCAGATACATTCCCAGAGCCACTTATTGATTTGGTATCCCAAAACAAGAAGATTCTTCCTTATTTCGATATTCCATTCCAGCATGCTGATGCAGAGGTCCTTAGATCAATGAGAAGGACTGGAAACACTGAAATCTACACAGGTCTTATCGAAAGAATAAGAGAAAAGAACCCTGATGCTGTAATTAGATCTACATTGATGCTTGGATACCCAGGAGAAGGCAGAGCTGAATTCGAGGAGCTATTGAGGTTTGTTGACAAGGCTCAACTTGATTGGATGGGCTCATTTACATATTCGCGTGAAGAAGATACTCCTGCTTACGAACTTCGTGGCCAAGAAGAGCACGACAAGCAGAATAAGATTGCGCAAAAGTGGCAGAAAGAGCTTGAGAAAAAGCAATCCAAGATTACCGCTAAGCGCCTTGAGAGATTCGTAGGACGCGAATACAGAGCTCTTGTTGAAGAGATTGTCGAAGGCGAGGATTTAGCTATTGGCAGAATATATTCCCAAGCTCCGGAGGTTGATGGTCTTACCGTAATCATGGGACGCGATATGAAACCAGGGGATGTAGTCCACGTTGGCATTCGTGCTGTCAGAGGTGTCGACCTTGAGGGCGTTAGGATCTCATGATTGATTTTGAGCTTTTGAATCCAGAGCAGAGAGAAGCTGTTCTGGACTTTGATCATAATTTATTGATTCTTGCTTGTGCGGGCTCTGGAAAAACCCGAACCATTACAAGCAAGATTGCCTATGCTATCGAAGAGGGGCTATTTAAGCCTTATCAGATATGTGCTGTGACTTTTACAAATAGAGCTGCCAAAGAGATGCGTGATAGAGTCGAGCAGCTACTTCCAGATGTGGATGTGTCAAAGATGGAGATCAGGACATTCCACTCCCTTGGTGCGTGGCTTCTTAGACGCTTTGGCTCTGTTATAGGACTCAATAAGGATTTCTGCATATATGACGATGATGATAGCTTGCAACTGTTATCGAGCGTGTCGAATTTGGACAAGAAGGATTTGCGCCTGATTCAGAAGTCAATATCAAAGGCAAAGGACCTAGGGCTGGATCCTGATAGCAATGGACTTGATGATATCAATTCATCTCCATACTTTAGGTCCACGTTTCTCTCTTATCAAAATGCTTTGGACAAATCTGGAAACGTTGACTTTGCAGATTTGATAAAGAAAGCAGAAGAGGTTCTTGCGCTCGAGGATAGCGAAGCTCGTGAATATTGCCATTCCAGATTCAAATTAATCCTTGTAGATGAGTATCAGGACTCAAATAAGGAACAATTCAAGTTTCTAGAGCTATTTAAGGGAAAATCATCACAGCTGGTTGTTGTTGGAGATGATGACCAGTCGATATACTCCTTCAGAGGTGCTGATGTATCAAACATACTTACATTTGAGAAGATGTTTGATAATGTTCGCGAAATCAAGCTTGAGAAGAACTATAGATCTACAAATGAGATCCTAAAGCCTGCTGCATCTCTTATCAAGAAGAATATCAACAGACATCAAAAGGATATTGTCTCAGCAGATAACAAGAGCGGCGCAAAGCCTTCTGTTTTGGAAAATCCATCAGCAGGAGAGGAGGCTCGCAGAATTGCAGAGCTGGTTGCCAATCTATGCGATTATGACAACACAGCTGTTTTATACAGAACCAACGCTCAGTCCCAGCCTTTTGAACAAGCTTTCAAGAAATATAGGATTCCTTTCAAGCTTGTAGGTGCACTTCAGTTCTACGACAGAGAAGAGGTTAAGGATGCACTTGCTCTTCTATATATATTGATGAATCACAAGGACACAGTCTCTTTCAAGAGAATCATCAATAAGCCAAAGAGGGGACTTGGGGATGCGAAGATCAAACAGATTTTTGAATACGATGATGATATCTTCACAGGTCTTACTAGGTTCACAGAAGAGTCAAAGGGCTCAGCTAGTGAAAGTGCCAAGATATTCTTACGTGCATGGGAGAATGCTCAAAAAGCCTTGGATGGAGGTGAAAATCTAGGCTCTTTGATGAAGCGTTACCTAACAGATGCCCAAATTCTTGATTATTACTATTCAGAGCCTGATAAAACAGTTAGAAAGACAAAGCTTGAGAACCTTGAACAGCTTGTCAACGTTTTATCTGAAAGCGGTGAAGGCAGGGATTCTCTCTCTCAATTCTTGGAAAACCTCACTCTAGACTCATCCACACTTGGCTCACATGACCCAAGAGATGATGAAGGTGTTACTTTAATTACGATGCACAACACAAAAGGTCTTGAGTATGACAGGGTATTTGTAGTTGGTCTTGAGCAGGAGCTTATTCCGGGAGTCAATTCTCTTGATAAACCTCAAGAAATAGAAGAAGAAAGACGTATTTTGTATGTTGCGATGACTCGTGCAAGAAAGAGCTTGTATCTATCGTACTCCAGACAGCGCATGATGTGGGGGCAATCCAGATTCTGTCAGCCATCATCTTTCTTTCATGATATCCCGCTTGAGCTACTAGGAGGCGAGAAGACTCATCTTACAAGGCGTAGCGGTAGCTATTCTTCTGTTTCTTCTCCTAATTATGGTAATGGATATCAGAAGAACTATACATATTCATCCAAGCCAAGAACGTACTTGTCAAATATACCATCTTGGGCAGACGGACTAGAAAACCCAAAGCCAAAGACTGAAGAGATAAAGAGAAACGTTACTCACTTTGCAGTAGGAGACAAAGTCAGAAGTGCAAGCTATGGCGAAGGTGTTGTTGAGAATATCGACATCAGACCCGATAAGCGCATATTGACAATAAAGTTTGCATCTCGAACTGCGAAGTTCGTTGAAGCGAAAGCTCCAATAGAGAAGATCGGCTAACGCCTCTTTGCACTATGGTCTTTAGGCACGACCTCGAGTTTCAATCCTAGGCTATCTATTATTGATAGTATTGTAGACAGTCTAGGGTCGGTTGTGCCTTTTTCCAGTTTTGCAATCGCAGGTTGCGGTATTCCTGTAAGATTCGAAATGTCTTTCTGCGTAAAGCCTGCGTTCTTTCTTTCTCTGACTATCCTTTTAATTAATATAGAGCTTTGAATATCCTTTGCACTTTCATTTGCGTCCACGCTTCTTGAGTAAGCATCTCCAGAAGAGATCGAGAACTCTTCATTCCATACGATGCCAAAGCCACCAAGATCTATCTTTGCATTCTCAAATAGATTGTTCTCCTCTAGAGCATGGAACAATGGATACTCGTCCATGATTGGCTTTAGGTCCAATTCTCGCACTTCTCCTGTGGAGAATGTCAGCATGAGGATGAAATTATCCAATGTATCGATGTTTTTTATGATGTGAATTCTTTCCATGGAAATAGCATATAAAACAACAAAATAATTGTAAAGATATAAAATATATATTATTCAATATATTATTCAAATCATATAAAATTTATAATTCTTTATATTAAAAGAAGAAAGAAAATTCTTAATTATTTTATTGATTATTTCTAGACATAACTTGATTGATTGCATATACTCTCTACTGTTGCATGAGCGACAAAGGGTTTTCCCTAGAAATATATAAAACAGGATTTAGCAATGAAGACTATTTTCGTAAAACCAGCATCGATTGAAAAGAAATGGTATGTAATCGATGCAGAAGGCAAGAATTTGGGAAGAGTAGCTGTTAAGGCTGCTAGAATTCTCAGAGGAAAGGACAAGCCAGAGTATGTACCTCACCAGGATATGGGAGATTATGTAATCATCATTAACGCTGCTAAGGCTTCTGTAACTGGAAACAAGGTTGAGGACAAGATGTACTATCGCCACTCAATGTATCCAGGTGGACTTAAGGCAGAGAACTATGGCCAGATGATTCAGCGCAAGCCAACATTCCCAATGGAGCACGCAGTTAAGGGTATGCTTCCATCAGGAAAGCTTGGAAAGAGACTATTTACAAATGTTCACATCTATGCAGGAAGTGAGCATCCACATCAGGCTCAGAAGCCAATCGCAGTAGAGATCTAAGGGGTAGATGTATGGCAAAGAATGAAAACAAAGTAGTAGATCTTGGACGTGGCGTAGGCCGCAGAAAGACAGCTGTTGCTAGAGTCTATCTTAGAGAAGGCAATGGCGAGATCATCGTCAATGGAAAGAAGGTTGAAGAGTATTTCGCTGATAAGATCAACGTTGCTATCGTTTCTCAGCCTTTCGCAGTAACTGAGACTGTTGGCAAGTACAACGTTGTAATCAACGTATACGGCGGCGGAATCAACGGACAGGCAGAAGCTTGCAGACATGGACTAGCAAGAGCTCTTGTAAACATGGACGAAAGCTTGAAGCCAGCATTGCACCACGCAGGATTCATGACAAGAGACCCAAGAATGGTCGAAAGAAAGAAGTATGGTCAGCGCGGAGCAAGAAGACGCTTCCAGTTCTCAAAGAGATAATCACTTATCTTATTACTTCAAGATGGTCAGCACAACTGGCCATTTTTTAGTAATATGCACTTTCGTTTTTCTTCGATATAATCCATATAGATATATAAGGATGACAAGATGGATGCATATGAGCACTCTGTCAAGCTACTTGCGCTTAGAGAACACTCTAGAGAAGAGCTTAGACAGAAACTAATACAAAAAGGGTATTCTCGAGAAGATATCGACTCCGCTCTCGAGCGTTTGATAAAGCTTGGATATCTATCAGACGAGCGTTTTGCATCCTCATTTATACGTTCCAGACTTCGAAAGAATCCTGAAGGCAGGCCAATTCTTGCACTACGGCTTAAGGAAAAAGGATGCTCTAGATCTGTCATTGATAATGCTTTATCGGAGTCTTGGAATGAAGAAGAGTACAAAGAACCCTTGAAAAAAGCCTATTTGAAGTTATTGAAGAAAAAAGACAGAAACTATGCCGTCCAATCTCTTATGAAGAAAGGCTTTTCAATGCGCGAGATCAATGAAGCTGAAGAAGAGCTTCAACAAGACACTGAAATAGAGTAGAAAATCCGATCTTTGACTCCATTTCCAACTATCCACGATAGACAATAGACATAAATTGAACATCTTTTTGCCTCTCTCAAAGAGTTCCTCTCTCTTTTCTGATACTCTGTCATTCCTTGACTTTTTAGGCGAATCAGTAGATATTTATCTACAAGATAAAACATAAAACAGGAGATACTTCTTATGAGCATTATCGAAAGTATTGAAGCAAGAGAAATCCTTGACTCACGCGGAAACCCAACCGTTGAGGTAGACGTATATCTAGAAGATGGATCAATGGGACGCGCAGCTGTTCCATCAGGTGCATCAACAGGTGTTCACGAAGCAGTTGAGCTTCGCGATGGAGACAAGAGCAGATATCTAGGAAAGGGCGTTTTGAAGGCTGTTGACAACGTTAACAACATCATCGCTCCAGCAATTGAGGGCATGGATGCTCTTGATCAGGTTGCAGTAGACCACGCAATGATCGAGCTTGATGGCACACCAAACAAGGGTAGACTTGGTGCTAACGCTATTCTTGGCGTTTCAATGGCAGTTGCAAGAGCAGCAGCTAACTACCTTGGTCTTCCACTATTCAAGTACCTCGGTGCTTACCACTCAGTTGTTCTTCCAGTTCCAATGGCAAACATCCTAAACGGTGGTGCTCACTCAGACAACAAGGTTGACTTCCAGGAATTCATGGTTATGCCAATCGGTGCTAAGTCAGAGAGAGAAGCTGTAAGAATGGTTGCTGAAGTATTCCACAACCTAAAGTCAGTTCTCAAGAAGAAGGGCTACAACACAGGTGTTGGTGACGAAGGTGGTTTCGCTCCAGACTTGCAGTCAAACGAAGAAGCTCTCGAAGTTATCATGGAAGCTATCAAGAACGCTGGTTACACAGCAGGAAGAGATGGAGATTTCATGATCGCTCTTGACCCAGCTGCTTCTGAGCTCTATGACGAGGAAGAGAAGGTTTACACACTTAAGTGGACAACTGGCGAGAAGAAGACTTCTGCAGAGATGGTTGACCTATGGGAGTCATGGGTTAACAAGTATCCTATCATCTCAATCGAAGATGGTATGGCAGAAGATGACTGGGAAGGCTGGAAGATGCTTACAGATAGAATCGGCGACAGAGTTCAGCTCGTTGGCGATGACCTATTCGTAACAAACACAGAGAGACTAAAGATCGGTCTAGAGAAGAAGGTTGCTAACTCAATCCTTATCAAGGTTAACCAGATTGGTACTCTAACAGAGACATTCGAAGCTATCAGACTTGCCGAGAAGAACGGCTACACAGCAGTTGTTTCTCACAGATCTGGTGAGACTGAAGATTCATTCATCGCTGACCTAGTAGTTGCACTTGAGACTGGAGAGATCAAGACAGGTTCAATGTCAAGATCAGACAGACTTGCTAAGTACAACCAGCTTATGAGAATCGAGGATTACCTCGGTGACGAAGCTGTTTACGCAGGTAGAGATGCTTTCAGAGTTCTTTAATCTTTATTGAACTTTCACTATGAGCCACTCTTCGGAGTGGCTTTTTAGTGCCCAAATTTCATAGAAAATATGCAAATGATATAAGTTTTGTATCGAAACATAATCAAAGTTAACACAAAAGATTTTCAAATTTTACAAAATACTAAAAAGTGTCACTTTCTAATACATCAAAATTACACAAAGAAATTACTTAAAACCTAAAATTATCCATAAAAATAAACGTAAAAAGCAATATATGAATAATTTTTGTACAAAATGTATCTAGATTTAATTTAAGTTGACAGTTCTGTAAAGCGTTTGTTACAATTCAAGGAGTATAACGGAAAAGGGAAAAGCATGTCTTGTGATATGCTCCCGGATTTTATCAATGGAGGAAATAATGAAAAAGATTCTTTCTATTGCATTGGTTGCTCTTCTTGCTGCTTCAGCTTTCGCTGGATTCACAGGTAGTGCAAATGTTGATTTCGGATTCAATCTTGATACTAAAGAGTGGGGAT
>CAKQTE010000100.1 GCA_934276485.1 uncultured Spirochaetales bacterium | reverse complement strand
TATCATACGTCAAGGAATTGATTTGGAATCATAGGATGCATGAAACTCTGGAACAGGTTCTCAATGAAAATCTTTGGGATCCGATTGCTTCTTGGTCCTAGAAGTCACCATTTGTTAAATTAACTGCATTAACGCGCGAAAATCTTTTTGGTTTTCATCATAAGTGGGAAGTATATGAATGAAATTAAGAAGAGAGCTCATAAGGCATTCTTGCCTCTGACTCTTATTGGAGTAATATCTCATACATTCAGATCGATATCGCTGGTTGTAGGCTCTTTGATGGTATCGAGGATGTTGGAATTTGCATTGGACAAGAAGATACAGGAAGCAACAAGGACCTTTGTCTTTGGGCTTGTATTTGTATTTGTTGTCTTCGCTCTCGATTATATTCTCTCTTTGTTGAATGCAAGAACAAACGTTAAGTGCCAAGATAATTGGCGTGGCGAGATCAGCTCAATGGTAGTTGCCGGAAGCATTAAGATCAAAACTCCTGGCGCTTATGAAGGTAGAGCAGAAGCCGATACTAGAGAAATAACATATTGGGAAGGAAAAGCACTTCCTTCTGTCGTTGGCGATAGTGTTTCTCTTGTTATTGCACTTATTGCCATTCTTATGCATGACTGGCTCCTTTCTCTTGTAATCGTATTCCTATCATTATTGAGCTTTATTCCAAAGCTCATCTTTGAAAAATGGGCAAAGTTCAATTATGACCAAGAAGAGAAATCCTTTGAGGATTACATCGATTGGGTAGAACAAGGGGTAGGCGGCGCTGGAACCCTCAAAAGCTATCTTGCTGAGTCTTGGTTCATGAGTCGATATCGCATATGGAACCAGAAAGTCTTGAAAAATGGTTTGAAAGCTGAAAGCACATCTACTACAGAGACAATGGTGTCGACATTGATCAAGTCTGTATTCAGTTGGGGATCCTATTTGATCATTGGAGCTTTTGCTCTTAAAGGAAGACTTGGAATAACAACTCTTCCTTTGATGGTTGTAATGAGTCAAAACTTACTTAACTCTGCTTTTACGATTACAGATTCACTTGTTTATAAGTTTCTTTCAGATGCAGCTCTCGAAAGACTTGGCTCTTGGAATGAAATAGCAAAGGATGAGAATGCTACAAATGTTATTGCACTCGTGGACGTCTACAAGAGCTTTGAAGAAAAAGAAGTTCTAAAGGGTGTATCCATGACTTTGAAAGATGGTACAAAGACAAAGCTTATTGGTGAAAATGGAAGTGGAAAGTCAACTTTGATGCGTATCCTTCTTGGCATTGATACTCCAGATAAAGGACAGGTCATTTCATTTGATGGAAAGACGGCTTTCCTTTTTCAGGAAGATCCAATTCTTCCTGTAACACTAAAGAGTCTAGTGGAGGATGTGAAAGCAACAGGCGAGTGTAAGTGTCATGAACTAGATCGCTATATATCTATGTTTAAGCTGGATGACTTGATGTCTCATATGCTTACTGAAGTATCTGAAGGCGAGAGGAAGAAGCTTTTTGTTGCTATAACGCTTTCGAAGAATGCGAGTTTGCTGGTTTTGGATGAACCGACAAATCATGTTGATGCAGAATCTGTCGATTTGATGATTAAAGAACTCAAAGGAAGAAAGGAAACAATGCTTATATGTACCCATGATAAACGCATGGATGCAATATCCTTTGACAGAACAGTCTTATTAGAGGAGGGAGTTCTACATGAGTGATAGAAAAGTTCTAAAAGATTGTATTCATTACATGATCCTTCCTTCTCTTGTAATGTTCTTTGCAACATTGATGCTCTGTGCATTCCCTACAGTAAGTGCATATTTAATTGGCGATATGGCAGATAGTCTTTTGTCCTTTGATAAAGAGGCAATTCTTGCAAAGCTTCCATATCTATTCATATCTATTGGCTTTACCGTTGTAGTTGCACCCTTGATAGGGCTTCTTTGCAACTTCCTATTGGTAAAGAAAGGATATCAATATGATGCATATATTTTTGGAAACTATCTTAAGAAAAACCTAAGAGAGATAGAACAGCGCGGAAAAGGCGAAGTAGTACAGACTATATCTGATGTATCTGGAGCTTGGTGTTATACAGTCTGTGAGCTTTTGGCATATCCATTGGCTCTTGTGGCATATGTTACATTTCTGTTTGTTTTAGTCAGCAGAAGTGATAGCTCATTGTTTTTCATGGTTGTCGTAGTTGTACTCCCAACGCTATATGTAATTCGATCTTTGGTGATGGGTTCCCTTATGGGGAAGTGCGAACGAATTAGACACGAATATAGTGCTTCTAGACGTGATATCGAAGAGAAAGTTGTTCCATCAGCCGATTGGCTCAGAAGCTGGAAGCTTGAAGGATTCTATAAGAATCTGATAGATGAGAACCTTAGAGCTTGGTCGAACACAAAGCTTGAGAGGTGCAATAAACTTGAAAGCCTTTACAGCTCAATCAAGACATTCTTGGATATCTTCATTCCAATTGCAGTCCTATTTGCAGGTGTTGTTTTTGTTTTCAAAGGTCAACTTACTCCAGGAGAGCTTCTTGCAGGTTATCTGATGCTTGAATCTGTCAAGGATTGTTATGCTGAGGTATCTCATTGGGTATATGCAGTAAAATCATACAAGGAATATCAGGAGAAGATGTCAATCTTCTATGGAGAATTTGATGATGAGAAAGATTCTCATATGAATGAGTGCACGAAGATCTTCTTTGAAGATGTGTCTTTCAGCTATGAAGATAATAGTGTTCTCGAAGATGTTTCTTTGAACTTTGTCAAAGGTAAAAAGTATAGGCTTCTTGGTGAAAATGGTGCAGGTAAGAGTACATTGATCAGGCTCTTAGCAGGCCTTTATTGTCCAAAGAGCGGGGCTATTTTTACAGAAGGCAATACTCTTTCGTTGATGGCGCTAAGACATAACGTAACGCTAGCAGAGCAGACATCTACTGTATTTACAGGTAGTGTTTTCGACAATCTATTTGTATCTGATACGAAAAGAGCTGAAGAAATACTATCAAAACTGGGCTTTGAAAAAACATTGGATTATGAAGTTGGTCGAGATGGAGAAGGACTCTCTCCTGGGGAGAAAAAGAAACTAATACTTGCTAGGGCATTTTTGTGTGATAGGTCTTTCTTGATTCTTGATGAGCCGTTTAATCATCTTGATAATGATGCTTGTTCCGCTGTTGTTTCCCTTATAAACAAAACAGATAAAGGTGTCATTGTCATATCTCATAAAGAAGCCAATATCTCGTATGATGATGAGATAGTGTTAAAGAAGCACACTGTTTGATCGTGTTGGCAGGCATTTGCTTGCCAATAGTCAATCAATTCATTCCTGAAGTAGCCAATCGATTAAGTTGATGGACTTGATCCCTTCATATGTAGAATCCATTCCTTTATCCAATGAGAGAACTATTTTCTCATAGTTATCACGGATTTTCTTAAGAGGTGCCAACTCTCTTTCTCTTACGGCTTCCCCAAGCATCGATTCGGTGACTTGAATATAGATCTTGGTGTTTGCATTTGTTGCAATAAAATCGATTTCTGTGTTATCAATCTTTCCAATTGCAACATCGTAGCCTCTTCGAAGTAGCTCGAAATAGACAATGTTTTCCAACACGTGTCCTCTGTCTCTATCTCGAAACCCCATTAGATAGTTTCGAAGCCCAATGTCTACAATGTAGTATTTTCCTAGTGTTCGTAGATATTCCTTTCCTTTTATGTCAAAGCGTTTGATTTCATAAAAGAAATAGGATTCCACGAGAGCATCTACATATGATTGAATAGTATGGACGCTGTGTTTTGTTGTTTTTCTATCTTCTTCCAATAGTCCTTCATTAGAGAGAATGTTAGAAATAGATGAAAGAGAGACGCAATTCCCAACGTTGTCTGCAAGGGACATAACAATCTTTCTTAAGAGGATAGAATCTGTTATTTTCTTTTGGTCTTTTCTTCTTTCCCTCTCTAGAATATCTCTCATGATTACTGATGAGAAAATTCCATCAAGAAGTATCATTGCTTTTTCTTGATCCAGCCCTATATCGGCTATTCCTGGCATACCTCCAAAGCGCATATAAGCATCGAAAACATCTCTTGTATCATAGTTCTCACCATTCATGTCTATTAATTGTCTACGCATTCCTCCAAGAGAACTCTGGATTTCTTTAAGGGCAAAACCATGAAATTCTATGAATTCCGAAAAAGATAGAGGAAGCATTTTTATCTCTATACATCGTCCAGATAGATATGTGGAGTATTCAGAAGAAAGCATGTATGCATTGGATCCTGTGATGTAGATATCACAATCAAAATCAACTCGAAATGAATTGATTGCATCTTCCCAAGATGCAACATGTTGAACTTCGTCAAAGAAGAAATACATTCTTTTCTCTGCTATTATGCGTTCTTTGACATAATTACAGAAAGAAATGCTATCCATATTTCTAAAAGCAAAGGATTCGAAATTCATCTCAAGAATCTGTTCATCTTCTATTCCATTTTCTTTAAGATGCTGTGCCATTAGCTTCAATAAGCTCGATTTCCCACTTCTCCTAATTCCAGTGACAACCTTCACTGGTTCTGTATCTTTAAAAGCAATCAGTTTTCGTAGGTACAAGTCTCTTCTTTTAAGTTCACGCATTTGAAAACCCTCTATAGAAATCACATAAAATAAAAGAAGTGTAACACAGCGATTCAAAATTTTATGTGACAAATCAAGATTTACCCCAGACATCTCTTTGAAGTATCAAATGACATGCTGAGTTTCTCAGCAATCTCAAAGTGCTCCTTCTTGGTGTTATTGAGGCAT
>CAKQTE010000099.1 GCA_934276485.1 uncultured Spirochaetales bacterium | reverse complement strand
CTTGTCTATCAACCACACCCGAGATAGTAAGGTATCCAGACTGGAACAAAAGTGACCTGTAGGACGTGAGGCTTACATTTGATTTTGCAATCTCCAATATATCAAAGACAGTGATGCTATCTCTGCTTATCCTGCTGGCAACATCCTTTGCCATATCGAATCTGACTTTCTTTGCAACATCCATCAATAGCTTCATGTTGCCAGTGTCTATCCAGTAGTTGTCAAAGCTATCAGCTCCCTTTGAGAAAAAGAGTCCAATCGATACCGGATTGTAGACTGCCGTATTGGATTTTGGAGAGAATCTATAGCCATCGTATTTCTCTGCAAGCTTTAACATATACTTGTCATATGATAAGCCTGTGGCTTTCAAGCCCTTTTCTATGTACTCTGCAAAATAATACTCAAGCTCATCTTCTGTATAACCAAAGAGGGTAGCATACTCTTTGTCCATGGATATATCATTGAGATTGTTCATGGATGAGAAGATGCTTACCTTTGCAAACTTAGTGACTCCTGTTATGAATACAAATTGAAGATTAGCTGATTGTGCTTTTATTACTTCAAAGAATCCTCTTAGGACATCCCTCATCTTCTCGACTTCTGGATTGTAGATGTTTGAGGAAAGAAGCTTGTCGTATTCATCAATCAGTACTACAACCTTTTCTTTCTGTGCAAGTGCAATTATTAAGTTGTCAAGGTTTACGTTACAATACCTAGATTTTTTAAAATACACTCCATATCGTTCTGCAATAGCCAATACTTTTTCATTCAGTTGGGTTTCAAGAGCCTTTGGAGTAAAAGCATTTATTTTCCCAAAATCCATATGAATTACAGGATATTCCTTCCAGTCGTAATCCTTGTCGTATATCTTCAGGCCCTTGAAGAGCTCTTTCTTTCCCTTGAATATTGCCTCGAGAGTCGATATTGTTAAAGTCTTTCCAAATCTTCGTGGACGAGAGCAGAAGAAATAGGTACTGCCACTTGTGATGAGGTCGTATAGAATCCCAGTCTTATCGACATAAATGTTGTTATCATTGATAAGTTTTTCAAATGTACCGTTACCAACTTCAATTCTTTTCATATAGATATTATAGCATGAAAACCAAATTAATTATATTCATGACAAAAATAGCATTGTCTAATTCAACAAGCTTTCCTGCCTTATAGATCCATGTGAAATTCACTATGGAAAAATATCATCTTTGTTGCGAAGATATAACAAGGAAGGAATGATTATGGATATTTTACAAGAGTTGGCGATTTGGAAAGAGAATGAAGAATACCAGAAGATAATAGATATTCTCGAATCTCTAGATAAGAGAACTCCAGAGCTAGATAGCGAGCTAGGATGTGTATATAACATCATTGCTGGAGATAACAAGGAGTGCTATCAAAGAGCTTTGGATCTACTTCTTCCTCATGAAGAATACTTCAAGAATGACCATAATTGGAACTATCGAGTTGGATATGCATATTTCAATCTAGAACAGGAAGGACTTGCTCTTAACTACTTCAATGCAGCGCTAAATGCTCGTCCGGGAGATGAAGATACTCTCAAGTTCATAGATGATGCTACAAAGATTCTATCTCTTCCACGCTTCGATCGTCCTTTCAGAGTTAGAGTTGAAGAGTGTTGGAAAGAGTTTGAAATAGTCGAGAGAAAGATCCGAGACGCAATCGATAACAACAATTCAAAAGAAACATTCCTTCTTATTGGGAATACTTTAAATATTGCATTCAATGACATCAGCTTTGATGCAGGAAAAACAAAGGACAAATATATATTGGTTCTCTCTCCCCAAGGAGATAAAACATCTGTATATACTCTTCAATACTTTGCAAAACGTTGCCCTAAGAGCCTTGAAGAACTATGGACAATAAAAGTCGGAAGAAATGCGTCAAATGTAGAATCCATCAACTTTGGAGGGACCGAAATAAACCTTGACGAGATCGTGTTCTCAGTTCTGCATGATGAAGGAAACCACCCTATTCTAGCCATCTATTCTGAAAAGCTCATTCCGCTCTTGGTGTCTGAGCCAACAATTACATATATGCTAATGGAAAGCATTCTATATAAGGTAATTGGAGAGCTAGCAACCCTTGCCATTATAGATAAGGTCTTGATATCCAATGAAGTGCCTGAAGATGCAATTACACTTACTGAATTAGGCGATTATCTTGAAGCATTTGGCGTGATCAAGAATATGAGTCTTGAGTCATATATCTCAACTGTGTTTACAGAATATACACAGGATCCTGTTGAAAATAGAGATGCCAATTGGCGCTATGATATCGTTGCAGGGACAACTGGCGCAGAGACTCTTATTGATGAATACAATCAAGGCAATAGCTATACAATGGACATCTTAAATTCAGATGGTATTGTTGCAGGATTCTTGTGCTTACCAATAGAACCATTTACAAGAGAGAATGACAAACTAAATCTTGTTGCATTCATAGAAGAGCTAAAGAACAACATCAGAGATAGTCTTGGCGATGACTATGTGACATTTATAGGAGAAGCAGGTGGACTCTATACGATTTACATCGATTTCATCGCATGGGATCTTCCTCCTCTAGTTGCTGCTACAAGAGAATACCTAGCAGAAAAGAACATATCAGACTCAGCATTCCAGACGTTTAGGCAAAATGCGAACTCAATATCGCTGAATATAGATTGATTCAACTTTTTTGCCTTGACTCTTGAATCTTATATCTAAATAAATGTACATTCTATCTGTCTAGGGGTGGCACTAAGCCTGAGATCATACCCTCGAACCTGATCTGGTTCATACCAGCGTAGGGAACGACAGCAATATATGATTTACAATCCCTTGGACAGAATTACAAATTATTTGGAGGCTTTCAATGAAAAAGCTAGTTTCACTATTGGTAATTCTGCTCATGCTTCAAGTAGCACTATTTGCTCAGAGCGTAGCAGAAGCAAAGGCAGAAGCTGATAACAAACCACTTACAGTCTATGCTTATGATTCTTTCTGTGGCGATTGGGGTGCTGGTCCATCTCTTGTAAAGGCATTCGAGGAAGAGACAGGAATAAAGGTAAACCTTGTTTCAGCTGGGGATGCTATCGAGATGCTTAACAAGATCGATCTCGAAGGCGACAGATGCCCTGCAGATGTTGTATTGGGAATCTCAGACGATATCGCAGACAGAAGCTATAAGTATTTCGATTCCTATCAGTCAGATGTTCTTTCAACAATTCCAGATGAACTAGAGTTTGACCCAGAGCACAGACTACTTCCATTTGACTTTGGTGCATTTGCATTCGTTTTCGATTCAGAGTCAAACGTTAGAAGACCAGAGTCTCTTGAAGATCTAACAAGCGATGAATACAAGGGCAAGGTTATCCTAATCGATCCAAGAACATCATCTGTTGGTATGGGACTACTTCTATGGACATATAACCTATATGGCGACCAGTACCTTGATTGGTGGCTACAGATGAAAGAAAATGCGCTAACAATCGCATCAGGTTGGTCCTCTGCTTATGGTCTATTCACAGAAGGAGAAGCTCCAATTGTTCTATCATATACAACAAGCCCTATCTACCACGTTCTAAATGAAAACACCACTAGATATCAGGCACTAGTATTCCCAGAAGGACACGAGGCTACAATCGAAGGCGTTGGTATCATGAAGACAAGTACTCAGAAGGACAAGGCTAAGACATTTATCGATTTTGTTCTTACATCCGGTCAGGTTGATATTGCAATTGCAAACTCAATGTATCCAGTTAACGAAGCAATTGAACTACCAGAAGCTTTCAAATGGGCTCCAAAACCTGCTAAGATGTTCAAGAGTGGTACAGTTGGAGAAGAAAAGACAACTGAGCTTTTGAATGCTTGGACGGAGGCTATGACAAAATAAGATGGCAAAGAAAGATAGATTCTATCTATATAGAGCACTTCCAGCTGTAATAGTGCTGGTTCTATTGTTTGCTCTACCTCTTTGCTTTATCTCAATCAGGGCTTTTGAAAACAATGCAGAAGCCTTGATTGATGTTTTCACAGACTCATATACATATAGACTTCTTCTATTTACGTTATTTGAGTCTGTGCTATCTGCAACAATATCATTGTTAATCGCACTCCCATTTGCTTTGTTCTTCTCCAAATACTCGTTCTTTGGACGAAAGACCATACTCACACTATCACAGCTTGCATTTACACTTCCCTCGATATTGGTAGTACTTTCATTTGTAATCTGGTATGGAAATGCTGGAGTGTTGAATACCTTCTTAAAGAATGCTTTTCACCTAGAAGAACCTCCTTTAAGAATATTGTATTCATTCAAGGCAATTATCTTTGCTCACGTATATCTGAACTTCCCTGTTGCATTCTGTCTTCTAACAGAAGCTTGGTCAGCGCTCTCTGATAGAGAAGAGCTTAGCTCCAAGCTACTTGGTAAGAGCAATATTGAGACATTTTTCAGAATCACACTTCCTAAGCTCAAAGGTTCCATAATTGCATCTTGGATTCTCATATTCCTATTTTGTTTCTCATCCTTTTCGATTGTTCTTGTACTTGGAGGAAAGCCAAAGTACTACACTCTTGAAGCTGAGATCTATAAGCGCACATATACAGATGTAAATCCGGCATCCTCTGCTGCTCTTTCATTGTTCACATTCTTGATTACAGGAATGATATTGTTCATCACATCTGGGGGAAGAAGAGATAAGAAAGTCGAGAGAAAGGAACATGTATTTATAAAGGCAAAAGGAAAGAAAGCGTTTCTTGCATTCCTTGTCTGCCTTTTGATCCTAGCCTTTCTGTTGCCTCCTCTTGTATCTATTTTCTATAGAGCGTTCTATACAAAGGATGGAACATTTACTCTCAAAGCTTGGCATGATATGTCAAAGACTCATGGACTGATTGCATCCTCAAAGATAGGCATCTTGAATAGCTTGGTGCTTGCTCTGATTAGCGCAACGATAGCAACAAGCCTTGCATCTCGCATCGCACTCTATGCAAGTAAGTCGAACTCTCGCTTCTTGCCACTCTTGGCATCAATGCCAATGGCGACAGGATCTGTTACTCTTGGCTTGGGATTTTCATTTGTATCATCATATATTCTCTCATCGAATATATATGTCTCATATGTACTTGTAATACTCTCGCATTTGGTACTGACCATTCCTTTTGCACTTAGGACGATACTTCCGGGAGCCAAGAAGATTCCTGAGTCTATTGCATATAGCTCTTATTCATTAGGAGCCTCAAAGACAAAGACTGTAAGAAAGGTTGAGATGCCACTGTTAAAAGGATACCTAAAGAAAGCATTTGCATTCTCATTTGCTCTCTCGTTAGGAGAAGTAAATGCTACCCTTACACTCGCAGAGGGGAAAGTGGTAACTTTACCTGTCTTATTGTATAGGATGATCAGCTCTTATAACTACCAAGGAGCCGCAGCTCTTGGAACAATACTCTTATTGGAAGCTCTCTTGATATTTGCACTAGGAGAGATAGGAGGAAAGAAGAATGTCATTTCTTGAACTTAAGGACATAAAGAAAAGCTATAAGGAATTCACTTTGGATCTTTCCTTGACTATCGAAGAGGGAGAGATGCTAAGTATCATAGGGCCATCGGGGTCTGGAAAGTCCACATTGCTTTCAATTATTGCAGGAATCGAAAAACCAGAAAGCGGAAAGATCATCCTCGATGGGATCGATATAACAAACAAAACACTGCAAGAGAGAAACATAGGCATGGTATTCCAGGACTATGCTCTCTTTCCATCAATGAATGTTGAGAAAAACATTCAATATGGAATGAAGGAAAAGGACAAGAAGAAAAGAAAGGAACTAACTAAGACTCTACTGGAGATGGTAGACCTTTCTGGATATGAGAAGAGAAATGTATCAAGCTTATCTGGAGGAGAAGCCCAGAGAGTTGCGCTAGCTCGTTCTCTAGCCTCCGAGCCCCGCGTTCTTCTTCTTGATGAACCTCTTTCTGCTCTCGATGCCCCTCTTAGAAAGAGACTTAGATCTGTAATCAGGTCCATTCATGATGCACTGGGAATCACAATGATCTATGTCACTCACGACAGAGAGGAAGCTTTTGCTATCTCAGATAGAATCGTGATCATGCATAGCGGCGCGATTGAAGAGGAAGGAGAGCCAGAGGAGCTATACAAGAATCCAAAGACTCAATTTGTCGCATTCTTCACAGGAGAAGGAACTGTTATTCCTGCTAACTATGTATACTCATCTGAACCAGGGAATTTGTTTTTCAGACCAGAGCATGTACTGCTGTCAGAAACGTCAATCAATCCTGAGTTCTATCCTAATCACTTTGTTCTAAATGGCGTTACTGTAATGTCAGCTGAATACACAGGTTCTAGATATCTATTGGGACTTGATTATCTTGGCTCTCCAATACTTGCATCATCTGCACTGAAGCCTAGGAAAAGAGATGTGTCTTTGATGATTCTAAAGGATAATCTTCAAAAGATTTAACTTTTTCATTGTTTTTTGTATTTTTACTAGCAAAAAATCGAGTTTGGGACTTTATAAATTAGAGGTAACTATGAAAAAGGTCATAATATCACTAATTTTTCTTCTTTCGACAATCGGATTATATGCACTCTCATATAGTCCAGACGTAACACTTTCATCAGGCGGAACACTTACATATTTCGAGCCTGAGATAGACTCGGAATCACGCTTTAGATTAGGTGTGAATGCAAACGCATATCTGACTCCTGTTGCTTTCGTAGCAGGCAATGATATACGTATCTCCTTTCCTATCGGCGTTGAATACGTATCGAGAACACGAGTTATCGAAAGATCTTTCATTCTACCACGCCTTAGGTATGAGCTAGATGCAAAAGTAGATCTATTTATCACAAACCATATTGCACTCTCATTTGCAACAGGCGTTGGCTTGACACACTACTATGATACAAATGGATTCAACTTATATTTTGCATTCGAAACAGGACCAATGATTATGCTTGGAAACTATGTTTCAATGTCTATCCCCGTAAAGGCAATACTTGCTCAAAACTCAGTTGAACTAGAACCAAGAATCGCAATATCGGTATATCCATTCAAAATAAAAGAGGAGGCAAAAAGATGAGAAAGCTACTTGTTTCAATACTTCTATTACTCCCTCTTCTACTTATTTCATGCAATGACGAGATCTTCACAGGAAGAACAATCCTAATCTCTGTTGCATCTGACTATATGGATACAAAAGTAAATAAGCTAGCTAATCCATTGAATGACCAAGCTGCAATCGTGGGTCAGATAGATGCACTCACAAAAGGAGATGTCGAGTTATATCTATTCAGATCTGAAGAAGGCACTAGGTATGTATCTCGTCAAGTCCCTGGAGCAGATTATTTATTTAAATATGGCGAAGAGAATCTTGTAGAGAATCCAGCAAAACCAAACAGAAAGAAAATCAAGATGAACAAAGCTAATCGGAACAGCTTGGTTGGTTTCGATTTTCAAACAGTTGCAGACACTATCAAGCTCTTGAATGCAGGCAAAAATGATTTGATCATATTCCACTACTCTGGCCATGGGGATGTGGATGGAACATTGAAACTAAGCCTTGAGAATGGAACAGAGGACTATATGGGAGACGTCAACTTAATTGATTTGATGACTTCCTACAATAAAGATGCCAAGAAAGTTGTAATTCTCGACTCATGCTTCTCTGGCTCTTTTATAAAAGATGGAATACTTTCATCAAGCAATAACTTTGTCACAGTTGGTTCAACTGAAAAATATAAGAACGAGTCATTCTTCAAAGCACTTGCTGGATGCTTTAAGAGCATTAATGGAAAAGATACCCTTGGAACACCAAACGTGTATATAATCGC
Source organism: uncultured Spirochaetales bacterium (assembly GCA_934276485.1). Classification (GTDB taxonomy): domain Bacteria; phylum Spirochaetota; class Spirochaetia; order Sphaerochaetales; family Sphaerochaetaceae; genus Ornithospirochaeta. The sequence goes on along the minus strand of CAKQTE010000099.1, from coordinate 16,280 downwards.
AGCAGCAACAAAGATACAGACTGCAAATGACTATAGCTTGTACTCTGCAGATAGAAACCATGAAGAGTTTGGACTTTTGACATTCCATGTTATAAAGGCTCTTGGATTTGATAGTTATTCAATGAGACCCGCCGAGATATCAAAAAGAATTACATTCTATTCACTATTCAAGGAAGTCTGGGACACCATGCCTAAAAATGATAAGAAATCGTTCACGCCGCAAGCAACTCTTTCGCCATTAGACATAGTGCTATTCTGATTTCCAGCTTCCATTCTTTACTCTCTCGATCTCATCCCTGAGTGTAGCAGCTTTCTCAAATTCCAGGTTCTTGGCATATTCAAGCATCTGCTTTTCGAGGTCTCTAAGATACTTCTTCCTATCTTTCTCAGATAGGAGGTTGTATCCAGAGCGAACGATCTTGGCCTCTTCCTTTGCAATTTCTTCAGAGTCCTTGATCTGACGCTCAAGAATATTCTCGATGTTTTTCTTGATCGTTCTTGGTGTGATATTGTGCTCTTTGTTGTATCGCTCCTGTACCTCTCGTCTATGCTCGGTTTCCTTTATTGCCTCTTCCATGGCAGGAGACATCTTATCTGCATACATCAAGACTCTTCCATCAGCGTTTCTAGCAGCTCTACCAATAGTCTGGATAAGAGATGTAGCACTTCGCAAGAATCCAATCTTATCAGCATCAAGAATTGCAACAAGAGATACCTCAGGAAGGTCCAATCCCTCTCTAAGGAGGTTGATTCCAACAAGGACATCATACTTTCCCAAACGAAAATCCCTTAAAATATCGACTCTCTCAATAGTGTCGACTTCACTATGAAGATATTGAACCTTCAAATCTAGGGATACCAGATAGTCTGTCAAATCCTCTGCCATACGCTTGGTCAGTGTTGTAACCAGAACTCTTTCATTCTTTTCGATTGTTTTTCTGATCTCTCCATATAGGTCTTCCATCTGACCTTCTGTAGAACGAACTTCAATCTTTGGATCCAACAGACCTGTAGGTCTGATCAATTGTTCAACTATCTGGATTGATTCTTCTTTCTCTCGTGGCCCGGGGGTAGCAGAGACATATATCCTCTGCCCAACCTTTTGGTCAAACTCATCATACTTAAGAGGTCTATTGTCCAATGCAGAAGGAAGCCTGAAGCCATAGTTAACAAGATTTAGCTTTCTAGATCTATCGCCTTCGTACATCGCACCAATTTGAGGAAGAGTAACATGGGACTCATCAATGAATGTAACAAAATCATCAGGGAAATAATCAAGAAGAACAGCAGGACGCTCTCCAGGCGCTCTTCCCGATAGCGGCCTTGAATAGTTCTCAATCCCAGAGCAATATCCAACTTCCTGAAGCATCTCCAAGTCGTACTCAACGCGAGTCTTGATTCTCTCAGCCTCAACATACTTACCATTTGATAGAAAGTATTGATATCTCTCTTCCTTTTCAGCATTGATAGCTTCAATACCTTTATCTATCTGAGCTTGAGGCATTACAAATTGCTTCGCAGGATATAGTGTTACAGAGTCCACACTATCGTGTTTTTCGCCTGTAAGAGGATCAAACCATACGATTTCAGATATCTCATCCCAATCAAGATAGATTCTGAAAGCTTCCTCTAGGTATGCTGGATATATTTCAATAGTCTCTCCACGAGGACGGAATGTTCCACGAGAAAGAACCATATCATTTCTTTCATAAAGCATGCGTGTAAGCTGTGAGAACGCACTCTTTTGATCGAATGCATCTCCAACTCTGAATGACCAAACCATATCCCTTAGCGATACGGGGTTTCCTAAGCCATATATGCAAGAAACAGTTGCAACTACAATGACATCACGCCTTTCCATAAGAGAAAAAGAGGCGTGTAGCCTAAGTCTATCGATCTCGTCATTGATATCTGTCTCTTTTTCAATATACAAGTCCTTTCCTGGAACATATGCCTCTGGCTGGTAGTAGTCGTATGTTGATACAAAATATGTTACAGCATTATCTGGGAAGAAAGACTTGAATTCACGATATAGCTGGGCAGAAAGGGTCTTGTTGTGCGATAGAATCAAGGTAGGCTTCTGGATTCTCTCAATAAGCTTTGCCATCGTAAAGGTCTTTCCAGATCCAGTTACACCCTTCAAGGTCTGAGCTTGATCCCCCTCCAGATAACCTTGATATAATTTATCGAGAGCTTCTTTCTGATCTCCTGCCAAATCGAAATCCGAAACAACCTTGAATGGCTTTGACATTCCTGCCTGATAATCAGGGAATGCTACCTTAGAATCCACTTTATGTTCTCCTCTGTCTGTTCGATCAATTCCACATCCTTAACTAGGATATTCTGGCCCTTTCTGTTAACCACGATATCGACCTTGTCACCTGGCTTTGACGAAAAGAGCGCTGAGAAATAATCAACATAGTTCTTGATCTCATGACCATTGATCTGAACGATGACATCTCCAGATAGATATATAACAGACTGCCCATATTGAGCTTTCTCCTTGCCTCCCTTTATGCCTGCTTTATCAGCCTTGCCTGCAGGAACAACCTGGGATACCAATATTCCCTCATCTACATTCAGAGATGAATATGAAACAATCTGCGCATTTAATTCTACAGAAAGGATATCGAGCCAGCCACGCTTAACACTACCGTTTTTCAATATCTGTTCAACAACATCTGCAACAACTTCCACAGGAAGTGCAAATGAAATACCTTGTGCAGAACCAGATGTTGAATAGATAGAGCTAACAAGACCTATCATCTCGCCTTTTCCATTTAACAAAGGGCCTCCGGAGTTTCCAGGATTGATCATGGCATCTGTCTGGATCATATTAGGAATGACATTGCCATCCGATGTAGATACCATTCTGTCCAGACCGGAAATCATACCAGTTGTAAATGACCAAGTGTAACCATATGGATTTCCGATGGCCCAAACGCTTTGTCCTACCACCAATGAATCACAGGAGCCAAAAGTTATATGCTCCAGACTCTTTCCTTCAACCTTTATCAGTGCAATATCTGTAAGAGTGTCATATCCAACAAGCTTTGCAACCATGCTAGAGCCGGAAGAGAAGTTAACATTGAACTTATCTCCAGAACCAATTACATGCTTGTTTGTGACTATATATCCATCTTGTGAGATCACAACTCCTGAGCCTTGTCCTGAGTCTGATAGCTCAGATAGTGATTGAATCTGAACAACACTATCCTTTGCAAGTTTGTAGATAGCCATGCTTCGCGCTTCGTCTGCAGTATAGCTCCATGCAGGAGTTTCTCCATTATATAGAGGAAGGAGCGCATCTGAATAATAGATTTCATCTACAGGAATGCCTGCTAGCTCGAAAATCTCTTTCTCGCCATCTCGATTGACTATATCAGAAAGAATATTCTGAACGAGTTTTCGCTCGTCAGCTTTTCTTATTGAGTGTGTCCAAAGCCCTAGTAGAACTACTATGACAATAGAAAGAAGACATATGATTATCAGAGATAGAATCTCTTGAAAAGAAAAGCGCTTTTTCACGCCTCTCACGCTACCAAATGAATGTTCTTACGTCAATTATTGGACAATGAGCTGTCGCTTCCATTTGCCCTTCAAAAATGGCCATAGGATACATACAAATGCAAAGACGTTTGAGAAGAACATGCCAAACCATAGACCATAAGAGCCGAAGAAATGAGGAAGGATATAGCAAAGAGGAACCCTTACTCCCCATAGTCTCAAGACATTGGTATACATTGTATACTTTGTAGCCCCGCCTCCATTGAAAGCTCCTGTCAGGATCGTATATGCACTAAATACAATGATTGAGAATGTAATTACCCTAAAGAACTGCACACCATAGAAGATTACCTCTGGATCATCCACAAAGAACCTCATCACAAGCTTCCCCTTGAACATGCAGAAAACCATTCCTACGGTAACAAACGCAATGATCACTACCAGCGCTATCTTGATTACATCCCAGGCACCCTTCTCGTCTCCTTCTCCTAGCTTACGAGCACTCAAAACCGTTACGCCTTGGCTTATGCCCATTGCAGGCATTGTAAAGAATCCTGTGATCTTGTTTCCAATTCCAAAGGCTGCAATAACAGCAGGACCAAATGTATTTACGACCCCTTGCATAACAGCAAAGCCCAAGCTTGTGATCGATTGACCTACTGCAGTAGGAAAACCAATTGAAAAGATGGTCTTCAAAAGCTTCTTGTCAGGTTTCATCAAAGATATCTTAACCTGTATTCCCTTTCGTCCTGAAAAGAGTATCCAGATACCAATGGCAGCAGACACAGCTCTCGCAATATTTGTCGCATATGCAGCTCCCCTGACGCCCATGCCAAAAACAAAGATGAATATAGGATCAAGAACACAATTCAATGTTACGGTTATTGAACTGATAATAAGCGGTGTAACAGAGTCTCCAAGTCCTTGGAGTGTCGAACGAAGGATCTGGTCCACAAACATCAATGGCATTCCTAGAAATGTCAATCTTAGATATATGGATGTGTATTCATATGTTAGTCCTTCTGGAACAGAAAGAATCCTACAAAGAGGATCTGAGAGTACTGTTCCTAGGAAGAATACAATTACAGATAGTATGATATTGATCAAAAAGACCTGGCTAGCAAGCCTATCAAGAACCAAGCCCTTCTCTTTTGTGCGTCCATATGTCTGACTAATGAGGCTTGTTCCTGCAAGTGAAAATCCTGTACCAAATACAATTAGAAAGTTAGAGACATTATTTGTTATAGCAGTAGCAGAAACAGCTTCTGCTCCAATTCGTCCTAGGAAGAAAGTATCACCTAGGTTATATAGCGATTGCAAAAAGTTTGCTGCCATTATAGGGAGCGCAATTACAAATAGCTCTTTGGTTAGGATTTTCGTTTGATTTTTCATATCGGTTACATATCCTAAGCTTGAATGTAATAAAATACAACGAGTATCAGATAATCTCTTACAAGGAAAAGAAATAGAAACAAATCAATATTTTTACGCAATATACATGGTGAAAATATTGCAAACACGCAACATATAGCGTACAATCCTAATTCCGATATACTTAAAAAACAAGGACTAGAGATGAAGATCATAAAGAGAAACAAATCAGAAGAAGAGTTCAATGCATCAAAGATTGTTAACGCAGTAACAAAGGCAAATGCTGTAGTTGAAGAGGATGACAAGCTAACAGAGGCTCAAATCCAGGAGATTGCATCAAGTGTAATGGAACATGCTAGAGCTATTTCAAGAGCTCTTTCTGTTGAAGAGATCCAGGACCTTGTTGAAAAACAAATCATGGCTCATGGAGCATATGAAGTTGCAAAGCAATATATTACATATCGCTATGTAAGAAGTCTTGCAAGAAAGAGAAATACAACAGATGACACAATCCTTTCCTTGATCGAATGCAACAACGAGGAAGTTAAGCAGGAGAATGCAAACAAGGATCCAAGTGTCAATAGTGTTCAGCGTGACTATATGGCAGGAGAAGTCAGCAAGGATATAACAGAGCGTATTCTCCTTCCTCAAGATATCGTAGAGGCACATAAGGCTGGAATCATACATTTCCACGATTCAGACTACTATGCACAGCACATGCACAATTGTGACCTAGTAAACCTTGAGGATATGCTTCAGAACGGCACTGTAATATCTGGAACAATGATCGAAAAGCCACATAGCTTTTCCACAGCTTGCAATATCGCAACACAGATTATTGCGCAGATTGCATCAAACCAATATGGCGGGCAGTCAATATCGCTAACACACCTTGCACCATTTGTACAGGTTTCTAGAGAGAAGATCAGAGCATCGGTTGAGAAGGAGCTTCAGCTATTGGGAGTAAAGCCGGAGGAAAAGACTATCTCCGAGATTGTCGAGACTCGCCTTAGAGAAGAGATCGAAAAAGGTGTTCAGACTATCCAATATCAAGTAGTTACATTGATGACCACAAATGGACAGGCTCCATTTGTAACTGTATTCATGTACCTAAATGAGGCAAAGGATCCTCAACTAAAGAAAGACTTGGCAATCATAATAGAAGAGGTTCTCAAGCAGCGCTATATCGGAGTCAAGAATGAAAAGGGAGTATTCATCACCCCTGCATTCCCTAAACTCATATATGTTCTTGAAGAGGATAATATCTATCCAGATTCTCAATACTACTACCTCACAAAGCTTGCAGCTAAGTGCACAGCTAAGAGAATGGTTCCAGATTATATCTCAGAAAAGATCATGCTACAGCTTAAGATCGACAAGAATGGCAATGGCAATTGCTATACTTGCATGGGATGCAGAAGCTTTTTAACTCCATATGTAGATGGGGAAGGAAAGCCAAAGTACTATGGTAGATTCAACCAAGGCGTTGTAACGATCAACCTCGTTGATGTTGCATGCTCAGCATGCCTACATGGAAAGGATGAAGATAAGTTCTGGGCACTCTTGGATGAGCGTTTGGATCTCTGTCACAGAGCTCTAAGATGCAGACACGAGAGACTGTTGGGAACTCTATCTGATGCAGCACCAATTCTATGGCAGAATGGAGCACTAGCTCGCTTAGAGAAAGGAGAGACTATCAACAAGCTACTATATGGCGGCTACTCAACTATCTCACTAGGATACGCAGGTCTTTGGGAATGTGTATATGAGCTAAGTGGAAAGAAGCTCACAGAAAAGGAAGGCGAAGAGCTAGGACTTAAGATCATGCATAAGCTTAACGATGCATGCGCTAAGTGGAAGAAGGAAGAGAATATCGACTACTCTATCTATGGCACTCCACTTGAGTCAACAACATATAAGTTTGCAAAGTGTCTTCAAAAGCGTTTTGGTATCATTCCGGGTGTTACAGACAAGAGCTATATCACAAATAGCTATCACATACATGTAACAGAAGAAATCAACGCTTTCGACAAACTTGCACTGGAGTCAAAGTTCCAGAAGCTTTCTCCAGGAGGAGCTATCAGCTACATCGAAGTTCCTAACATGCAGAACAACATTGAAGGCGTTCTTGCTGTAATGCGCTTTATCTACGACAACATCATGTATGCAGAACTGAATACAAAGTCAGACTACTGCCAAGAGTGTGGATACGATGGAGAGATTGAGATTGTCGAAGAAGACAACAAGCTTATCTGGAGATGTCCAAATTGCGGCAATACAAATCAAGATACAATGAATGTTGCACGCCGCACCTGTGGATACATCGGAACACAATTCTGGAACCAAGGTAGAACACAAGAGATCAAAGAGCGCGTAATGCACCTCTAGAAAAAGATAAAAGGATGATTCCATTGCGGTTTCATCCTTTTTTTACTATTTATATCTCTGTTTCTTTCTTGATTGTCTTAACTCCAAAGCAGAAATACATTATGTGAAATAGCCAAACAACTGCCAGGACAACACACCCTATAACAATACCCTTTCTTCCCATTAGAACAAAACCAAAGCTCATTAAAAGAGTAACCATAACCATGATCTTAACCTTCGTCTGCACTGTCATGCCATTGCCTTTAACATAGTCTTCAAGGTTGTTCTTATATAACTTTGTATTCTTAAACCAAGTATTCAGCTTCTCGCTACTATTTGCAAAGCAATATGCAGATACAAGAAGGAATGGGATTGTTGGAAGAATTGGCAAAACAGCACCAAGTGCGCCAAGAGCGAGTGCAATACAACCAATGATCACCAATATTGTTTTCTTTAAACTCATGCGTACTCCTAATTATGAAACTCGTCCTTGTGCAATTTCATAAGTTAAATCTGCAATGGACATCGTAGATTTTCTATGGGAGACAATGACAATTGTCTTTCCTTTTCTCTCTTGATAAAGCGACTTCAATATTACAGCTTCGTTCAAGCTATCAAGATTGGATGTTGGCTCATCAAGAAGCATAAATGGAGAAGAATGTAGAAATGCTCTAGCAAGAGCTAGTCTTTGTTTTTCGCCCGCAGAAAGAAAATCTCCGAGCTCTCCAACTTCTGTATCATAACCATTAGGTAGACTGATAATAAAATCATGAATTGAAGCTTTTTTGCAGGCACTTTCTATCTCTTCATCTGATGCATCAAGCTTTGCAATCTTCAAGTTGTTCTTGATGCTATCATGGAATAGATAGGTCTCCTGTGTTACATAGCTTTCCGCATCTCTAAGAGACTTGGTGTTTATTTTGTCAATATCAACATCTGATATCGTAATCTTGCCATTCTGAACTTGCCAAAATCTCATCAAAAGCTTTAGGAGTGTCGATTTTCCAGAACCGGATGCACCAACAAGCCCTATGATCTTATCTTCAGGAATATCCAACGAGAAGTCCTTCAAAACGGATTCAGTTCCGTATGAGAATGAAATATTAGCAACTTTTGCGCCATCAAAAACAATATCCTCTTTGTTCTCGACATCCTGTACAACAGGACTTTCACTTAGAATATCCAATACTCTATTTCCAGAAGCGAATGTATTTTGAAGGGTAGATCCCAATGACGACAATGCAATACAAGGACCAAAAGAACTCATCAATGCAAGTGTGCAAATAAGAGATGATGGAAAATCACAAAGATAGGAAGATAGAAAAAGCATTGCAACATCGAATATAAGAATGACAGTATTTGTTATCCCTTGTCCTAGCCCTGCAATGTATTTCATCCTCATCTCTGTTTCTAGGAGAGAATCTGTTTTTTTCTCCATCTCTTCGCATCTTTTAGCACCCTGGTCATATTGAATTGTTTCATTCAAACCTCTGAGGCTCTCAAGCACAAATGAAGAAAGATCTCCTGATCCATTTCTGAATGCAAGTCCATTTCCTCCACTTATCTTACTAATGACAACAGGGATGAGTACACCAACAGACAAATATGCACATAAAGCTAGAATAGCAAGTGCAATATGAAACGATCCAATGTATATAACCATCGCTATTGTAAAAAGCGTTGCTATGCAAATTGGAGAAATCGTATGAGCATAGAATACTTCCAATAGCTCTACATCGGATGTGATCAAGCTAATTAAGTTCCCCTTCTCCTTGCCCTCAAGCTTAGCTGGTGCCAAGCGTCTTAGAGATGTAAAGACCTTGTCTCGAATAAGCGCAAGAATCTTAAATGCGATATAGTGATTGGATTCCTGCTCTGCATATCGTAGCAATCCTCTTAGAAGTGCAAATGCACCAAGTAAGATAAATACAACATTAAGTGTAAATGGACTAACAAAACCAAGTACATCCAATATTGCATACCCGCCAAGAACAGTAATGAAAGTTGCACATAAGTTGCCTATTAGTCCCATCAATATTGCAACTAGCATGACTGCCAAAAGAGGCTTAACAAGTCCAATAAGCTCTGCCATTACCCTGAATCCACTTCTTTTCATATCAGACTGCCTCCCCTACAAATCCTTCCAACTCCTGTTGGGCATCCCATAATCTTCTATAAACACCATTGTTTTTGATCAGACTCTTATGATTACCACTCTCAACAAGATGACCATTTTCCAAAACATATATATTGTCTGCATTAACAACATTCAAAAGCCTATGCGAGATCAGAATTACAGTCTTTGTCTTTGCTAGCTCATGGATTCGCTTCATGATTGCATTCTCACTCTCTACATCGATATTGGATGTGGCTTCATCAAATATGTAGATTCTGCTGTCATGAAGGAGTGCTCGTGCAAGAGCAAGACGCTGGCATTGACCGCCGGATAAATTGGAACCCTTTTCCTCGAGTTGGGTATCTAGCCCGTCCTCAGATCTTAAAAATGATGCAAGATTAACAGATTCAAGAGCTGCCCACATATCGCTATCTGTTGCATCAGATTTAGCAATACATAAATTATCTCTAACACTCCCCTTAAAGATATAACTTTGATTACTGATGTATGTAATATTGGACATCAAGCTTCGCTCGTTAATAGAAGAAAGCTCTTCTCCTCCTATTTTGATGCTACCCTTATAGTCCTTGTTTCTTTCCATCAATATTGATGCAATTGTACTCTTTCCACTTCCTGATTCTCCAACAAGAGCTACAAAACTTCCCTCTGGAATGGAAACATTGACACGTTCAAGAACATTTCGTTTTTGATCATATGAATATGAAAGATCGGAAATCTCAAGCCCACAGTCTTTTGCAATGTAGCATTGTTTATCTTCATCTTCTTTCTGATCCAACAATCTGAATATCTTTTCAGAGGCTGCCATTCCATTCATGGCAATATGGAAGAAACTTCCCAATAGACGCATTGGCAAGAAGAAATCTGCAGAAAGAAGAATGATCATCACGCATCCAAAAAGATCAACACGTCCTTGATTCAATTCAATAATTGCCATCATGATGCCAAGAGCAGCACCTCCATATGCAATAAGATCCATAATCGTGATTGAGTTGAGTTGCATAGAGAGAACCTTCATTGTTATCTTTCTGAAGCGCTCACTTTGAGCATTCATCTCTTTATGTTTGTATTCATCTGCTTGATAGATTTTGGTAGTAGTCAGGCCTTGGATGTTTTCAAGAAAAGTATCTCCAAGAGTTGCATATTCAACCCAATATTTTGATAGAAGTTTTTTAGCCCACTTCTGAACAACTATTATCGTGATAGGAATCAAAGGCACACACAGAAGCAATATGAGGGCAGAAGAAAAACTAATGAAACTCAATACACAGAACAAAGTCAAAGGGGAAATGAGAGCATAAAAGAACTGTGGAAGGTAGGCACCAAAATATGTCTCTAGTTGTTCAACTCCTTCTACGCTCACTTGTGTTACTTCACTTGTCTTGATCTTCTCCCTATATGATGGTCCCAAGCGCAAAAGCTTTTGATAGATCAAGCACCTTAATGTTTTCTTTACGCTTTTTGAACTCAAATAACTCATTTTTGAAGATATTAAAGTGCAAATAAATCGAATAATTAGAGAAACAATAGTCACAACTACAATAGAAACAAAAACATTATGTGTTAAATTCCCTAGATATACCTGCTCTAGAAAATATGCAAACATTCCCATCAAGGTGATATTTGCACATAACGATATCCATTGAGATATCACATTCAAAGCAATGTATTTCTTGCTATTCTTCACGAGTCCTATCAGACGTTTATTGATCATCGGTTTTAATCTCTCCTTAGCACAGTGGTTAGTCACAACTACCTCTAATGCTAAATAAAAAACAACTGCACTCAAATTCAATAAGTTAGCAGTCGCTAACTATATGTTTTATAGTAAATTCATCTTTGCTGTCAATTAGGAAAATAAGATTTTCTATTGTTGTATCTCATTTAATAGTGCGGATTGAGACAAGGTTTCGTCGCTGAAAATCCCCGTTCTACGCTCTAGACGGGAATTTTGCGTGTTTTTACAATCTCAAAAGTCCTAAACTTAGGAGATAAGGAAGGAACTTTCCAGATAACTGATAACTCATAACACTAAGTTAGCCTAGCTATTCGGATAATTATACATATATTGTCTTGACTGGGCTCTTAGCTTACCTACAATTATTGCTATATAATTTTGTCAATGGATAAGACTTAACCCCTCGTACTTATTTCTCTGTTAATCTCGTCAATTTTAAAGTATAATGAGGCTTATCTTGTAAGTAAACTTCTAGTTTGAATCGTGCGAAAATCGTGCGAAAATTTGTTAACAAACAGGAAAGCAAGTGATGATATAATCATCAACATAAAAATATATCTTTACTAGTAAAGAAGATATATTATTATCACTGTTTTGTGTGACTAAAATTGAATCGTGCGAGAATCGTGTGAAACTCCAAGAAGATTCATTAAAAAAGAGAAGGACACTATGAATAACGATAACCCAATTGATATACTAAAAATTTTTGGACTTGCTTCTTCTGTCGAACATCATAGTCTCGAATGTAAAACAGCAAAAACAGATCTTCCTAAAAATCTATGGGATACTTATTCTGCTTTTGCCAATACAGATGGAGGAACAATTCTTCTAGGAATACATGAGGAACCTAAAAATGTTTTCTCTGTCACAGGTGTAGATAATCCAAGTGAGATGGTAAACGCTTTCTTGGCGGCTTGTTCATGTGTAACAAACGTAAACCTGAATATTCTTGATAATTCTGATGTAAGTATTATTACAGATATTACAGGGAAAAAAGTAGTTGTGATTAATGTTCCGGAAGCACAAGCAAATCAAAAACCTATCTTCATAAAGGGAAATCTTCAGATGACCTTTATACGACAAGGTGAATCTGATAAGAAAGCATCAAAAGAAGAGCTTGATGCCCTAATAAGAAACTCTCAGACAATTGTCGACTCTATTTTATTGCCCGATTTCAATATCTTAGATTTAGATGAGACTTCTATTACTGCTTTCAAAACTATCATATCATCCAGATATCCTGAGAAAGAATATGAGAAGAAAACCAATGAAGAGCTATTGATTGAACTTGGATTCTTTGGAATAAATAGACGCACTCAGAAATTCTGCCCCAAGCAGGGATGTCTTCTGTTCTTCGGAAAATACAACTCGATAACAGACGTTTTCCCTTCTTACCATTTGGACTACTTTGACTACAGAAATTCGACATCACGCTGGAGTGATCGTGTAGCGACTGACACGCCTAATATCCGAGAGATGAATATATTCAACTTTTTTAACATCGTATACGATAAGTTGCTTGCATCTGATACCAATTCTTTTGAGTTAGATGAAAAGCAAATGCGGGTTGAACATTCACTCATAATTGCCCTTAGGGAAGCACTTGTTAATATGCTCGCTCATGCAGATTACAGAATCCCTGGAAGTATGCTGAAAGTAGAAGTACACAATGATTACTACTTATTTCATAATCCAGGAAAAATGCTTGTAAGTATTCAAGATTTTGAACGTGGTGGTAACTCGGTATGCAGAAATGAAATTATTATGAAGGCATTTCGTTATCTTGGTTATTCAGAGAGACAAGGTGGTGGAGGAAAGGAGATTATTTCTGTTGCTTTGAAGAATAAATTAATGACACCATCAATTACAACAAATCTGATGTATACAAACTTGTGCTTTTGGAAAGTAGATGCAGCCTCCTTTCCTGACTTAAAAAATGACGAACAGCAAGTTCTTCGATTCATTCTTAATAATGTTGTTCCTGTATCAAAGACAGAAATAATTGAGAAATTTCCTAAATATACCAGCTACAGAATAAGGACAATACTATCAACATTGATGAAGAAAGACCGTATAACTTCGGTAGGAAAGGCAAAAGCAACAAAATATATGATCAATCCAACAAGAGCAGAATTTCGCTGGTCAATACAAAAAGTACTAAATCAGCTAAATGAAATGATTTAATGAAAGAGACCATTAGTATTTTAATACTGGAAAGGAAACATATCCAGATGAATAGTTTTCTGTAATTACTCATGTGTTTTCTAAGTCACAAACTTAAAATTCCAAGTAAGTCTTATTTTTCTCTTGTTTTTATCGAAATACGGGGATTTTATAAGAGTTTATTTCAGAAAAAGTTGGAATTATGCAGGATGATTCCATTGCAGTTTCATCCTTTTTACTAAAAAGTAAATGCTTTCAAAGGATATAAAATATGAACTACGCAAACATCAAATTCTACGATATAGCAAACGGTCCGGGAGTCAGAACATCCCTATTTGTCTCAGGCTGTCGACACCATTGCAAAGAGTGTTTCAATAGAGAGGCATGGGCATTTGACTATGGAGATGAATACACAAAGGAAGTCGAAGATAAGATTATCTCATCTCTACGCCCAGACTATATAAATGGCATAACTCTTTTAGGAGGAGAGCCTATGGAGAGGGAAAACCAAGAGACAGTCTTGTCTCTAATAAAACGCGTAAGATCTGAATGCGAAAATAAATCAATATGGATATTCTCTGGCTTTACTTATGAAGAATTGATTGGAAAAAAAGAATCCAGAGCAACTTCCCGGCTATCAAAAGAGATCCTGAAGTATGCAGATGTACTTGTAGATGGACCATTTATCATTCAAGAGAAAGATATCTCGTTGCAGTTCAGAGGTAGCAGGAACCAACGCTTGATTGATCTCAAGAAAACCCAAGAAGAAGGCACTATCGTTCTTTGGAAAGATGAAAATCGATGTTAGCACTGGAAAACCAAAATCTTTTTTCGTGCTATAATAAGAATTTATGAATGATGATGTTGCAAATATAAATAGATTAGCTTGGAATGAGGAAGTTTTGAGAGGTAATTATTGGTCTCGAATAGCCACCGAGGAAGAGATAAGGAAAGCTCAAAACGGAAAGCCGGAAATAATGATCACGCCTGATTCTTTCGTTCCGTTCTCCTGGATAGAAGATGCAAAAGACAAACGCGTGTTGCTACTTGCTGGTGCTGGCGGCCAGCAGACACCTATAATGGCGGCATTTGGCTCTGATGTTACGACTGTAGACCAATCTGACGGACAGCTAAATCAAGATAGGATTGCTCTTGAGCGCTATAGCTTGAAAGCAGATTTGATCCAAGCTGATATCAGGAAGACAGGATTGCAGTCCGATGCTTTTGATTTCATCATAAATCCTGTTTCATTCAACTTTATTGAAGATGTCATGCCCGCATATAGAGAGGTCCATAGAATTCTAAAGAAAGGTGGATATTTCCTATTTGGAATTGCAAATCCAATTCTATATGCATTTGATGAAAGATGTCAGGAAAGGAAATTGAAGATCAAATACACACTTCCCTATTCTGACACAACTTCTTTATCTGAAAAGCAATTGCAAAAACGAATAAAGACAAAGGATACAATTGAGTTCTCACATACCCTTGACTCTATCATTGGAGGATTGCTAAAAACTGGATTTGTTATAGAGGATTTCTATTCAGACAGAGCAGCATCTGAACCAACAGATTCCTTTGTACATGACTCTTACCTTGCTTTCAAGGCAAGAAAGATCTGAGGCTAATATGTATTCACTAATACTAACAGATATCGATGGAACACTATTGAGGGATGACTTATCAATAAGCCCAAAAACAATAGAAGCTTTCGCACGTGCTCGTGAAAAAGGCATAAGAATAGTTCTCTCTTCTGGAAGATATATCCAAGGCATGAGATTTCTAGCTGAAGAGTTAGGACTTAAGGATCCTATCTATTCTGCTATAAATGGAGCCCTGATAAAGGATGGAAACACTATCATAAGATCCGAGAGAATTGAGAAAGATGCATATACTCTTGCTGCAAAGCTTCTGAATCGAGAAGCAAAATCAATCACTGCATTTGCAGAGAATGAATATGCAATCGACTCGGATGACGAGTGGTTTGAGATCCAAGACAAGATATGTAGAAAACCAGGCGTTAGGATGGATATTCGCGATATGGATGCTGTTGAAAAAGCATTGAAAGAGCCTGTGTATAAGATCCTTATAAAGGATGATAGATCAAATGTAATCAAGACTCTTATGGCAAGGCTTGAAAAGCCACTTGAAGGAAAGGCTACTCTTGTCACATCTGCATCCACAAACTTCGAGGTTCTCCCTTTAAATACAGATAAGAAGAATGCAGTTGCAGCACTAGAACAATACTTGAACATTCCAAGAGAGAAAATGATTGCATTTGGAGATTGGAACAATGATCTTGGAATGATCCAAAGCGTTGGAATGGGCATTGCTATGGGAAATGGATCCGAGGAAGTAAAGAAGAGCGCAAAGCTAATTACCAAAACAAACAATGAGGATGGCATATATTATGCTCTTCATGATATTCTCAACGTGATTTAGTGAAAAAAAATGAATACAAGTAAAGCTATATGGATCAAACATCCAAAACATGTAATAACAACCCTTCACTCATATACATATGAAGGAAAAGACAATCTATGTGTAATGTTCACTCTCCCTGAAAAAGGAGAGATGACACTATCATCATCCAATGAAAAGGATGCAAGATCTCGCCTATTACTTCTGCATACTCCCAATGACTATCTTCTGTTTTCTGAGACAGGAATCAGTGGAAAGATGTTCTCTCTGGATATAGATATCCCTCTTTCCATAGAGAGAAAGATTGTCTTCAAGAAAGATAATGAAAAGCTTGAATTCTATAGCGCAAACAAATGCGTTCTCAAGCTTTCCAATCCTGCTTTTCTAGGTTCTGCTTCATTTGGTGTAATATCAGAAGGAACTGGAAAAACTTACATAGAAATCTTTTAATGGCAGTTAATTTAACAAATGGTGACTTCTAGGACCAAGAAGCAATCGGATCCCAAAGATTTTCATTGAGAACCTGTTCCAGAGTTTCATGCATCCTATGATTCCAAATCAATTCCTTGACGTATGATA
>CAKQTE010000098.1 GCA_934276485.1 uncultured Spirochaetales bacterium | reverse complement strand
TCCATAAGATTGACAGACTTATCGGTACAGCACGAAGTAATAAAGTAGCCGTCACACTCGGTTTTCAGGAGCTACCTCAGCTTGAAGCTGACTATGGCAAGGTGGGTAAAGACAAGATTATCACTACCGTGGGCAATGTCATCAGTGGTTCCGCCAGAAGCAAGGATACCTTGGACTGGCTATCTGGTGACATTTTCGGAAAGGTAGTCCAACTCAAGAAAGGTATTACGATTGATCGAGACCGTACTTCCATCAATCTCAATGAGAACATGGACAGTTTGGTACCTGCCTCGAAAATAAGTGATATGGCATCCGGTTGGATCTGCGGACAGACTGCCAGAGATTTCACTGTAACCAAGACCGGCAAGAACGGTTCTATGAACATCCAGGAGGCCGAGGAGTTCAAAACCTCCAAGTTCTTCTGCAAAACGAACTTCAACATGGACGAAATCAAGGCAGAGGAAGAGGACTATAAGAACTACCCTCTCCCAATATATTACAACTTCAAGTCCACGGATGCCAAGGAACGAATTCTCTATAATAACTTCAATCGCATTGACCAGGAGGTAAAGGACATGATCAAGAAGATACAAACTGAATTCGGTAAATCAGAGAAAAAGGAATCATCTCCTACTAAGTAACAACGAATATGAGACTACGAAAGCTGCTATCAATTTTTGAATTAGCTACTCAGAAGAGGAAAAAGTTTGCAATCGTAATACGTCTATAGAAACGATTATGCTCATATTGAAATTAGGCTTTAAGATTTCAAAGAACTGAACATTGACGAAACAGAATTTAAAGAGCGAGATTTGGGATTTCACAAACCCAACCTCGCTTTTTTTAATTGATGAACCATAATGATTGGCAATATCTCTACAAAAAATGATTGTATCAAGAATAATATCAATGTTAAAACTACGTTATTATAGAAAAGTTATTGATTTAAATATGTAGAATTATTTTCTAAGAAAAAATGATATGAAGATAAGACATGCAACAATTAGCAAAACTGGCAGAAGGAGAAATAACGAGGATGCCTTCAAGGTCATAGATCTGCCAGAAATTAATCGGTTCATGGGTATTGTCTGCGACGGTATGGGTGGTCATTCTTTTGGAGAAATAGCCAGTGATACGGTGTGCAATACCATTGCTGATTTTTGGATGAAGTATATCTGTATGCAAGATAGCGATTCAAAGGTATATCTTGCCTGCAAGAGAGCAAGTAGTGCCATTGACCAAAAGGTAAACGAACTTCATCATGCATAAATGGGTACGACTATGGTCATGGCAAGCATTGAGAATGATGTGGCTACCATTGCGCATATTGGAGATAGCCGCTGTTATGTACAAAGATCCAATGAAGGATTACTCTATCAGACAAAAGACCATATCCGTCATAATTTTGGAAGGGAAACAATTGCCAAGTGCTTCTTCTCTTACCGTCCAGATGTGGCTGTACCAGATATTCAGCAAATCAAGCTGAAGATGTGTGACAGATTATTACTATGCTCTGACGGACTTTACAAGAGTATAGGCTGTAACACCTTGCAAGCAAGTATGATGGAAGAGAAATCATTGGAAGAAATACTTGACGCATATGACCTCTTTTGTGGGAAACATGGTGATGACAACTACACTGCAATATTAATTGAATGTGTCTAATTATAGTGTATAGGTTTTAAAGAATGTTAAGTTTTTTAGAATGGTAATAGCATCGGTAGCTTCTTGTAATCAAAGATGAATAAGTATTATCTATTTCAAGCAACACTAAAGTACATCCAGAAAAGACATCAAGAACGACTCCATGATGATACGAAGAGGATTCTTTGGATATGACACTATTGGGGTTCTGAGAGTCGTATGTTGTGCATCTTTATCGTTTGGCGGTTACCTTCATTACTCTGATGAAAACCAACTGCAAGAGCTTCTCTGAAATCAAAGACCTTGCCCAAAAGGAAGGCGATGAGCGAAGCCTTTTCATTCTTGACAATATCCTTCAGCCTGTGTATGAGAAATATGTGGAATACATGGAGAAGAGCCAACTGAAGGACTTCACGGACATCATCCTTGAAGCCACGGAGATTTGTGAAGGCTGGGAGCAAACTCCATATGAGTATATCATCGTGGACGAGTTCCAGGATATATCCATGGACAGATGCAGATTCTTGCAGGCTCTAAGAAAGGGTTCTCCAAAAGCCAAGCTCTTCTGTGTGGGTGATGACTGGCAATCCATCTACAGATTCTCAGGAAGCAATCTTTCCCTGTTTACTGATTTTGAGAGCTATTTCGGATA
>CAKQTE010000097.1 GCA_934276485.1 uncultured Spirochaetales bacterium | reverse complement strand
TCAAAGAGTATGTTAAAAACCAAGGGAAAGAGAAGGATTACAAACAGTTGCTATTGAATTTTCCGAAAGGAGAGCCCGAGGCGTAGGTGAGATACCTCGGGGTTCTACCCCGAGGAGGTTTATTGATATAACACTTTGTTTTTGCTAGGATATAAACCAGTTTTAAGCTTATATGCACAAAAAACAATATTATGCGCTGATTCGCGAGGAGAGGTAATTTAGGTCTATGAAAGGCAGCCGCTTAGAGGCATGCATAAGCTATATCAGATTTACGCTTATCAACGAGGGTTGTGAACCCGAAAATTTTGACGAGAAATTCTTTGAAGAAATTCTAACAGGAGATGCGGATGCAGACCTCCTTGTTCAGGAATATATTGAAAAACTAGGCCTAAAGAGGGAAGAAGTTGCAAGTGATAAGATCTTTGCAAAATATCCAGGAACAAGATGCCTAGCTAACTACTACGCAATCAAGGACAAAGAGAATCTAGATGAAGTTGATCGAATGCTATCAGCTATCAGAACAGCTCAAATCCTTGCGCACCCACTAGAGATGCCTCTTTCCTTGGAATACCTTGTGTCACTACATAAGCACATGTTTGGTGACTTGTATCCATCTGCAGGACTCTTTAGAAGAAAAACGGCAGCAAAGAGAACAGAGTTTGTTCCACCTGAGATGATTGAGCGTATGCTTACAGAGCTCATGGACAAGCTTGAAGCAACAGATTGGCTAAGAAAGCTTGATGAAGATGATGACGATTGGGATTTTTTGAGTGAATTGGCATACTTCATGGGAGAACTTGAGGCAATTCATCCATTCGTTGATGGTAATGGCAGGGTTACACGATTCTTTATCTCATATATCGCATCTCGTGCAGGATACTATATATCTTGGGGATCAGCAGATCCTGACCATGTATTGGAAGCATCAATTGCTGCAATAGATGGCGACTACCAAGCTCTTGTTGATCTACTTGAAGAGATCACAATTCCAATGGAAGATAATTAACAGATATAATATGTTTTGTGATAGGAGATTGTGTCCTTAGGCGAAAGCTTAAGGGCACATTTTTAATGCCTAAAGGCAAAGAAAAAGTGCAAAAACCTTATCGATTTCTGCACTTTGAGTTTTCTATTATCTATCTCTATGTTTTCTATTTGGGTTGAGTTTGATCTTGATCTTGTTTCTCATCAAATAGCACTTATGGATCTTTGGACTGTTCTTGAAATCCTCTCCGATAGTCTGATCTGTGATATCTTCGATGATGTAATTCTCGTAAGCTTCACTCTCCATCTTGAATCGAGTGTAGTTTGTACTGAAGATCATCACGCCCCCTGGAGCAAGGTGCATCATTGCAGCCTTAAACAGTCTCATCTGATCGCGCTGGACATCAAATGTTCTTCTATCTGAGGAGTTTGAGAATGTTGGAGGATCACAGAAGATCAAATCATATCTGTCATATGTGTCCCAAAGCCAATCGATTGCATCTGCTTTATACAAGAAGTTGCCCATCGTTGTTGGAAATCCATTAAGCTCCAGGTTCTGTTCCATCCACTCAAGGTAAGTGTTTGAAGCATCAACAGAATCTGTTGATAGTGCGCCGCCCTTGATAGCATTCAATGTTGCAGTTCCTGTGTAACAAAATAGGTTCAAGAATCTCTTTCCATCAGCCATCTGCTGGATCATCTTTCTAACAGGTCTGTGGTCCAAAAAGATACCTGTATCGAGATAGTCTGTGAAGTTAACAAGGAACTTTACATCGTTCTCTTTTGCAATGTATTGATGGTTTGAAGAAGCAAGACGCTTATATTGATTGTCGCCTTTCTGCTTTGATCTCTGTTTTACAAAGATGTTCTCCAAATCGATTCCTGTAGCTCTTTCTGTTGCATAGATAAGTTCGTTGAGTCTTCTCTCTGCATCCTCTGGATTGATAGTGTTTGGTGCCTGGTACTCAGCAAGAACGATCCATTTGCCCTCATAGATATCTATTGCTGCATTGTATTCCTTCATGTCAGCGTCATAGATTCTATAGCATGTAACACCTTCAGCTTCCATCTTTGGCTTTATTTCAGATAGGTTTTTGACAAGTCTGTTGTAAGCCATCTGAGCACCCTCTGAAAGAGGCGTGTTAAGACGTGCTTCCTTCTTCTCCTTTGCTTTCTGGATCATTGCCTCTCTCTCTTCATCTGTAAAGATGGAGTAGTGAGCTGCCTGGCATAGGATAGGACCGTTCCATAGGGAGTTTGTTCTCTCTGGCTTCATATCGATATTTGACAGTAGCTCTGAGTTTCCAGTAAGGATTGTTGCTTTCCATCCCTTGAATACGCTTTGAAGCTTGTCGCCGATGGATTGATATAGCTCGTCGATAGCCTTGACTTGCATTCTTTCTCCATAGGGTGGATCTGTTACGATATAACCAAGCTCAGCAGGAGCTTGGTCAACATCCTCGAAAGCTGTAACTGAAAAATCAATAAGGTCCATTACACCAGCTTTCAATGCTGCTGCTTTTGAAACCTCTACTGCGAATCGTGATTTGTCGGAAGCGAAGATCCTTATATCCCTCTCCGCAAGAGCTTTCTCTCTTCTGTCGATAGCTTCGTTCCTGATCTCATTGAAAAGATTCTCGTCATAGTTATCGAGCTTCTGGAACGCATATGGCTTCTTTCTCAATAGACCTGGGTCTGTGTCAGAAGCCATCAAAGCTGCTTCTACAACAATTGTTCCAGAACCACAGAACGGATCGTAGAGAGGAGCAGGGTTGCCCTCTTGTAGAGTCTTCTTCCATTCTGTTCTATATAATAGTGCTGCAGCGAGGTGCTCCTTTAGTAGGGCCTCTGTTTGCTCGCCTCTGTATCCGCGCATTGATAGATTCTCACCTGAGAAATCCAAATACCACTTTACGACGTTTCCATCGATATGGATATGAATGCCCAAATCTGGATCATTGATCTCGATAAATGGTCTTTCGCCTTCAAACTTATCCTTGATTCTATCGCAGATACCGTCCTTTACCTTTAGCGCTGCATAGTGGTTGTTGTTAATCCATCTGCAGTTCTGGGTTGTACAGGAAACCTTGAAGGTTTTCTTTGGATTCAGGTAGTTTTCCCAATCAAGAGCCATTGTTGCCTCATATAGCTCTTCATCACTCTGGATATCATCATCAATGTAGAGTCCAAGTAGTAGTCTTGATGAGATTCTTGATTGGAAACAAAAGCGATATCCAACGCTTAAATCTCCAGAGAACTCTACTCCGGATGATGTAATCCTAACATCGTCACTACCAGCGTTTCTGGCTTCTTGCGCAATCAGATCCCCCTGATTGGCTGCACTCGTTGCAAAATAAATCATTAATTCTCCTTAAAGAGCGTTTCCACTTCGCTCTTCTCAAATCTATACTTTGTTCCACAGTTGAAGCATTCAAGCTCTAGAGGGAAATGTCCTTCCATGATCTCGTCCTTCTCTTTCTGTGGTAGGTTCTTAAGATATCCTATAAATGCCTTTCTTGAACAGGGGCAAGAGAAGCCAATAGGTGAGTGATCCAAGTGCTTTGGACCAAATTCCTTGAACTCAGTCTCAACATATTCGTTGATAGTCTTTCCCTCTGCAATCCAAGCGCCTAGGTTGTCCAAGCTCTTTGCTTTGTTCTGCAATGCTTCCAAGACAGAATCCTTGCATCCAGGAAGAGCTTGTATAAATAGTCCACCAGCACCCCATACTCTTCCTGTTTTATCGAAGTTTAATGAGAAGTAAAATAGTGTAGGTGTCTGCTCTGATTGCTTGTAGTAAAGAGCTAGATCGTTTGCAAGATTTCCATACTCCATCATGATCTGTCCTGTAAATGGAGTCTTTGATCCTTCAAGGATCTTTGTCAGAGACAAGAATCCTGGGCCATAGATATAAGTAGTATCGAGACTCTCGAGTGGCTTTTCGAGAGGAATAGGATTATTCAATAGATAACCCCTGACAGCTCCGCAAGCCCAAGCTTCGATCTGCATTCCCTTCACAGGTCCTCCACACTCAATTGATAGCTGGATCCTATCGTTGCCCTTTACTTCAGAAGATAGAAGTGCTCCAGCTAGATATCCTTGACCTAGAATGTATGTCTCAAGGAGCCCTGTATTGTGATTTGCGCGCATTTGGTTGATCATGCGTGTTGCAGAGACTGCTGAAACACGAACGCTTTCGTCTGCCATTAAGTATACTTCTCTTCTGTCATCTTCAAGTGCATTGATATGCTCTAATAGTTCTTTATCTGTAATTTCAATTCTTTCCATAATTTACACCTCTTTGAATCTTATATTATTCGACAACTCTTGGAAAGGTTATCGAACTCTTTCAAGAATGAAATATATTCATGGATGATTTTATCGACAAGTGAAAATTTGACAGATTCCACAAGCCATTATAGCCTGTTAAATAGGAGGAGATATGAGTAGTCTATTTCTAAAAAACATAAGCACTTTGGTATCTGTTGATGATAGTGACAACGTATATAAGAATACATCTATATACATCGAAGATGGTGTGATAAAGGAAATCGGTGGAGTTGAAAGAAATGCAGATAGAGTAATCGATTGCAAAGGAGGAATCGTCTATCCTGGTTTGATCAACACCCATCATCACTTGTATCAAGTGTTCTCTCGCAATCTTCCACATGTTCAGAACATGGAACTCTTTGATTGGCTTGTTGCTCTTTATGAGATATGGAAGAACATAGATGAAGATGTGATATATTCATCTTCAATATCTGGTATGGGGGAGCTTTTGAAGACAGGTTGTACAACTTGCTTTGATCACCATTATGTATTTCCAGAGCACTCATCAGAACGCATCCTTCCATCTCAAGCAAAAGCTGCGTCAGACCTGGGAATCAGAATGCACTTCTCACGTGGTTCGATGAGCCTTTCGAAAAAGGATGGAGGCTTACCATCGGACTCTGTTGTTCAAAGTGTCGATAGAATTCTCAAGGACAGTGCTGAGGCTGTTAAGCGCTACCATGATCCTTCATTCAACTCAATGAGCCAAGTAGCTCTCGCTCCTTGCTCTCCATTTAGCGTAACAGAGGACTTGCTAAGAGAATCAGCGCTCCTTGCTCGTGAATTGAAGGTTCGATTGCATACACACCTATGTGAGACAAAGGATGAGGAACGCTTTGTTCTAGAGCGAACTGGTATGCGTCCTCTTGCTTATATGGAAAGCCTAGGCTGGATCGGACCAGATGTTTGGTATGCACATGGAATTCATTTCAATGACGAAGAGCTATTGCACCTAAAGAAAACCGGAACAGGTGTTGCACACTGTCCAATTTCAAACATGAAGCTATCTAGTGGAATATGTAGAGTGCCAGAAATGATGAAGCTTGGCGTTCCAGTAGGACTTGCGGTTGATGGATCTGCATCCAATGATGGGAACTCACTGTTAGAGGAGATGAGAGTTTGTTTCTTGCTACATAGATTGAATTCAAGCTCTGATGGCCTAAGTGGATACGATGTCTTGAAGCTTGCAACGAGAGGAAGTGCAAAGATTCTAGGAAGAAATGACATTGGATCAATTGCTGTTGGAAAGGCAGCAGACCTCTTTATGATCAATCCAAATAGACTTGAACTCGTTGGTGCAGATCGAGACCCTAAGTCAATGCTTGCAACTGTTGGATTCAGAAATCCTGTTGATCTAACTGTTGTTAAGGGAAAAGTCATTGTTGAAGATGGTCGCCTAGTAACGATAGACGAGGAGAAGGAAACCGCAAGAGCTAGACGTGCAGTTGATGCATACCTAAAGAAAGCTGGTCTATGATAATAAGAGTGCTCAGGAGTGATCTTGGGCATTCTTTTTGCCTTTTTGTATCATTGTTATGAAGGATAGAGACGTGATATGCAAAAATTCTAGCTGGCTGTGAGAAAAACAACCAATGTACTCTATTATAGATATAGATATCGAATTGGTAGTTTATTGTGAGTGATTTTCTAGCTGGTTTAAATGAAAGGCAAATGGAGGCAGTGACTACTACAGAGGGCTATGCTAGAGTTGTTGCAGGCGCGGGTTCAGGAAAGACCAGAGCTTTAACTTGTCGCTATTTGTATTTGACGCAAATGCTAGGTGTTCCTCCCTATAACATACTATGTGTCACATTCACAAACAAAGCTGCCAAGGAGATGAAGAACAGAATCAGGAAGATGATTCCAGATTCAGACTTATCATTAATAACGACATTCCATGGATTTTGCGTCCAGTTTTTGCATGAGGAGTACCAAGCGATACAATATGCAAAGAACTTCTTGATTTTTGATGAAGAGGATTCAAAGAAGATTCTGGAAGAGATTTTTGAAGAGCTTAAGATCAATACAAAGGTGTTATCGATCAATAAGGCTTTGGACTATATTGAAAACAGCAAAAGGCGATGCTTAAATCCTTTTGAGGATTATATCGATCCTCTTATTAATCCATCCCTTGATCCGATTAAGAAGAAACTATCTGATAAAGAGCTTTCAGACAAAGAGAATGTCTTTCTTCATTTCCTTCTTTCTGAGCGAAAGCTAATGGCATTGGATTTCAATGATCTAATTTGTCTGACTTACCATATCTTGTGCACAAGAGAAGACATAAGACTAAAGTGGCAGAAGAGATTTCAATATGTCATGGTTGATGAGTTCCAGGATGTAAGCACACCTCAATATGGGATAGCTAGAATACTAAGCAATTACCACAAAAACCTCTTTGTTGTAGGAGACCCTGATCAAACCATCTACACATGGAGAGGTGCATCTGTCGAGACTATTCTTGATTTCGACAAAGACTATCCAGATGCCAAGACAATAATCATGGACATCAACTATCGATCGACTCCTGAGATAGTCAATATTTCAAATTCCCTTATCGACAAGAACGAGATGAGGATCAAGAAGAATCTCATTGCAAATAAAGAGAATGGAAATAATGCAGTATATTTTCATGCAAAGGATGATACAGAGCAAGGCCAGTGGTGTACAAAACAGATATTATCACTACATGAGAAAGGCGTTCCGTACTCTGATATTGCAATTCTATATCGTGCGCACTATGTATCTAGAAGCATTGAAGAGACTCTTATTCAACATCAAATTCCTTATGTTATCTATAGCGGTGTTGCATTCTATTCCCGTGCAGAGATCAAGGATATTATCTCATACTTGAGGATGATATCTTATGGTGACGATATGTCATTCAAGAGATCTATCTCGACTCCTAAACGAGGAGTTGGCAAGAAGCGTATGGATTTCTTGTCAGATTATGCAAAGGAACATGACTGTTCGCTATATACAGCTCTAAAGGAGAATATCGATAACGATGTATTTAGACGTACAAAGGTCTCTGATTATGTAGCATTTATCGATATGCTGAAGGATAACTATTCAGATATGAGCCTTGTAGATATCGTGAACATGATCCTTATGGGAACCGGATATGAAGAAGATGTAAGGTCCTCTGGCGATGAAGATAGGCTTGAGAATATAGCTGAATTAAAGCAATCGATCGATACATTCGAATCCTCAGCAGGAGAGGAGGTAAAGCTAGAGGAGTTCCTGGATCATGTTGCTCTATATACAAACAACGATATGACAGAGAAGAAAGACTCAGTGAAGCTGATGACTGTTCATATCGCAAAAGGTATGGAATTTCCTTTTGTATTTGTATATGAGCTTAGCGAAGGTGTGTTTCCTTCTGTAAAGATCTCATCCACAAGTCAGATGGAAGAAGAAAGAAGACTTGCGTATGTAGCATTCACGAGAGCAGAAAAACAACTGTTTCTTTCTGACTCGGAGGGAATGCTTTATACAGGAGCTATTCGATTCCCCTCAAGATTCATATTCAATTGCGAGCGTGTATGTATGGACTATGTTGTAGAGCTACCTGATAATCTAGTAGAGGATGCACTTCAAGCCATTGCCTCTACAGATAGGCGACTTGAGATCTTGGAGAATATGTTCAAAGTTGGAGACAGGGTCAAGCATAAAGTCCTCGGGCCAGGAGAGATTCTATCTGTTACAGAAGCGCCTAATGAAGGATATCTAATACAGTTTGATAATCTTGAAACTCCTAGAATGATGAGCGTAAAAGCACCTCTTGAGAAAGAATGATCATTGTAGCTTGTATAAAGATTTGATGTTGTTTCTTCTCCTAAATGGGCTTTAGAATTGCGCAAATAATGACAATTATTATATCGTTTAGCAAATATTGAATATTTAGGAGAAACATCAATGAGTATAAAAAGACTCATGACATTGCTCTTAGCATTAAGTCTCTGTTTCACACTTTCTGCAGAGACGCTGGACAAGATAATCTCATCTGCAAAAGAGAATAGTCCTAGCTATAAAAATGCAACGATCAACTATGAAAATGGCTTGTTGAAATTGCAACAGCAAGATATCGAAGATAAGACTTTGATCACAGTGTCAGGAACAGTAAAGCCTGTTTATGAAAACATGAGTGGTAATAATTCATTTTCCATAAATCCTTCTGTTTCTGTTACAACTGCAGATAAGAAAACAACTATCAATGGCACTCTTGGCTATGATATGGATTACAAGAATACAACTAGGACCATTACACCCGGTGTGTCTGCATCCCATACATTCGATTTCTCAGGATACGATAGTACTACGCTTGAGGATCTTAACTATAGCACAATGAAAATCCAGACAGAGATGTCATACGCAAAAACAGAGTATTCATTTGAAAAGACAGTTATAAGTACTATCTCATCTTTGACATCTTCTCTAAAGAGTATGGCTTCTGTCGAAAAGCAGATTGCAGACCTGGAGACTCAGATTTCTAACATCGACGAACTTGGCTCAATAGATAAATCATCTGTTTCATACAAGAATCTTGTTAACTCCTTGACTACTTTAAAGAACACAAAAGCCTCTCTCGACAAGCAATATGAGAATGCAAAAGAAAACTATAAGGCATTCACTGGACTCGTGTGGGATGGTGTGGATGCTCTTACTGAGCCTGATTTGAGCTTGAATGTTCTCACTTCTGGCAATAGCACAGTAATGCTTGCTAGCTTGAATGTTCAGATTGCAGAAGAGGATTACCAAGCTCTCTATTCACGAGAGAACCCAAAGTCATTGACTGTCAATGGAAACACATCCGGTTCCTACACAAGTTCCACAAATGATAGTGGTATGTATTCAATTGGAGCAGGGCTTTCATACAGTGCTAACAATTGGAGTGTTGGAGCTGAACACTCAAGTTCATGGACTTTTACTTCTGACAAGACCAAATACAGTCCTTCCTTGACAATAAAGGGAACATGGACAAATGGCTCTATTGGATCGGGATCTGCAGATGCTACGGCTAAAGAGCTACAACTAAAAACAAAGGAAAATGCAATAATTGAAGCCAATAACAATTATGTTGCAGCTCTTACTGATTATACACAGGAAGCACAGAGCCTGAACCTTAGGATAATGGAGTGGAACTTCAAGAAGACCCAAACAGAGTCTGACATGAAGTACCTGGAGGATGTCCTAAAAAACAAGAAAGAACTCTTTTCAATGGGACTTGTTCCTCAAAAGGATGTAGACGATGCTCAATTTGATGTTGAGCAAGCTCAATACGATTACACTGTCATGTTACTAGAAGGCTTAAGCCTAGAGCGTGACTTGAAGATTTTTGCACTATAGGGAGCGTTTGATTATGCCAAATGATAAAGAGAAAGATACTTTGATGACGGAGTCTGAAAAGCAAGAAAAGAGACTTAGGGATGCTGCAAAAGCAAGAAAGAGAAAGAAGAGAATCAAGACGCTTATTACTTGGATCATCGTACTGGGTGTAATTGCAGCAATTGCGTTCTATTTCAATGTTACAAAAAAACAGAAAGATGAAGCTTTGAAAGCTATGATGAATCAAAGCACTGTGTATGAAGCACAGGTAACAGAGTCTGTATATAACCAGGTTATAGATCTTTCTGGATATGTAGAAGCCTACGACACACAGAATGCTAAATTCAGATCCACCGGTGCCGTAACTGGTGTATTTGTCTCAGAAGGAGACCATGTTAAAAAGGATCAGCTTCTAGCTACTATCGACAATACATCCCAGACAATGGCATTGCAACAGATCGAGAACAACATTGCTGAGGCAAAACTATCTGGATCTGTAAAGAACCTAGAGTTATTGAATCTCCAGAAGAAGAACGCAGAGAACAATCTTCAGTACACTGAGCTTATCGCGAACTTCGATGGAGTTGTTGCAAAGGTTGACGTAAAGACAAACGACTACTTTGAAGCAGGTTCTTCTGTTATGACTATCATCGACAGATCCAAGCTAAAAGCTACAGTCGAGATCGATGAAATCGATATGCAATATGTTCATGTAGGACAGAAAGCAACTCTTACATTCGATTCCCTTCCAGGACAGGATATTGAAGCAACTGTTTCATACATTCCTATGATCGGACGCTATACAAGCCAAGGTATTGGAGTCGTGGATGTTGAATTGACAATCGAGAATCCACCAGAGAGCCTACTTCCTGGATATACATTCGAAGGCACTATCGAAGTTGAAGGCGATGTGACAATGCTTCTACTTCCTTCAGCTGCAGTATCTTCATCCCGTGGGGGCGCTACAACAGTCAAGGTAAAGACTGCTGATGGAAAGCTGGAAGAGAGACAGGTTAAGGTTAAGTACCTTGGAGAGGGTATGTGTCAGGTAATCAGTGGCCTAGCAGCAGGAGACACAGTCTCTTATGAGCAAGCATCATCTTTCATGCCAGGCATGATTATGTTCTAAAGGAGTAGAGTAAGTGTCTGATTATGTAATTGAGCTAGATGATGTACGTCGCTACTACCTTGTAGGAGATTATATTGTCAAAGCTCTTGACGGTGTGACATTGAAAATCCCAAGAGGTGCGTTCACTGCGATCATGGGCCCATCTGGATCAGGAAAGTCAACAATGATGAATCTTATTGGATGCTTGGATACTGCAACCAGTGGCTATATCCAAATAGATGGAGAGTTGACTAACGATCTTGAGGAAGCAGAGCTTGCGTTCATTCGTAACCAGAAGATTGGATTTGTATTCCAACAATTCAATCTCTTGGGTAAGATGACAGCTCTTGAGAATGTAATGACTCCTATGGTCTATGCAAACTATGGCGTTAAAGAGAGAAAGGAGAGAGCTGAGTTTTTGCTTGAGAAAGTTGGTCTCAAGGATAGAATGAAGCATCTTCCTAACGAGCTATCTGGAGGACAAAAGCAACGTGTTGCAATTGCGCGTGCTCTTGTTAACGACCCTGCGATATTGCTTGCAGACGAGCCAACAGGTGCATTGGACTCCAAAACTGGTGACCAGATCATGGGACTGTTCAATGATTTGAATGAAGAGGGACGAACAGTTGTATTCGTAACTCACGATAGAAAACTTGGTCTTAGATGTAAGAATCAGGTTTACATAATGGATGGGAGGCTTGCGGATCACGATGTTTTTCGAGAATCTTAAACTTGCACTTAATTCAATGATGAGTAGCAAGATGAGAACCTTCCTGTCTCTATTGGGAATCATCATAGGAGTTGGTTCTGTTGTTGCTATCCTGAATCTTGGACAATCTGCAAATGAATCAATTACAGAGTCCATGCAGATTGGTGGAATTGACCTGATCAATGTAATGCCAAATGGCTGGTCTCGTGACAACTCTGAGTTTGATGAGGAGTTTGCATCAAACTTTTCAAAGAACGTAAAAGGTATTGAGAATGTTGTTGCAACAGTGTCATCGAGTGCAAATATTCGTAACGAAAAGGAGATTTCACAGAACGTTTCTCTTCAAGGAGTAACATCAGATTTCTTCACTGTTAACTCTCTTGAGATGCAGGATGGCGAGTTTTTTAGTGCATCAGACAACCTCAATAGACGCCAGGTAATTGTTCTTGGTCATGATCTTGCGGAAGATCTATTTCCTGCAGGCGGGGCTGTTGGCAACTATGTCTCGATATTCAGGAACCAATCAAAACGCTATCTTGTAGTGGGTGTATTGGAAGAGAAGGATGCAACCATGGGTTCTTCCTATAATTCAAATGCCTTTATCCCTTACAATACATTCGATCAGAGATTCAGGCGAATCAGTCAGGTTAGTTCTTATATTATCAAGGTATCTGATGGCTATGATGCTGTACAGGTATCAAAAGAGGTTGAAAGCTACCTGAATACCATAGTTGATTCAAACGACTATATGATGTTCACACCAGCGTCGATGGTTGAGATGGCTGATCAGATTACAAAGACATTTGCAAGCTTCTTGGCAGCAATTGCTGCTATATCATTACTTGTAGGTGGTATTGGAATCATGAATATCATGCTGGTATCGGTTGTTGAGAGGACTAGGGAAATAGGTGTTAGAAAAGCCCTTGGTGCAACCCCAAAGACGATACAAGGTCAGTTCTTGGTAGAATCAATAGTGTTGACAGTATGTGGTGGAATACTGGGAATCATATTTGGAATATTCGTCAGCTATTTCATTGTCAAATACGCAGGCTGGACGCTGCATCTATCATATGTTGCTATAGTTCTTGCATTAGCGTTCTCAACTTTTGTTGGAATATTCTTTGGGTGGTACCCTGCAAAGAAGGCGTCGAAACTGGATCCTATAGAAGCGCTTGCTTACGAGTGATATTAACTGCAACGGAAATCGGATAGATCTGATGGATGTTGCAGTTTTTTTGTTGCGTCGTTTTGTGTTAAACTTTCTCCAAAGTAGGAGAAAAGAAAGTGAAGAAAACAATTATATATTTTCTAGCATTATTGTTGCTTGTCACACCAGTTTTTGCTCAGGGCGCTAAAGAAGGAAGCCCTATCACAACAAGTCCTTTTTCTAGTCCTGTAGATGTAAATGTAATTGCTCTAAAAGGACCTACAGCAATGGGACTGGTGGAGCTAATGAATAGAAGTGAAAGTGGAGCAGTTGACGGGAATGCATATACATTCAAGCTTGAAGCAGCTCCCGATGCTGTAGTTCCTCAAATCGTTAAGGGCGATGTTGATATCGCAGCTATTCCTGCAAATCTTGCAGCTGTTGTATTTAATAACACTGGCAAGATAAAGATCATTGGAATCAACACACTTGGTGTATTATACATTTGTCAAAATGGTGGAGACCTAATTACTTCTGTATCCGACCTTAGAGGAAAGACCATCTACAGTGCAGGAAAGGGTTCTACACCACAATTTGCACTTGAAGCAGTATTAGCACGCGCTGGCCTAGAACTTGGCAAGGATGTATTTATCGAATGGAAAAGTGAGCATGCAGAGTGTGTTGCAGCTCTCATGAGCGCTGGCGAAAATTCAGATAAGGTTGCAATGCTACCTCAGCCATTTGCAACAACTGCATTGATGAGCAACCCTAGTATCAAGATAGCATTGGACTTGAATGACGCTTGGCAAGAGCTGACAGGAATGCCACTTGTAACAGGAGTTACGGTTGCAAACAAGGATTTTGCTGCATCAGAGCCAAAAGCTGTTGAAAGATTCTTGTCATCATACAAGGAATCTGTAGCATTCACAGAAACAAATCTTGATGAAGCTGCTGAGCTTGTTGCTAAATATGGAATACTTCCAAAGGCAGCTGTTGCTAAGAAAGCACTTCCTAGTTGTAATATTGTTCTTATCACAGGAGAGGAGATGGAAAAGACTCTTACAGAGTATTTCAACGCGCTATTCTCTCTCAATCCAAAGAGTGTAGGTGGTAGCGTTCCTAGTGAAGAGATTTATTTCTAAAAGAAAGATTTTAACTATAGGAGCCATATTGTTTTGGCTCCTTGTGTGGCAAGTAGGAGCTCTCGCGATAGACGAGAAGCTCTTTTTGCCGTCTCCTATATTGGTCATTTCTCGTCTTGGAAATTTAGTGCTCACTTCTGAGTTTTGGTCTAGTATTGGCTTTTCCTTAATTAGAGTTGCATCTGGCTTTATGCTCTCTTTTGCTCTCGCACTTGTTCTTGCAATACTTGCATACAACTATAAAGCCATTGAAATCTTGATCGAGCCTCTTGTTAAGGCCGTGAGAGCAATACCTGTTGCATCCATTGTCATACTTGTTCTCGTATGGGTTAGTTCCAGAAACCTATCGATCGTGATCTCTTTCATGATTATCTTCCCCGTTATTTACACAAATGTATTAGAGGGCTTGAAATCTACATCAAAAGATTGTCTTGAGCTTGCAGATATATACCATATAAATGGCTTTAGGCGTATTCGATATATATATCTACCATATTCAATGCCATTCTTTTTCTCTGCAATGAAGAGCGCACTAGGACTGGGGTGGAAAAGTGCAATCGCTGCAGAAGTCATTGGCCTTCCAAATGGCTCAATTGGCTCTCAGCTATATGATGCAAAGGTCTTTTTTTCAACTCCTGATTTGTTTGCATGGACAATTGTCATTGTCCTACTAGCATCAAGTTTTGAGCATTTGATTCTATTTTTGTTGAAGAGAATCTTTGAGAGGTGTTCACGATGAGAGTGGTGATCAATGAAAAACATTTTGGTGATAAAAAAATATTCTCTAATTTGGATTTGAAGCTTGAAGAAGGGAGCCGCTATGTTGTCCGGGGCTCTTCCGGACGCGGAAAGACAACCTTGATGCGAATGATTCTGTCTTTGGATAGAGACTACTTGGGATATATAGAGAATCCTCCAAAACAGCCTATAGCTGTATTCCAGGAAGATAGGCTTATTCCATTTTTGACAGTGGGTGCAAACCTGGAAGCGGTATCGAAAGACAAAGAAAGAAGCAAGGAACTATTGTCTGCAATAGGCTTATCTGGAGAGTATAATAGTCCCATAGAGTCCCTCTCTGGAGGAATGAAAAGACGCGTTTGTATAGTCAGAGCTCTATTAATGGAATATGATTGGCTCTTATTGGACGAGCCATTTGAAGGATTGGATGAGGATGCTAAGAAAAGAAGCATAGACTTGATTCTTTCTTCATCCAAGGGAAAGGGAATCATCCTGATCACACATTCTGATGAGGATGCTGATTTGATTGACGGAACTGTTTTGAATATATAGGAGGAAAATAGATATGGAAGAAAAACTACCTAGATGGGATATGAGTGCAATCTATCCATCTTGTGAATCAGAAGAATTCTTGAATGACGTTAAATCTGTTGTTGAAAAATCAAGTGAATTGGAAAAGAAGGCAGCAAGTGGAACTTGTTCAATTCTTGAGCTATTGGAGCTTGATGATGAGATCGCAGCTATTTTAGCAACAGTAGGTGCATATTCATCTGCACTTTTAACAACCGATACATCAAATCCTAGCTATATCAAGGCTGTAGGAATAACAGAGGATGCAGAGATTGCATATTCATCAGCTACAAGCACACTTACATTCTATCTAGCTAAGAGAACAGACGAATTTGACAAGCCAGAACTTGAGAGGTACAAGCTCAATCTTGAAGAGATCAAGGTATCAGCTGCTCATCAGATGAGCCTAGAGGAGGAGAAGCTTGCAAGTGAATTCTTGAAGGTTTCTGCATCTGCTTGGGACCGCCTTCATGGTGCAATCACTTCATCTATTGCAGATGGTGACAAGACAATGATCGAGTTAAGAGGTCTTGCAACTAGTGCTGACAGAAGTGTTAGAAAGAATGCTTTCGATAGAGAAATAAAGGTTCTTAAGGAGCATGAGATTGCACTTGCAGCAGCACTTAATGGTGTTAAGGGAACAACACTGTTACTTGAAAAGAGACGTGGTTGGGCAGACCCAATCGATAGAAGTATCTTCTCCTCTCGTATCACAAGAAAGACTCTGGATGCACTTATTGAAGCTCTAGAAGAGTCACGCCCAATGTTCAGGGATTATCTTAATACCAAAGCTAAGCTTCTAAAGCTTGAGAAGATGGATTTCTATGATCTATTTGCTCCTGTTGGCGAAAGCTCAAAGAGCTATAGCTATGAAGAGGCAAAGAAGCTTGTTTATGATAGCTATAAGGCTTTCTCTGAGGAAGCTGGTGAGTTTATCAAGAATGCATTTGACAACAATTGGATTGACGCTGAGCCAAGAAAGGGTAAGGTTGGGGGAGCATATGACACAACATTCCCTCTAAGAAAGGAATCAAGAATCCTTGCTAACTTCGACCATTCATATGACTCTGTTTCAACTCTTGCTCACGAGCTTGGACACGCTTTCCACGATTCAAGAGTCAAGGATCTTCCAATTAGCCAGGCTTCCTACCCAATGACCCTTGCGGAAACTGCTTCCATCTTTGGTGAGAACCTATTGTTCCAGCATGTTCTTGAGACATCAACAAAGGACGAGAAGCTTCCTATCATAGAATCCTATGTACAGTCTGCTTGCCAGGTATGTATCGACATCCTTTCTAGATTCTATTTTGAAAAGGCATTGTTTGAAGAAAGAAAGAATGGAGAGCTAACACCTGCAAGAATGTGTGAATTGATGCTTGATGCAGAAGAGAGAGCATATGGTGATGGGCTTGGTGAAAAGCACCCATATATGTGGGCTGTTAAGGGCCACTACTATAGCGAAGGCTTCAGTTTCTACAACTATCCATATGCATTTGGCCAATTGTTTGCTCTCGGACTATTTGCTTCCAAGGACGATGTCGATAACTTCCCTGAGTACTACAACAAGATTCTTAGACTAACAGGATGCAAGACTGCTAATGAAGTTGCTTCTGTTGCTGGTATCGATATCGAGTCAAAGGACTTCTGGATGAAGGGTATCAACTTCATCTCAAAATATGCGGAGATGCTTAAAGAGTGGCTCTAGAGATAGAAAAGCTAGTCTCTGGTGGGCGGGGACTAGCTCACATAAATGGCAAAAGCGTATTTGTACAAAATGCTCTTCCAGGAGAGGTTGTCGAGGTTGATATAATCAGTGAAAAGCGGGGCTTTATCGAAGCTGAGACAAGTCGGTTTATCACAGTATCTCCAGATCGAATAACCCCTCCATGCCCATACTATGGCATTTGTGGAGGTTGTGATTTTCAATATGTAAGTCCAGATGTTTCAGCACGTCTTAAAGAAGATGTCGTCAAGGACAATCTTAAACGCATAGGAGCAGTGGATGACGATGTTGAATTTATTCCTCCTAGTTATGGCGCGTTCGAGGGCTTTCGAAGTAGAGTTCGCTTACATGTGGACCTGAAGACAAAGAAACAAGGCTTCTTGATGAAGAAGTCCAACAAGCTTGTTGAAGTTACTCATTGTCCTGCTTTGGATAACAAGCTCAATGCTTTACTTGCAACTTCTGGTGGGGAAGTGTTCAAGAAAGCCAGAAGCTTGATGTTTGAGAACAAAATCAACAAAACAACTGGCTTTGTCGAAGTCTCCCTATTTGCAGGAGATGAGAGTGTTAGCATGGGCAGTGATAATGTGCGTGTTACCGTCTCTGGTGTTCCTTATTCAGTTAACGCTAATGTATTCTTTCAGTCAAACCTGAAGGTTCTTCCTGATCTGTTTTCTTTTGTAAAAGAGCATGCAATTGGGGAAAACATAATGGATCTATATAGTGGAGTAGGAACATTCTCTGCACTTTTTGAAGGAAGCGGGAAAAACCTCTATGCAGTAGAAAGACAGAAGGAATGCTTGGCACTATCAAGAAAGAATGCTCCTAGTGCTATATCATATACATCCGATGTTGCATCTTGGGCAAGAAAGACAAAGACTCAAGTGGATTGTGTTATTGTCGATCCGCCACGTGTAGGCTTGGAAGAAGGGGTTCCTGAGATGATTTCTAGCTGGAATGCTGAGCGTATTATATATATCTCATGCAATAGCGTTACAGCTTCTCGTGATATCCCACTATTTAAAGGTTATAAGCTTATTCGTGCCAAGGTCTTTGATTTCTATCCAGGCTCTGGACACGAAGAGAGTGGATTCATTCTAGATAGAATCCATTAGCAAATCTGCACAGCTTGTAGCACGAATCATATATTGTATCTAATTCTTTTGTGGTTATGGAATTAGTGTCTAGTGCTACAACGTGCGCAAAGATTTTTTATTCGTTATCCCAGTCAACTTCTGGTAATCCATCGATAATATCCATAGTCTGCATGCTGACGTTAATGATGGAAAGTAAGAGATCAAGAATATATCTAGGATTTCCATGTTCTCTTCCCCAGTCATTAGGATCATTTTTAATCTCAGATTTCTTGTCGATAGTAACCTGATAGCGTTCCATAATCCATTCGATAGCACTTTTACCATTAATAACATATTCATAAGCTCTTGCTGGTATGTTTTTAATGGTTACATACTCATTGTAAATAATGGTATCTGTCTGTCCTTTCTTTGGAAAATGCATCTTTGTAACTTCGTAATCAACATGAGCATCATCAACGGAGACTCCTTCATATGGAGGAACTGTCTCATAATTCAAATGCAACTCTGCTAAATCTCTACCAGCTTGGCTGAATTTCCAAAACATATTTGATTCTGATAACAAAGGCAACCTTGGAAGGGTTAACTTTAAATCATCTGAAAATTTTTGAAGAAAACTTTTCGAGTGTAATATTCCATAAACATAATAGAAGATATCTTCCTTTGTTACATTTGGCCCATACTTAGAAATAGCGTGATTCCAAATAAAATCAGAGATACCATCTTCTTTTTTGAAGCTATGTTCTTCTTTGAAGAAAAGGTCTTCTTGAAGAATTTTGTTTTCTTTATATACAAACATAGGTAGACATTGGGTCTTATCAATCAAATCCAAGCAAGGGATATCTGAGACTAATAAAGCGGAGAAATCTTTTGTGCTTCCTAAGCCAGGAAAGCAGATAGCTGTGTTTTTAGAGGATGAAGATGGAAATAGTTTTCTTAATTGGTAACAACATTCATTTACACTGTTACTGAAATACACTTTTTCTTTTACAAAAGGACGATACGTACTTGTTGTACATTCCTCTTCTATGAATTCTTTCCTCTTTTTTGACTTAAAGGATGCGTACATTGCCCTTGTCCAGCTTCCAACCTTTGGGTCTAGATTTACAATGCTTTTAGGATCTTCTGTATGATTTTGCTTTAAATACAAATCTAGTTCATCATTATAGTTTTTAATCAGTTTTTCAACATTCTTCTTTACTACAACCTCGGAAAAGTTGTAACACCATGCATCTCTGCTTGTAAAAAGTCCTCCCGAATTAAGTAAAAAGAATGATTTTTCATCAGTTCTGCTGGCAAGAGGAATAAAAGAATCAAATTTATTGCTTTTCTTGCGTATCCATCCACCATTTTCATCTGGATGGACTATTTCTTTTTTCATTATCTTGTTTAGCATTGAATTGTATGTCTTACATAGCTCTAACTTTTCTTCTCTTGTCATATAGTCTTCTACTGCGTTGTAGAAAATCTTAGCCTTGCCTTGATAATCTTTCTTCTTTACTAGAATTGTGATAGCAATTGGTGTCCTACTTCCAAGTCCAAAGATATTGTCACCTTCTTTTCTTCTTAATTCACCTGAGGTTCTACAATTTCCTCTTAGATTTAGAATGTAGATTGATGAAAACTCTTCTTCTAGACATTTTCTCATTCCGTCCATAGCATTGCCATCAAGCCACCCTGCATTTGTTACAAATCCTATGATGCCATTGTTATTTCCAATTCTATCTGTACTCCATCTGAAGGCTTTTATGTATGAGTCAAAAAGGGATCTGAGACCACGCGAATTGGATTTTGCCATGTATGTTGATCCAATCTTTTCTTCCAAAAATGGATATGACTCATTCTTATTTACTCCTGTACCATCATTTGCTCCAACAGAATACGGTGGATTTCCAATTATTACAGTAATAGGAGTCTTTTTGAGTTTGTTTACACGCTTAGAGTTTTGAGGGAAAACCTCCTCCAATAGTTCGTTGTTATCTTCTCCCATCTGGAAGGTGTCAGTAAGACATATTCCTTCAAATGGTTCATATTTAATCTCAGGTTTTAAGCTAGGTTCTTCTTCTGCAGCCATCTGTAGATAGTTGTCTTCATATTTTGATAGTTCGTCATCTTCTTCTGACAGAGATGCTTCTACATGTTGTTTTACTAAGTCATGATAAGTGTTTTCAATGTTAATGGAAGCAATGTAGTAGGCTAGAAGAACGATTTCGCAAGCATGGAGTTCGTTCTTGTATTTTCTACCAAGATCCTCTGGTTTGATTATTCCGCTTTGTAACAATCTGACCATAAATGTTCCAGTTCCTGTGAATGGGTCTAATACATGAACATTTTCATCAGAAATGCTTCTTCCAAACTCCTTTTCCATTATGTCTTCGACACTGTTTATGATGAAGTCAACAACTTCAACTGGAGTATATACAATACCTAGTTTTTCAACAGTTTTAGGGAATGCAGTCTTAAAGAACTTGTCATAAAGCTCAATGATAATCTTCTGTTTTCCTTCTGCGTTGTCGATATTCTTACAACGTTCTCTTACGGAATCATAGAATCTTTCAAGTTTCTCATTGTCTTCCTTTGGTGTTTGTTCTTGA
This sequence comes from uncultured Spirochaetales bacterium, assembly GCA_934276485.1. GTDB lineage: Bacteria > Spirochaetota > Spirochaetia > Sphaerochaetales > Sphaerochaetaceae > Ornithospirochaeta. Next base: position 10,499 of record CAKQTE010000097.1, on the reverse strand, counting down.
AGAAGCTTTACCATACCACTCATGGCTGTTGAAATAGGGTTGTTGCTTGCAAAAGAGTAGTTCTCGAAGAGAGCATCAAATACAGGTTGGGTGATGAAATGTTGAGCAAGCATTTCAACAGCGTCCTGCTTAGTAACAGATGGATTGATGTTCTTTCTTAGTCCTTTGAGGTATCTATTGAAAGCCTTTTGAGCGTTAGAACCTTCTTCAGATATTAAAGAGTTGATCTGAACGATGTGACGTTCAGCTATCTGAGCTATATCTGATGCCCACTGTTCCCAATATCTGCGATCACCAACTTTCTTAACGAGTTGTGAATATACAGCATTCTGCAACTCTCCAAAATTAAGATATAGCTGTTTTCCCACAGCATCCTCAATAGTTGATGTTGTGCCATCTTTTGGTTCATCTGAATCCAAGGAAGAAACACCTCCTACAAGAATCTGAGAAGGTTTCTTCTTGTTGAGTTCAATTTTGTTGACTGTAGCATTGAATCGATCATCATGAGCTCTAAGAGCCTGTAGAACACTCCATACAACAGCAAAACGCTTATTGTCATCCAAAGCTTTTTCAGGAGACATTCCTGATGGTATTACAACTGGAATAATGATGTAGCCATATTTCTTTCCTTCGGCTTTTCTCATTACTCTTCCTACAGACTGAACTACATCTATCTGGCTGTTCTTTGCAGAAAGGAACAACACAGCATCAAGGGAGGGCACATCAACGCCTTCTGATAGACATTTGACATTCATCAGAATATTGCATTGATTACTTGTTCTATCAACATTCTTGAGCCATAGAAGTTTCTTGGCTCTTTCAGATGCACCCATTCCTCCGTCGATATGGTCTGCATTGACTGATACGACACGCTCTCGTTGTTCTTGTGATAGTGTGTTGTAATATGCATCCCTGCATTTATCCATCATGGCTACAGTTTTCTTTGAATTCTTGATGTTTTGGCAGAATGCGATGGCATTGTGCATGAGACCAGGATCAACATTGTTTAGTAGTTCAGTATCCTTTGTAATCTTGGAAAGTGCATTTATACATCCAATTAGCTTCAATGAGTCATCTGTTGGGATTTCTGATCCTTCTTTTGTAATTTCATTCTGAAGTGCTGTTGACATCTCATCTTCGTTGAGGGTTAGAACTAGAACCTTGTAATCAGACAATAAGCCATTCTTTACAGCTTCTCCAAATCCGATACGATAGATTTCATCTCCATATGATTTCGTATCGTCCATAGACCATACAACAGCCTCGTTGTCTGTGGCTTTCTTGATGTTGTCAGAACTATACAATCTTGGAGTAGCTGTCATCTATAGGCGTTTGTTTGCCTTTATGTACTCAGCATCATGAATCCTAGCAAAAGCAGAAGTATCTTCTCCTTTTCTTTTTACACCTGTTGTTCTATGAGCTTCATCGCAGACACAAAGATCGAATGTTAGTTGTGCACCCATAACCTTTTGAACTTCATGAACAACTTCTATTGATTGATATGTTGAGAATACTACAACAAGTCCATTGTCTTTTTCTTGTAATTGTTTTGCTGATTGTACTTGAGAAAGGATAGCGTCTATTGAAGTTGATGCTGGGAACGCAAGATCGATTACAGATACTTGTAAATCATCTTCATCGCTTAGCTTTTGTGAAATCTTTGGATCTGAACAGACACAGATTCCATGAATTGGGTGTATTGATTGTTCACACCATTCCTTCAACGTCTGTCCCACAAGAGCAATTGATGGGGCTAGAAATAGAATCAATCCATTGTTTGGTGCTTCTTTTTCAGCAATCTTCAAGGAAGTATAGGTCTTACCAGTACCGCAAGCCATGATCAGCTTACCTCTGGCATGATCTTGGAAATAATCATGTGTTTTGCTTATGGCTTTCTGTTGATGAGGTCTTGGAGCAAATCTACTGGTTCTTGCCAATTCTCCATAAAGTCCTTCATCAAGCTTATCCCAATCGACATCCGATTCTGCAAGATCATAGTAGGAGAAACGAGTGACAGGAGGATCTTGGTTCTTAAGACATTCCTCTGCATGCTGTGTAAATCCTTTGATAGCAGTATCAAACCATAGACGCCTTGAGAACTTCACAACGTGCCCTGATTCAGAGACGTCATTAAAAGCTCTGCTAGAGCTGGAAATGAATGTGTCTACATCTTTTTTGTCAATAATGGTGCTTTCGCTGTAGCATTTGCATTGTACTGCCCAATATGCATCATCGACTGTTCTTGCAACCAAATCGATACCAACATCATGGCCTGTTCCAAAATCCTTACGAGAAGGAAACTCGTTCCATAACCAAATATCTTTTACACCTTGGCCTGCAAACAGAGAAGAAGTTTTAATGAATGCCTTGCATAGGTTTTCGAATCGTGTTCCCTGATCTGCCTTGTTGAAAGAGTTGTTTCTGTATTTCTCTATGATTGTGGAAAAGCTCATGTAATATCCCCTTTGATGATTTATCCATGTCCCCATATATGGGTAACTGCATCAATAAAGATTAATATAGCATAAAATTCGTCATTTTTATTAGCTGTAATTAAACTTAGAGAATGTGAAAATTGAGAAAGTATGCATTCATATATGTTGCATATCTCAAAATCTGCGCAGCTTGTAGCACGAATCATATATTACACCTAATTCTTTTGTGCTTATGGAATTAGAATATGGTGCTACAACGCGCGCAAGAATTGGACAGAGAGCTATGCTTCAAATAGATCATCTAGCAATATAACATTTGAAAAAATGCCATTGTATTCATTTTTCTTTAGCCCAAATGTCGTGATAAGAGTGTTTCTGATTGCAATCTTAGGTGAGATTTCTTTTTGTAGAAGCAATTCTCTGTTAAGAAGCGTTTTGTAGTATTCTTTATTAACTTCAAAGTCTCCACTGTAGAACTTGATCTCGCACATGTTGATGATGTTGTCATTTCTAATAATAAGTAGATCAATCTTGGTTCCTTTTTCATCATCGCCTCGTTTGGACCATGCAGATGATTCTGTTATTACACCTGAAATACCCAAGGCTTTTTTTGATCTCTTTGATGTGGTTGAAGCAAACATTCTCAAAAGAGAATCCTCTCCATGTAGATAGAACTTGAGATGTGATATTTTGTTGCCAAAATCTTTCATTTGTACTTTTTCTATCATTCATGAATTGTAGATAGAAAAGACAGAATGGATCTATGAGTTTGTAGTGAGTTTCTTTCTTGCTAAATCCAAATGGAACATACTTTATCACAAAGTCACTTGCGATAAGAGCATCAAGAGATTTTGTTATAGTAACACCATCAGAAAGCTGTAGCATGGAGCTTATTTCTTTTCTCGTGAGACCTGCATTGCGAGTAGAAAGAATATTGACAATAGCTTTCATTCTTTCAGGAGCATTGAAGATGGAAGCAAATAGGCGATCATATTCATTCTTGAATTGAGCATTCTTCGCAAAGAAGAGATTGTCGATGTTTTGAGCAAGGCTCAGTTCTCCATCTACTGCACTCATGTAGAAGGGAATACCTCCGAAGATCATGTAGCTTTGGACAATGTCGTATCGAGAGAACTTTATATTGTTTTCTCTGTAATATTCCTCGCATTCATTTAATGTGAAAGGGGCAAGCTTTATCTCTCTTGTTACTCGATTATATAGTCCTCCATGTGCATTGATTAGGTTATCTAGAATCCAGGAGTTTGCACTTCCACATACAATTACCATAAGGTTTTTTCTGTGACATGCCCAAGTATTCCAGAATCCTTCAAATGCTTGGATAAATCCCGAGCGTGGTGTGTCCATCCAAGGAAGCTCATCGAAGAATACTAATTGTCGAGAGCCGTTATCTATTTTCTGCAAGTGCTTTTCTAGCAGAAAGAATGCTTCTAGCCATGATTCAGGTTTTTTGCATTCATCCATGCCTTGCACGATAAGAGAAGAGTAGAAATGATTGAGTTGGTTTTTAAGTTGGCCTTTTTTGTTTTCATTATTTGGTTCAATACTTGTATGAAGGAAAGAGAAGAGTCCTTTAAAAGTCTTGTCTACAAGATATGTCTTTCCAATTCCAAGCTGACCATAAATTACAACGAGCTCTGCATTATTATTCTCGTATATCCTCCTAAGGTACTTTTCTTCTTTTTCTCTTCCTGTCATGTATGCTCCTAAAATAGAGATATTCAAGAAAAATGTAGTGAATATCTCTATTTAAAGAATATGATTCATGTGAAACCTGGAGTCAATGTTTTATATTATCTGGATGTCGAAAACTATTTGCAAAACTTGAATATAGAAGATGGTGTTGCATTAATCTCTTTGTTGACACCATTTCTTTTACGTTGCAATATTGAATTGACATGGACAACAGTGATTTCAAGAACATATTTGATTTAATCAATTCCATATTGCCAGAACTTACCAACTCTGAAAGGAAGGTTGCGCAACTTGTTCTTGATGAAAGAGAGAATTTGACAAATATGACCATTATGGACATATCACAAGTTGCACATGTATCAGAAGCAAGCGTAATGCGCTTCTGTAATAAAATCGGTTTCAAGCGTCTTATAGATTTCAAGATCCAGATTGCAAAAGATGCAACCTCGTCATCCAAGACATCTCTTGCAAGCACTTCCCAACAAGATGAGTTTATCGAACTGGTGAAGAACACAGCATCTTTGGTTAATGATGAAAAGATCAATCATGTTGTTGATTTGATAGACTCCTCAGAGCAGCTCTATTTCTATGGAATAGCATCTAGCGGAATATCGGCGCGTGTAGGTGAGGACTGTTTTCAACGAATGGGGCTTAGAACCAGCGTTGTCACAGAAGATCATTTCCAGATGTTGAAAGCTGCTAGTATGAAAGAGCATGATATGATCATTGCACTTTCTCTATCTGGAAACACTAGGGATTTATGTGATGCTTGCCAACTAGCAAAAGACAATCATGCGACTGTTGTTGCAATTACCAGCTATCCAAATTCAAAGCTTGCAAAGATGGCAGATATCGTACTGCTGACTTCTGCCAAGGAAAATCTTGTTGATGGTGGTAAGATCACAGGTTCTGTTAGCCAGCTTTATGTTCTGGATGTTCTTAAGCGTGAATATGAGCATAGACACATGGACGATGTTGCACGTCTTAAGAGTTTGATCGGAGAGTCTATCATTACAAAGAAATACTGATCCTTCAATTCTTGATATTCCCAAACACTTTTTAATTGACTTTGGTGCTAAGTGTGATAGTCTTTGTATTGAAAGTGGAGTAAAACTACATTTTTAAATAAATAGTGGAGTAAAACTACAAAGATGACAAAGGAAGAACTCTTATCCAAAATAAAGGGCGGAATCATCGTATCATGCCAAGCTCTTGAGGGAGAACCTCTATATAAGCCAGAAGGAGGAATAATGCCACTTATGGCTAAAGCTGCAGAAAGAGGAGGAGCTGTTGGTATCAGATGCAATGGAATCATTGACCTTTGTGGAATCAAGAATTGCGTCAATCTTCCTATCATTGGAATCATCAAGAAGAAATATGATTCATTTGATGCATATATAACTCCTTCAATGAAAGAGGTCGATCAGCTTGTATCCATCGGTACAGATATCATCGCCATTGACTGTACAGATCTTACAAGACCGGGTGGACTATCTGCTTCCGAATTCATAAATGAAATCAAAGCCAAATATCCAGAACAGTTATTGATGGCAGATTGCTCATCTTTTGATGATGCAAAGAGAGCAGTAGAGGCAGGTATCGATTTTGTTGGAACTACACTAAATGGATACACAGATCACAGCAAGGGAATCTTTGATGGTCCCAATTTTGCATTGGTAGAGGAAATAGTAGACAAACTTGATGTTCCTGTTATTGCAGAGGGAAGAATCCATACTCCAGAAGATGCTGAAAAGATGCTTTCTCTTGGTGCATGGAGCGTTGTGGTAGGAGGTGCGATTACAAGGCCTCTAGAGATAACGGAAAGGTTTGTTCATCAGATCAATAAGTAGATAAACGCAAGTTGCGTATAAAAAAGAGGAGAAAATAGAATGAAAAAGGTTTTAGTCGTTTTGTTTGTTTTCATGATTGCCATTTCCATGGTTTTTGCTAGTGGTGGAAGTGAGACAACAGGAAAGTCCGGTAAGGGAGAGGTTGTAATATATTCACCAAACAGTGACTCTGAGATCGAAGCAGTTATTCCAGCTTTCGAGAAGGCTACTGGTATCAAGGTTATTCTTCAGTCAATGGGAACTGGTGATGTTCTAGCAAGACTGGAAGCAGAGAAGGCAAATCCTCAAGCAGATATCAACTGGGGGGCAGTGAACCTAGGTTTCTGGACAGGACATGAAGACTTGTATGAAAAATATGTATCTCCAAATGATAAGTATCTTCCAGAAGCTTATCAGAGCTACAATGGATATTTCACTTATACAAAGCTTTCAGGAAGCGCTGCTCTTCTTATCAATGAAGAAGTATTCAGAAAGCTCGGATTGAATCCTGATGAGTTCAAGGGTTACAAGGATCTTCTACGCCCTGAATTGAAGGGAAAGATTGCAATGGGGGATCCAACTGCATCTTCAAGTGCTTGGGCAGAAGTTACTAACATGCTTCTTGTTATGGGTGATAAGCCATACGATGAGAAGGCTTGGGACTATGTTGCTAAGTTTGTATCTCAGCTCAATGGTTCTATCATCTCCTCATCAAGCCAGATCTATAAAGCTACAGCAGATGGCGAATATGCAGTAGGTGTTTCTTATGAAGACCCATGTATCAGCCTTCTTGAATCAGGTGCAAAGAACATCAGAGTTGTATATCCAGAAGAAGGTGCTGTATGGCTTCCATCAGGTGTTGCTATCGTAAAGGGTTGTAAGAATATGGATAATGCAAAGGCATTTGTTGACTTTGTTATCTCTGAAGAGGGACAGAAGGGTTATGCTAACACAACAATCAGACCAGTATTGGCATCTGTTGAGAACAATAGTCCTAATATGCTTCCTTTCTCAAAGATCAACGTTGTCTATGAGGATATTCCATATGTTGCAGCTAACAAGAGCGCTTGGTTGGAACGCTGGATTGAGTTGATTACAAAATAATCTTTTCAGAGAGGAGCTATCAATGAGTGTTAACATTTCAATTAGAGACGCTGTAAAGAAATACGGTGATAATACTGTCATTAGTGGGCTTTCTCTGAACATTAAGGAGGGTGAGTTCTTCACCCTCCTTGGTCCATCAGGGTGCGGTAAAACAACACTTCTTAGAATGATTGCCGGTTTCAATTCCATTGAAGGTGGAGATTTCTATTTTGGGTCTACTAGAATCAATGACAAGGACCCATCGAAAAGAAACATAGGAATGGTATTCCAGAACTATGCTATATTCCCAAATCTAACTGTTCGTGCAAATGTTGCATTCGGACTAAAGAATAGAACTAAAGACAAAGAACAGATTAATCGTGAAGTTGACAGATTCTTGCAGTTGATGCAGATCTATGAATATAAAGACAGAATGCCAGAGAACCTCTCAGGCGGACAGCAACAGCGTGTTGCCCTTGCTCGTGCTCTTGTAATCCAGCCAGATGTTTTGTTGATGGACGAACCTCTATCGAATCTTGATGCAAAGCTTAGACTTGAGATGCGTTCCGCTATCAAGGAAATCCAGAACAAGATTGGTATCACTACTGTTTATGTAACTCATGACCAAGAAGAAGCTATGGCTGTTTCAGATAGAATTGCAGTCATGAATATGGGCTACATTCAGCATATAGGAACTCCAAAGGATCTTTATCAAAGACCTGCAAACCTGTTTGTTGCAACATTTGTTGGACACACAAACATAATCGATGGTGATGTCTCAACAGAAAATGGTGTTACATATTTGACACTTGAGAAGAAACATAGAATTGTTCTGACAAATGTGCTGGATGACCATTTGAATGAGAAGAATGTCAAAGTATCCGTTAGACCAGAGGAGTTTGTAATCCTGAAGGAAGGCGAGGGCATTCCTGCTGTTGTTGATGATTGTATTTTCCTTGGTCTCAATACCCATTATTTTGTTCATCTCGATTCTGGAACAAAGGCAGAGATCATCATGGAGTCCGAAATAGAGAATACAATTGCAAAAGGCTCTAGGATCACACTTGGCGTAAAGACACAGAAGATCAACGTTTTCACAGAAGATGGAAGCAAGAACATAATTGCTGGTGTTCGTAATGATTTGGAGGGCTGATTATGGGTTCTCATGCATCTAATGGACGCGCAAAGCCAAAGAAAGATATTTGGACAGTGATATCGCTCGCAATTCTATTCTTGTTTGGCCTTTTCATGATCTATCCACTTGTTATTCTTCTTAAAAATGCGGTGGTGGATAATGATAACAATTTCACGATGGGATATTTCGTGAAGTTCTTGTCAAAGCCGTATTATGCTGGAACGATTCTAAACTCATTCAAGGTTAGTATCTGTGCAACACTACTAGCGTTGATTTTGGGAGTTCCTCTTGCGTATTTCTTTAACATGTATAAAATACGCGGGGCAAAGTGGTTACAGGTAGTAATTATCCTTTCTAGTATGTCTGCACCATTTATTGGAGCTTACTCTTGGATTCTTCTTCTTGGTAGAAATGGTCTTATTACCAATATCATCAGAAAGATCTTTGGAGTAACTCTTCCTAGCATATATGGCTTTGGAGGCATCATGCTTGTTTTGTGTTTGCAGCTATATCCTCTTGTTTTCCTGTATGTCTCAGGTGCTTTAAAGAATGTTGATAGCACACTATTAGAGGCAAGTGAAAACATGGGATGCACAGGTGTAAAGCGATTCTTTACAGTAATAATTCCTCTATGTATTCCAACAATCATTGCGGCAGCTTTGATGGTATTCATGAGAGCGTTTGCAGATTTTGGAACACCTTTGTTCATAGGTGAGGGATATAGGACTTTCCCTGTTGAAATCTATAACTCATTCATGAGTGAAACTGGTGGAGATACTCACTTTGCGTGTGCAGTTGCGATCATTGGTATTGTTATCACAACCGTTATCTTCTTGATACAGAGATTCATCAATAACAAGTTCAAGTTCACAATGAACGCACTACACCCAATACAAAGCAAGGAAGTACATGGTGTTAAGAGTTTCTTTATCCATCTTTATTGCTATTTGGTTATATTCATTGCATATGCTCCGCAGCTCTATGTTATCTATACATCATTCAAGAATACCTCTGGAAAGATCTTTGTCGATGGATATTCATTAAAGAGCTATAGTGATGCATTTAACAAGCTTCAGAATGCAATACCTAATACATTCCTTATTGGAGGAACAGCGTTGGTTATCATTATCATAATGTCTGTGATGATTGCTTATCTTGTTGTTAGAAGGGACAACACCATAAATAAGATTATCGATACATTGTCGATGGTTCCATATGTTATTCCTGGAGCAGTTGTAGGTATTTCACTTGTTATTGCATTCAACCATAAGCCAATCATACTAGTTGGAACTGCAACTATCATGATTGTTGCACTTGTAATCAGACGTTGTTCATACACTATCAGATCATCTGTTGCAACGCTTCAGCAGATTCCGATTTCGATAGAAGAGGCTGCTATATCATTAGGAAGCTCTAAGATGAAATCTTTCTTCAAGATTACAATGCCTATGATGTCGAATGGAATAATTTCGGGAGCACTGCTATCTTGGATTGCAATCATTACAGAGTTGTCTTCTGGTGTAATTCTCTATAACTACAGAACAACAACTCTCACAATCCAGATCTATACATATGTTTCAAGAGGAAACTATGGAATTGCAGCTGCAATGGCAACAATTCTAACATTCATGACAATGACTACACTTATCATATTCATGATCTTCTCAAAGGATAAGAAGATGACAATGTAGTTTCATTATCTAGGCGCTTCTCTGGCTACACTTAATGGCTTTCGGCTTAAAGTGTAGCCATTTTTAACTTGTATGGGTTCTCTTTTAGAGAATCTCTTCTTTGTACTCTGTGATATTCTTTTCCTTTGATGAGAAGTTGATTCCAACAAGGTGCACTGTCTTTGTCTTTCTATCTACATCAAATTGGTTTGCATATCCCTTGTCGTGTATTTGCTTGAGAGCAATATCTGCAGACTGGTCACGCTTGAACTCAAAGACATAGATGTGTTTCTCCGTCTTCAGAATTGCATCAACGCGTCCATTCTTTGTCTCTATCTCGCTTCCGATCTCAGCACCCAATGCCTTCATCGATGAGAAGAATATGGAACTGTAGTATAGTTCATCTGCATTCTTTGAAATGTCATATGGAAGTGCTTCATATATTGACTTCAACCTATCGATTGCATCTTTTAGGCGTCCGTCTGCAAAACACTTGTCTATCTTTAACTCTGAGAATGAAGATGCAGATGTTCTTCCTCCATAGAGAGCAAGGATATTCTTTGAATATGAAGTCGCTACCTCTTCATTAGGAAAATCCAGAATAAGAAGGTTTTTATTATCCTCATCCACACCC
>CAKQTE010000096.1 GCA_934276485.1 uncultured Spirochaetales bacterium | reverse complement strand
CCCTGAAGAACATCCTTCCATCAACATCGAAACAATGGTTGTCGATAAATGACACTATGCACTTCGCAGCCTCAAGATATCTAGGATCTTTCTTTATATTGCAATATGCATATGAAAATACCCATAGTGCCCTTCCTTGGAACCATACGGATTTATCTGTATCTAGCACTGATCCATCTCTGTCGAGGCATGTCTTAATTCCACCATAGGTGGTATCAAGACCATGATCCAGCCAGAATGGCAAGATGTTCTCTACCAGTGTATTGTAATATCTATCTCTGATTTTTCTTAGCTCCATACGAATCTCCTTTTTAGCTCTAATTGTATACCCAAAAGGAGACTAAGAGCTTAAAAGAACTTCAAACAGAAAGGAATAAGAATAGGTACAGCTGCAGAGCAAACTATTCCATTGAATACAGCTATCATAGCAGTATGCTCATCTGTATAGCGAATGAGCATCGCAAGCGTTGTATCTTCGCTTGTAGCAGCAGCTGGTGCGACTGCTGTAGGATAATTCAAGTATTTGCTAATTAATGGAATTGAGAAGAAACTAAGCATCTCCCTAAGAAGATTTGAAAGGAACGTTATTGTACCAATATCAGCACTAACAAGAGTTGTTAGTGTAATTCCAGACAGGGAATACCAACCTAGTCCTGATGTAATTGCAGTGCTTATGCCAGAAGGTATTCCTGTAAATAGTGAAAGAACAAAGCCAGCGCCTAGTGTTGCAACAATAGTTGCTGTTGGAACAATTACCAACAGTCCAGGATTTGATTTCAATTGTTTTATGAGCCCTTTATGGAATCCTACAGATATTCCTACAAGGAACATCAATATATAAAGAACAGCTGTGGTATTACTTGTAACAAACAATAGCCAATCTGGTTGGAATCCAGAAAAGCCTAATGCAACACCTAAAATTAGAGCTATTAGAGCATATAGAACCATATTACTTACGCCCCTTTCTCTTTAGGTATATTGTTGTTGTAATGTACACTAGAGCTATACTGAATAGAACTGAAACAAGGGCATATAGAAGTACTAGAACTCCCATCTCAGATAGCTCTGAGATAAAGTTATCTCTTCTTGAGAGAGAATATCCCATTGAGAAGATCAATATCAAAGTTGTGACTACCTGCAGTTTATCAACAACTTTCTTGACTTTATCTGATGAAAACAATCGAGCTACAAAGAGCCCTAATACCATCGGAATCAAAAGTTCCATATCTACTCCTAAAGGAAAAACCTTGATGAGTATAGCACTTACAATTCTCTTTTGATAGTGGATTGATATTGTTGTTATAATTCTTTTCTATAGAGAAAATAAGATGATAAAATAATCAGTCAATTTCGATTTCTAGAGGAGATGAGATTATTCTGTTATAGATGTTATTGTAGTTTGTAAATTCTGTAGATACTACGATATGGATTCTAATTGTACATTTGATGGTGTTGTCCCTGAATTGCAGTGGGATCTCTGCTGAATCACGAGAGTCACTAAAGAAATTACTTAGGGGCACATCAAACTTATTTCCATTGAAGCGCTCAAGAACAATTGGAGATGTGGAGTCATTGATAGTAAGAAGAATATTTCCATCAACTAGCTCAAACCCTAACTTCCAATTTAGCACATCCCCTACTTTTATTGCATCACTTACATTTGCAATATAGGATTCTAATTCATCTTGGGATGTGAATTGATAGATTCCATATTCACTTATGAAATTCAATGATGTGTCTTTGTATTCTTTCTTGTATGCAAGTTTTCCTACAGGCAATCTATTAACGTTCTTATCACTTAGATAGAGCGTCTTGAAGTCTGATAGCACATCATCAAAGCCAGACTTACTTTGTCCATTTGGAATGATCTGGTAATAGAGTGCAACCTTAGGAAAATCTGAAGCTGTTGTGGCACTAGCGCCTGATGAAGTTAGTTTAGATAGATCTGCTTTTACATTTACTTCATTACCGTTTGTTAAAAATGAAACATAATTGGAAGAAGGAATGTAATAGCTTGGAATTCCACAGCTCGAGAGAGAAAAAATCAGGGCAATGAATGAAAAAGAAATAAGTACGTATTTAATCCCTTTTCTCATTACCCCTACCTCTACTTAATATAAAAGTACTAGTACTAGTACTAGTTAAGCTGTGCAAGTCTTGTTTTAGCAAGAGATGCATATTCGCTCTGAAGTGGCTCGTATTCACCAACAAGCTGCTCATAAGTAGCCTTTGCTAGTTCCTTGTTGCCCTGTGCTTCATAAAGTCTAGCTGCATTGAATAGTGCTCTTGAACCATATAGGCCGTTCTTACCGAATGATTCCCAAAGAGTGTTGTAGATATCGAGAGCTGCGCCTGCGTTATCTAGCATCTCGTTTGCAGCAGCTGAGTTCATCATAGCTACCTGATATAGATATGTCTTTGACTGAGCTTCAGCAACCTTATTATACCAATCTAGAGCTGTTGAGTAGTCACCATTGTCGTAAGAAACATCTGCTAGATACAAAGCTGCCTTTGCACCTGGATATGAACTTAGTCCATTATCGGAGATCAGAGCCTGACACTCTGTGATGAACTGGTCATCACCTACTTCCTCAAGCTTGGAATATGAAGTCTCAAGAGCAAGAAGAGCCTCGAAGCTTCTTTCCTTCTTGTTGTCAATAACTGAGAGGACAATCAGAAGTGCAAGTAGTACAACAATTACACCAACGCCAACACCGATGAGAATCTTGGCATTCTTACCAATCCATTGATTGGTCTGAGATGCAACGTGCTCTGTCTTAGTTGCTTTATATTCTTCCTTTTTAGCCATAATTACATCCTTATTTGAAATTGGCGGAGCCTAAACCCCGCCAGTGATTTTAAAGTAGTGATTGATTACTTCTTTAGGATATCTGCAAAAGGATTGTATGTCTCAGAGTCATCTTCCTTGTCATCAGCCATGTACTTAGCCATTTCTGATTCCTGGCTTCTCTTGATCATCTCTCTGATTGAAAGAGAAAGCTTCTGAGCCTGAGTATTTACATCAATGACCATTGCAGTGATTGGCTGTCCAATCTTCTCCTTGTAAGACTCAAGTACGCTGTCTGTGTACTCTTCATCTGGACCAACAAGATTGAACTTGGAGATCAAACCTTCAATGTCACCGATAACCTTAACAAATACACCGAAATCTGTAACAGAAGAAACAGTTCCTGTGATTGTTGAGAACTTTGGATAATCCTTCTTAAGAGTTGTCCATGGGTTGCCTTCAAGGTTCTTGACAGAGAGCTTGATTCTTCTGTTCTCTGGTTCAACCTTTGTTACAACAACTTCAATAACATCGCCTTCCTTGCAGAACTGATCCATTGACTTGATCTTCTTTGTCCAAGAAATATCGTCAATGTGCAAGAAACCATCGATGCCATCCTCAAGGTTCAAGAATGCACCTGAGTTTGTAACCTTGACAACTGGAGCTGAGATAACCTTTCCAACTGGATAACGATCAGCGATTGTATCCCATGGGTTCTCTTCGAGCTGCTTGAGGCCCAAAGAAACTCTCTTCTTGTCTAGGTCATATCCGAGGATCTTTGCTTCAACTACATCGCCAATTGAAACGATATCCTTTGGATTTGTGATTCTCTTTGTCCATGAAAGCTCTGAGATATGAGCAAGACCTTCGATTCCTGGCTCGATTTCAATGAAGACACCGAAAGATGTGATCTTTGTAACTGGCTTCTTAATTACATCGCCAACCTGATATCTCTGCTCGAAAGTTGTCCATGGATCTGCTTCCATGTGCTTAAGAGAAAGATTGATCTTCTGAGTTGTTGGATCGATGTTGATAAGTCTGAGCTGAACGATCTGGCCCTTCTTAACAAAATCCTTTGGTCTTGTAACGTGGCCCCATGACATATCGTTGATGTGCAATAGACCATCGAAACCACCAAGATCAATGAATGCACCGAAAGATGTGAATGACTTAACCTCTCCCTGTACAACATCACCAATCTGAACAGAATTGAAGAATGCTTCCTTGTTTTCCTTGATTTTCTTCTCAAGATACTCACGTCTTGAAACAACGCTCTTGAGCTTTGTTCCTGCGTGGAACTTGTCGATTACAAAGTAATCTGTCTTTCCGATCAAAGACTCCTGGTCTTCAACTCTTACAACGTCTGCCTTTGAAAGAGGGCAGAAACCCTTGTAATCAGCACCAAGGTCAACTTCATAGCCACCCTTGATAACCTTTACAAACTTTCCAAGAACTGGGGTTCTATCCTCAGCTGCTTGCTTTAACTCTTCGGCACGTGCCTTTGCCTCTGCTCCCTTCTTGGAAACAACAACCTGACCGCGACCGTTATCGAGTCTTATAATTTTAACGGCTACTTTGTCACCTAATTTTGGCAGTTCCATGAACTCATCAACAGGGATCTGCCCCTCTGACTTGTAGCCAATATCAACCAACACAGTTTCGTCATTTGTCTGTACAACAGTACCGGTTACGATCTGACCGACTTCTAATTCCGGAATTGACATAAGATGCTGCTGCAGAAAGGACTGCTTTTCAGTCATCTGAGATTCATTTTCCACTTCTTTTCTCCTACTACTAAATTACCACGCCTAATGCCTATGCATAGCACTTACAACTTTCTCACAAACTTCTTCTATAGTCAAGTTCGAGGTATCGATTAATATCGCATCCGGAGCAATTTTCAATGCTCCAACTGCTTTCTCTCTATCATTTTTGTCTCTTTCGAGGATTCCCTTCAGTATTTCATCATAATCAGCCTGTCCAGCTTGGTCCTTAAGTCTACGGGAAGCTCTAACCTCAGGGGATGCATCGAAATAGAATTTATAGTCTGCATTTGGGAATATCACAGTTGTGGTATCTCTGCCTTCTGTGATGATATCCATGTTTCCAGCAATACCCTTTACAAGAGTATTTACATACTCTCTGAGTCTTGGATCTACAGACACAGGAGAGCAATATTTGTCAATAATCGGAGTGTGAAGCTTTGGCTCGACATTCACACCATTGAGGCAGATATTTCCATCCTCGACTGTGATCTTCACGCTCTTTGCTGTCTCTAGTACAGAGTCCTTATCCAAAGGATCCTTGCCGCTTTCTATTTGAGCAAGTGTGCAGGTTCTATAGAAAGAGCCTGTATTGAGAAAATAGAATCCAAGCCTTTTTGCAAGAGTCTTTGCGATAGTGCTTTTTCCGCATCCTGCAGGACCATCGATAGCAATGATCATTTTGCGCTCTCCTTTTTGACAACCCTTACTTTCTTTGCCTTGACTTTCTTCTCGTTGTTCTTTCCAGAGAGAAGCCCTGCAATTTCCTTGGTATTGAGATTTCTCCACTCTCCTGGTTCCAAGTCTCCAAGTTCAACGCAACCTATTCTGATTCTAGTCAAGGACTTAACATCATAGCCAAGGAAAGAGAAGATCTTTCTGATCTCTCTATTCTTTCCCTCAGTGAGAGTTACCTTGATAAATTGCTTTGTTCTAGGAATCAAATCGTATCGCTTGATTCTATATGGAGTCTTCATATCAATATATAGCCCGTCGAGAGCCTTATTCAAGTCATCGATCTCAACTGGTCTATCAAGCTTAACGATATATTCCTTCTCAACTTGGTACTTAGGATGCATCATGCTATTTGCAAACTCACCATCGTTTGTAAATAGAATCAAACCATTTGATTCCTTATCGAGTCTTCCTACGTTATAAAGCAACTCTGCATCTCTCATGCCAATTAGCTCACGAGCATACTTTGTCTCGTTTGGATCGTAGTTTGTGCAAACATATCCTTTTGGCTTATTGAGTGCAATGTAGTATGTTCTGTTTACAAGTTCGATAGTGTCCCCATCAACCTGTACAATATCCTCTGGTCCTACCTTGATGCCCATCTCTCTTACGGTCTTGTTGTTGACCATTACCCTACCTTGGCTAATAAGGTCCTCAGATCCTCTTCGAGATGCAACTCCGCACTTTGCCATATATACCTGCAAGCGCATAGGAAATGTATTATCAGTCATAATAGAAGCTCTCCCTCTTCTTCCTTGTTGAATTTTAGTCTATCAGCTTCAGAAAGTTTAGGAAGCTCTGAAATTGACTTGAGCTTGAATTCATACAAAAACTTTCTTGTTGTGCAATATAAGCAAGGGTGGCCTGGCTTATCGGCTCTACCATTTACCTTGATATAATCCCTCTCCCTTAGGAGACGGACTATGGCATCGGATTGCACTCCCCTGATGCCATCGATTTCACTTCTTGTGATTGGTTGAGAATATGCAACTATCGCAAGAGTTTCAAGAGCTGCCTTACTCAGTCTTCTATCAACCTTTCGTCCATAGCTCTGTCTTAGCCTTGGATATAGTTCCTTGGCTGGCTGGAATGAATATAGTCCTTCTTCCTCTAACAGCAATAGTCCTGAGTTTCGCTCTTCATAGTGCTCCTTGAGCTCTCTAAGAGCATCTATTACCTCATCTTCTTTCAAGCCTGTAAGAGCCATCAAGCGCTCAAGAGGAAGAGCTGTATTCTCGATAAAGAGAACGACCTCTGTTATTCGAGCATTATCTGTCAATTCTGCTATCTCACTCATCGTCATCCTCCAAAGCTATCTCTTCCTCATCCCCTATATATTCATCCTCGGACACTTCGTCTGCACTTTTTTCGCTTTCACGCTTGATCATATCATCAAGACGCATCTCCGCATCCTTGGTAAGGATCGTAAAGTCCTCAGGATCCTCAAGATTATGCTCGACATATTCATCAGCTTCCCTGTCATATCTATCGACAAGAGTTGGATCCCAATCAATAGGACGTCGTTCGATATATATAGGCCCATAAAGCTCTTGCTGCGAAAATAATATAAGATGTTCCTTCACAGATTCAAGTATTGCCAAAAACGAGCATATTACATGTAGTGGATTTTCCCTGTCGATAATCAAATCCTCAATAGTTATCTGATCCCTTTCATCCAATAGCTCAAGAATCAATGCTTTCTTCTCTTTTACAGATACCTCTTCATAGATGTTGAATATCTTTGAAGGTGGAGTTGTTGCAAGGATTCTTGAGAATGTAGAACAGAGATCCTGCAGAGTTACATCCTTAAAGAGTTCCTTATCCTCGTAAGGAATTGCAAAGAAATTCTCAGGACGGTTTATATATAGCCTGTCGCCAGAATCTGCACCTGTTAAGAGATCTGTGTATTTCTTGAACTTCTGATAATCCAATAGCTTATCTACCAAATCCTGTCTTGGATCCAGGTACTCTTCATCCAATTGGGTTGTCTGTGGCAACAACAACTTGCTCTTTATATACAACAGTTCTGCTGCAGTACGATAGAAATCAGCCAAATCCCTTAGCTCTGTCTTGTTTTGATTTATATACTCCAGGAACTGGTCTGTGATCAGCGCAATTGGAAGATCGTATATATTGGCATCATTTTCCTGAATAAGATAGAGAAGAAGGTCCAAGGGGCCATCGAAATCCTTCTTGTCATTCAATATCCCCGGGATATGGAAGCTCTTCTTCTCTCTTTGATTCAAAATGACATCAAAGTCATCTTTCATTATTTCTCAGTATCCTCTGTTTCTTTATCCTTAGAGAACATCAAGTCCCTAAGCTTAGTCTCCAGTTCATCTGTGAACTCTGGATTGTTTGTAAGATATTCGACAGTCTTATCTCTACCCTGTCCAATCTTCTCTCCATTATATGAATACCAAGCTCCTGCCTTGTCAATCAAGTCATATTTTAGTGCAGCATCGAGAATTGAACCGATTCTTGAGATTCCTGTTCCAAACATCAAATCAAGTTCACACTTCTTAAATGGAGGTGCTACCTTGTTCTTTACGATTTTGACTCTAACTCTGTTTCCAGAAACCTCATCAGCGTTCTTTCCGATTGATTCGATTCTTCGTACATCCATTCTTACAGATGCATAGAACTTCAATGCGTTTCCACCAGTTGTTGTCTCTGGATTTCCAAACATTACACCAATCTTCATTCTGATCTGGTTGATGAAGATAATTGTTGTATTGCTCTTTGAAAGAATTCCAGTAAGCTTTCTCAAAGCCTGGCTCATAAGACGAGCCTGAAGTCCCATGTGGCTGTCGCCCATGTCTCCATCGATCTCGGCCTGTGGTGTGAGAGCTGCAACAGAGTCAACGACTATGATGTCGATAGCACCAGATCTAACGAGGCGCTCTGTGATCTCAAGAGCTTGCTCTCCATTATCTGGCTGGGAAATCCAAAGCTCTTCGATATTAACGCCAAGATTCTTTGCATAAGAAGGATCAAGAGCATGCTCAGCATCAATGAATGCTGCAATTCCGCCCTTCTTTTGAGCCTCTGCAACAGCGTGCAGTGCTAGTGTTGTTTTACCTGAAGATTCTGGTCCGTAGATTTCGATGATTCTACCTTTAGGGTAACCACCAACACCAAGAGCCTCATCCAACAGTAGGGATCCTGATGGGATTACATCAACATCCAAGGTCTCCTTGGAGTCCCCAAGACGCATCAAGGAACCCTTTCCAAATTCCTTATCGATTTGCAAGCGAGCTGCCTCCAGCGCTTCCTTCTTTCCACTTACATTTACATTATCATTTTTAGCCATAAGTGAAGTCCTCCTAATCTATAAGGCCATTAACTCGATTTTTTGCTAGAAATACTCTTGATTTTGTCACTATCTAATACAAAAGTTATCGGACCATCGTTCAAATAGCGCACTTCCATATGCTCTCCGAATGCACCTATTTGCACATCAAGACCAAATGATTTAAGTATCTCAATTCCCTTCTCATAAAGGAGTCTAGCTTTTTCTGGTTCTTCCGCACTATCAAAAGAAGGCCTGTTTCCTTTGTATACATCAGAAGAAAGAGTAAATTGGCTTATAAACAATATAGCCCGATTTCCATCCAGAATACTCAAATTCATCTTATCATTTTCATCAAGAAAAATCCTTAGCTTGACAAGTTTCTCAAGAAATGGCTTCAGCATCCATTCCTCATCTCCCTTATCAACGCCGAAATATACAAGTAGGCCGGAATCTATAGCACCTGTAACGCGCCCGTCTACACTGCAGCTTGCGTCCTTGACTCTTTGGATTACAGCTTTCATCTGTCCTCCAGAATGAGATTCAAATCATCGATGAATTCCTTTTTATTGACCTGATTGAAGAAAGCTGTTCCCATGACAGCAAGATTGGCGCCACTTTCATATAGTAGCTTGATGTTGTTCTTGCCAACTCCTCCATCAACAGAAATCTGGTAATGGAAGCCCTCTTCCTTACGCCTAAAGTCAAGTTCCTTGATCTTTGATACAACCTCTGGAATGAACTTCTGGCCACCCCAGCCTGGGTTAACGCTCATCACTAGTACGTAATCTGTATATGGAAGCACAGCTTCAATTTGGCTAACAGATGTTCCAGGGTTTATTGCAACTCCACATTCGCATCCTGCGTCCTTTATTAGATCCAAGCATCTCCATAGGTGTCTTGTTGATTCCTGATGCACTGTGATTATATTTGATCCTGCATCTGCAAATGCCTTGATATGCTTTTCGGGCTCAACAATCATCAAATGCGTGTCGAAGATCAAATCAGAATCCTTCCTGATATCCTGTATAAACTTTGGGCCAAAGGTTATGACAGGAACAAAGATTCCATCCATGACATCCAGGTGGATATAGTCACAACCACTTTCAGATACATCCTGTAGTGCATTTACAGGACGAGAGAAATCAGACGCCAACAGAGATGGCGCATACATAATAGAATTCAAGCTCATAGAGAAAAGTATATAGCAAAATACCCATATAGATAATATTGACTGATTAGTTTTTTGCCTTATCTTTATATTAGCGAATTTGTACGACAAAATCTTTCTTTGCAAAAAGAAGCAATTTGTGTTATAAAATAGCTATATATCAATTCTTATATCCGGTTCCGAGCAGCATTCTGCCCGGTTTTATTTTTTACCCGGATTGCCATTTTTTGGTAAGGAGTACAGGTTATGATTGATTTAAAGCTTTTACTACAAGAAGAGAAAAACTTAGGAAAGAACCCTCTAACTTCTTATAAAGCAAGTAATTTCGAGTCTCTAGATAAAAGTATCGCAGCTTTAAAGGAAGACAAAGCAACAGAGCTTAGGGAAGCTGCAATCGATGCTATGAATGACAATAAGGATTCCATTGTTCTTGAGTATATTGCAGGAAAGATCAAGCTTATGCTCAGACCTCATGAATCAAATGTCCTACTAAATAATCTTGCTCTGGATTTCTATGGTGCTAGAAACTGGGAAGTTGCTGAGCACATTGCCAGAGCTGTAATCGAAAAGAGCGAATCTCCAAAGGCATTGAGAGTTCTTGGAGATGTTGCTGCTGAGAAAAATGATGAGAAGACTAAGTGGAATTGCTATGAGCGCTATGTCAAGGCAGACAACCAAGATGTCGATGTCATTGTAAAGGTTGCAGATCACTATGAAGAGATTGGAGACAAGAAAAACTCGATGAGCTTTTATCAAAGAGCTCTACTTCGTCTTGCCAAGAGCGAAGATGATCAGAAGATCTCTTCGATTTTCTCAAAGCTACTTGAGAATGGAAAGAGCGAATTTCCATTCTACTCTTCCTATGTTCTCACTCTCTCAGAAAGAAACCCTGAGCTTGCTTTCAATCTCTATAGACTCTTGATGAACAATCTCATCAGCGAGCGCGAGATGCTCAAGAAAGAAGAGAACAAGGCATCTGAGATCAAGAAGAATCTTGAGAACATCATCCTAACTGCTCGTGCAATGCTAAACCTAAAAGGCAATGACCAAGATGTTCGTAAGCAGCTATCTGATGCACTATTTGTCAAATATGGAAAATCATCAAGATTCAAGGAAGTATCCAAGAAATATGATGTAATAAAGGCAGAGAACGCTGTCTCTGCTCTCGATGAGTTCGAGAAGGATATTGCATACTCTGAAAAGACCTTCGTCCTAAGAAAAGCAGACAGAAAGGTTGGCCTCATTACATCCATTGAAAATGGAGTATTGCAAGTCAAATATTCAGCAATGGACAATCAGGAAGTATCCTTGCAGGCTGCATACAATGCTTTGATTCCTCTTACAAACCAGCACATCAGAGCTATCAAGAAGGGGGTTCCTCCTCAGAAGATCAAAGCCAAGATCCTTAGCGATGGCGGCATCGAGTGGCTTGTTAGAACACTCCTGTACTCTTCTGCTGACAACAAGCTTCAGCTTAAGGACATGAAAGCTGAGATGGTAGATAGCATTCTCGATGAAGGAGAATGGAAGCCAATTGCTGAAAAGATCAAGGAAGAAGTAAAGACAAATCCATATATCAGAATCATCCCAGGTGCTTCTGACACATACGAGCTAACTGCATACCCATCTTCTCAGGAAGAGAAGCAGCTATACATGTTCAGAACTCCAAAGGATCTCTATGAGAAGATCACGACTATCTTCAACGCACTTAGCATCAAGGACATCAGCAAGGACTCTGATGCTTTCTTGGAGATGGCTAGCTACTTCAAGGATGCAGCTGCTGATAGAAATAGACCTATAGATGAACGACTATCTGCAATTCTAGTTCTAGACTATGCATCTGAACATAATGTCCCTGTTGAAGCAGAAATCGACTTTGAGGATCTATATAAGCTACTGAGTGAGAATGAGAAGAAGGAAGTCTTCAAGGCTCTAAGAAATACAGATATCAAGAAGGAATTCATCATCAAGGTCGCACAGACAGATAAATATGCTTACGACACTCTTGAGATGCTCTTCCCTCTCTATATCTCATCATTTTTGGAGACAAAGCTAAGACAGCTCAATAAGAAGAAGTACTATGAATTCATCAATAGAACTGTCAACAACTTCAGAGATGCTATTGCTTGCTTTATCTACTTTGCAATCGATGCAAAGCTAACAGATAAGGAGCTTAAGAGTGCTAACCTCACAAAGGATAGACTCTTCAAGACAGAGCTTATGGCACTCTCAAGCTGTATGAAGACCCTCGACAGCCAGGAGAATAGAAAGAACACAAAGGCACTATTGAAGGACCTTGTTCAGGAAAAAGCTATCGATCAATTTTTGGAGAGCGCAACAAGAGAGTCCATCGACGAGATCAGAACTCTCCTACTCTTCAATGAAGGCCTAGATACTCCAGACAAGAATCGCT
Source organism: uncultured Spirochaetales bacterium (assembly GCA_934276485.1). Classification (GTDB taxonomy): domain Bacteria; phylum Spirochaetota; class Spirochaetia; order Sphaerochaetales; family Sphaerochaetaceae; genus Ornithospirochaeta. The sequence continues at coordinate 48,279 of CAKQTE010000096.1, read as the reverse complement.
ATAAGGAAATCATTTCATCTAGGTTCCCTGGCTATGACTTTGGACAGAACAAGGATGTTCCTTCTGAGCCATTCCAAGTCAAGGCTCTTCAGGGCTTCATGTGCACAGAAGCAAGCTACGAGAAGAAGAAGGCTGAGCTAAAGGAGATCAAGGAAGTACAGGTTCCTGCTAACCTTAAGGATATTGCAACAGCTCGTGAGCTAGGAGACTTGAGAGAGAATGCTGAGTACCAATATGCAAAGGACTACAAGAGAGAGCTTGAAAGAAGAGTTGGAGAGCTCACTAACGATATCAACACTGTAAGAGTCATGAAAGAGACAGATATCGTTCCTGGTCTAATTGGATTTGGAATGAAGGTTGATCTAAGGGACAATATTGAAAAGAAGGAATTCACATATACATTCCTTGGAAGATGGGAGTCCAATCCAGATAGTGGTATTATCGATATCAATGCTCCTGTTGGAAAGGCACTTATCAACCACAAGGAAGGTGAAGATGTTGTCTTTACAATCGGAACAAGAGAGTGCAATTACACAGTCTTGAAGATCGAACAAGTAGAAATCTAAAAAAAGTTCGGGTGCTGGAGAAATTCAGCACCTACTTTTTTGCCATAAAAAACATAACAAATTATCACCATCGGGAAAATAATATCTTGCTTGTTAACATATTGCTGACTTAGAATTAGCTCTATAAGGCATTTTGCGGGGTTGTTTTTATGTGCCAAAGGGAAGGTTTTATTTATGGCAAAAAAAGATAGTCGGTTTTTAGCAATCTTAAGTACAATCGTTCTATTTGCGATTATTGCGACTCTCTACATAGTTCCAAGCATCATCACGCTTAAAGGGAACTTCTCCGAAGAAATTGAAATAATAGAAACACCTGCTCCTATTACTGTCAAATTTGAAACACCTGTAATAGAGACAAAACCAGAGTTACATGTCAACAGAACAATTGAAGTAAATGGCAATGACGCTATCATCAACGCATATGATGGCTATGGATACATTCAGATTCCTTCCTCTGTCAGCCCTGAACATGTCGAAAAGGCAATCATAGCAATTCGCGAACAAATTCCGACTGTCGTTATTGAACTGAGATACAAACTTGAGAACAACACACTGAATCTCACATATAACCAAGGCTATTCAGAAAGTGAAATAAATACACTCATTGACACTGTTGAAAAAATACTAACAACAAAGAATACATCTGTAGTACCAGGCAAGCCTAACCTGTATGTATTTGATCATACTGTACAGGAAAGACCTTTTGATATTTCAAAGACTATCAAGATTGGAAATAGCACAATCGCGATCAATGCAAAGAATGAATACGCAACACTTGAGTATCCATCAACATATATTCTTCAGTCTGATGTAGCTGATGCACTAGTTGCACTCTACTCTGCATTCGAGGGCTTTGATCTGGATTTGGATGCTGCATTACAAGATGGAATGACAGAGCTCTTCTACTCAGAACTTTATTCAAAGGAAGATATTGAATACGCTCTTTTCTGTATCGAGAGCTATGTAAACACTCTCTGCCCTCCTCTTGAATCAATAGTTGTCCCAGAATCCCCTATTATTGCAGTAGAAGAACCTAATCTTGAAATTGAAAAAGAGCCAAGTGTTGACATTGTTGAAGAACCGATTCAAAAGGCAATTGTCATAAAGATTCCATCTAGACCTCAAATTGGAATCTCTTCTCAATTCATCAATGTAGAGCCTCCTGTTGAGCATGAACATAGAGCAATCAATGTAGATAATACAACACTTGTTGTTGATGCATATAATGGATGCGCAACAATATCCACTCCTAAAGGAATTAGCGATGAAGAGATTGCTACTATCATAACTGAGCTATATGAACAATATGGCACTTATATGGGAGACATTGATTTTGCAATAGACAAAGATTATGTTGAAGTACTCTATTCAACTGGATACACAAAAGACGAAATCAATGTTCTTCTAGATGAACTAGAGAACTATATAAAATCCATAAAGATAGAAGACCCTGCTCAAGTTGAAGATGTGGAGACAAAAGAAGAGGCTGCAGTTCCTACCGCTCCTTTTGACATCAAGGTATATGTAGTAGAGAACAAAGAGCCGGAGGTAAAGGTTCCTGCAAAGCCAGAGTTTATCGTCTCTCATATTTCTCGCAATATCGATGCGCTAGGAAGCACTATCAAGGTTGATGCATATGACGGACACGCAACATTCAATCTTCCAGAAGACTTTTCAGAAGATATGATTGCAACTGCAATTGCAGATATGTACTCATTCTACAAAGAAGAGATGAATGATTTTGAGTTCGCTATCGATGGAAATGTTGTCGAAGCATTGTATTCAACAAACTATACAGAAAGAAAAATCAATGAGTTCATTGATGCGGTTGAATACTATCTAAGCTTAATTGAAATGCCAAAGGAAAAAGAAATAAGAGTTCCTATCAAGCCAACAGTTGCAGTTTCTAGCCAAAGCGTTATAGAAATACAAGACATTATCTATTGCCACAAGACTCTTGTAATCGACAACACTCCAATAGAAGTGAATGCTTATGATGGATATGCAACATTCGATTTCGATTTTCCTCTCGACCAAGAAATGGTTGTAACCATGATAGCAGATCTATATAGCACATTTGGATCTGCGATGGACGATTTCGATTTCGGTATCGACAAGACCTCGATCAATGCAAGCTATTCTGAAGGCTATAGCACAAAGGAACTAGAGGCATTTATAGATAGCATAGAAGCGTATTTCGCTCGATAAAAGAAAGAGGAGATAGAATTTTAACTTCCGTCTCCTCTTTTTGTGCTTTTTCCTCAACTATTTGTTGCCATAGAATCTTGCAAGATAGTCGCGCTTGAATTCCTTGAATCTATCTTCGGCAATTGCCTGTCTGATTCGAATCAACAAATCATATAGATATCTGAGGTTATGCTCTGTTGCTAGCATTCCACCAAGCATCTCATTGCACTTGATCAGGTGATGCATATATCCAACAGAGTACTCTGTACAAGCAGAGCATGAACATCCTGGCTGAATAGGTCCATGATCGAACTTATGCTTTGCTTTCTTTAGAACCATCACTCCATCATCTGTAAATACAGCACCATTACGAGCCATACGAGTTGCAAGAACACAGTCAAACAAATCAATACCGTTATCTACACACTCCAAAATATAGTCAGGAGAACCAATACCCATTACATATCGTGGCTTTTCATCTGTTACATATTCAGCAGTATAGCCTAGCATATCTATAAATTGGTTCTTCTCCTCTCCTACAGACAAACCTCCGATAGCTATTCCTGGAAAATCCATATCAGAAAGAGCAAGCGCACTTTCCTTTCTCAGATCCTCATAGAAGTTACCTTGAACAATACCAAAGAGATTTCCCCTGAAGCTCTCACCTAGTCTTTCTCTTTCCTTTAGAGATCTTTCTGCCCAAAGCTTTGTAACTCTCCAAGCTTCCTTAGCAGCCTTGTATTCGATTCCAGGAGGTGTACATACATCAAGTACCATTGCAATGTCACTACCGATAACACGCTGGATATTTACGACCTTCTCAGGTGTGAATATATGCTTGGATCCATCGATATGGGACTGGAATGTAACGCCAGAGTCCTTGATCTTTCTCAATCCAGATAGAGAGAAAACCTGGAATCCACCGGAGTCTGTGAGGATGTTTCTGTCCCAATTCGAGAATTCATGAAGGCCACCATAGCTTTCCAACACTTCCAGCCCTGGTCTGAGATACATATGATATGTATTTGCAAGTATGATCTGATACCCCATATCCTTGATCGTATCGTGGTATATTCCCTTAACAGTTCCATTTGTTCCAACAGGCATGAATGCTGGTGTCTGTACCTCTCCATGAGGGAGCGAGACAACACCAAGACGAGCCTTTGAATTCTTGTCTCTTTTTATTTCTCTGTAAATACTCATAATCTTTTTCCTATCAAAGACATTATATATGCACAAAGCACTGTGATTACCAAAGGAAGAACTACTGCCAAGTATGGCGAGATCGCAGCTTGATGTGCAGCAATTGAGAATACCATGTCTGCGCAATAGTATACAACAGCTATCGATAGCGATTGTATGATTGAGAACAATAACACATTCTTCTTGAAGTTGTAATTCATCATCGAAGCAACAACCATCAATACAAATATAGCTATTGGTTGAAACAACGCTCTGTAATAGTCTGTAGCTTTCTCCTGCCAAGATGCAGGATCTACTTCCTTCATTCTCTCTAGGTATGAACGAGCAAGCTTGCTGTCCATGGTTTCAATGTTTGTATTCTGACTCTTGAATAAGCTAGGCTCAATTCTAAAGTCATCAACAACATATTCATCTTTGTATTGCACAGTTATATCGCTACCATTTGTGCGATAAACCTTGGCTTTGTAGAATACCCACGCCCCTTGCTCATACCTTGCACTATCAGATTCAACACGAAGCTTTAATTCATTGCCATCATACCCAATTAGTATTGGATTATAGATCTTCATGTTCTCTTCGCTATAGCGCCTAGTGTATATCAAATAGCCATTGGTATCATGAAGGACAATGTCACGAGAATCTTGCGTTGAGCTTTGTCCAAATAGCTCGAGAGCAAGCTCATCGTGCTTTGCAATTATCTTATTGAGAAAATACTCCTGATACACAAAACCCATCAGTGTCAGCACAATTGATAGCATTATTATAGGAAGTGCTATTCTTGCTTTCGAGATGCCAGCATTCAAAAGAGCAATCTTTTCGTTGTTTGCAGATAGCATTGATAGAAAATATGTAGTTGCAAACAATAGCGACAGTGATGATACCATCAACAGGTATTCAGGAATCGAGAGAACAATATATTCAATGATGGAGGATATTGGAATATCACTATTCATGATCTGATCCATCTTAGAAAAGAGTTCAACTGCTGCAAGGATCAATGAGAATATCAGAATCGCAAAGAATGCAATCTTCAGGATATTTGAAATTATGTATCTATCTAGAATCTTCATCATCGCGCCTTCCTGAAATATACAAGAGCAAAGATGGCTAATGTGAAGATTACCAAGTTTGGTGCAAATATCAACAAATATGGAGGCATTGTGATATCGAATATCAAAAGCTGTGCTGCAAATAGCATATACCAATATGCAACAGCAACAATCAAGGATAGTGCAAAGCCTGTAAGCTTTCCATGCTTGACCTTTATATTTGAAAGAGGAAGAGTAATGAGAGTTAAGAAGAAACACGCAGAAGAAAGCGCAAACTTCTTTGTAAGCTCTGCCTTATAGTATTGGCCAGTAAAATTCACAGGTTTAGATCCAAGGTATTCCAGCTCACGATTAGCATTCTTAATGCCATCTTGAGCACTATCATATGACTTTTCCCCTCTTGCCAATGATTTGAGATTTGATGATATGTTCAATTTCTGTTCTTCAATATTCTTGTAATATACTCGCCTATCCTCGCTTTGGATTTGATCTCTTATTTCTATCTCATCCAATAGTTCCCTACTAGTAAGATTGACAGGACTATTGGAAGTTAGAGCGGGAATCTGGTTTGAGAAATCCAGATAGAATGTAGCTTTCTCTGCTTTCGAATATACATACGATTCGATATCATCAGCATCATCTAGAAAGATAGTTGGATTTGAAAGATTCAATGAATAAATGTAGTTATTAGGATCTATTAGCTCCAGCTCTCCCTTTTCAGAAATCACTGTCTGCATCATATCTGACTTGTTCTTGCTTACTAGTACAAGGTCATATATCTCCCTGCCAGATGCATCCTTGTTGTATAGGACAATGTCTCCTACGCTATTTACGCTATTGGGTTCAATTTCAAATGTTGGCATCTCTGCCATCAGGAGTGCAAGCTTATCACGATAGATAACAGAAGACAAAGGATGTATGACATCTGCAAATATGAATGTTATTGCACTTAGAATAATCGAGAATATGATTATTGGTTTATATATTCTTGATGATGATATTCCACAGCTTCTTATTGCCAATAGCTCATTGGAGCTTGATAGATTTCCAAGAACCATTGAAGAGGCTGCAAGGGTTGCAAATGGAAATGTATATACCAAGAACTGTGGCATCAATAATAAAACCATTTGAAGCATTGAGAGAAAATTAATGTTCTTTAAAAGAATCTTCTCTACAAGCAATAGTATTGAATTGATGAAAAACACACAAAAGAAGAACAAAAAAGCAACTAGGAAGTTCGACAAGAACTCCCTAGATATATATCTATTTAAAATAGTGTATCGGCTTTTAGTTCCCATTAAACACCTGTTGAACCAAAGCCTCCACTCCCTCTATTTGTTCCTGATAGAGTTTCTACGCTTTGGAAATCTGCTTGCATCGCTTGAGCAAAGACAAATTGCGCTATGCGATCTCCATTTGTAATTACAAAAGGCTCCTTTGAGTGATTGATCAAGATAACCTTGACCTCTCCCCTGTAGTCGGAGTCGATTGTTCCTGGAGAATTCAAGACAGTGATTCCCTTTTTGATAGCGAGTCCTGAACGAGGACGTACCTGTATTTCATAACCAACAGGAATCTCTAATTTCAACCCTGTTGGAATCAACTTGTACTCTCCGGGCTCTAATATTATATCACCATCTGGAAGATATGCTCTAACATCTGCACCAGCAGCACCTTGAGTTTCATAAGAGGGAGCAATTGCCCCCTCCGATAAAACAACTTTAACGCCAAGATCTTTTTTTGACATTAGTTTTCTTTCTGCTCGCTTGGCTGAGCATCGATATAAGAAAGGTTCAATCTTCCCATTCTATCGATTTCAGTGAGCTTAACATCAACTTCCTGACCAACAGATAGAACATCAGAAACGTTCTTGACTCTAGTTCTAGCAAGCTTTGAGATGTGGCATAGGCCTTCCTTGCCAGGAAGAATCTCGATAAATGCACCAAAGTCAACGATTCTCTTTACTGTTCCATGGTAAATCTTGCCAACTTCTGGCTCCTCGATGATTGAGAGAACCAAGCGCTTTGCACTCTGAGCTGCAGCATTGTTCTTACCATAGATCATTACTGTTCCATCGTCTTCAATGTTGATCTCAGCACCACTTGTTTCAGCAATCTGACGAATAGTCTTTCCTCCTGTTCCGATAACAGCACCGATCTTGTCCTCTGGAACCTTTAGAGAAAGAATCTTTGGAGCAAGCTCAGATACCTCTGCTCTAGGAGCTGAGAGAGTGTCTGTCATGATTGATAGAATGTGCATTCTACCTTCCTTAGCCTGATTAAGTGCCTTGCTCATGATCTCTGGAGTAACACCTGCAATCTTGATATCCATCTGGAATGCTGTGATACCATCCTTAGTTCCAGCTACCTTGAAGTCCATATCGCCAAGGTGGTCTTCTTCACCGAGGATATCTGAAAGAACTACATACTTTGAGTAGTCAGCGCCCTCTGTGATAAGGCCCATTGCAATACCAGCAACTGGCTGTGAAATTGGAACTCCTGCATCCATGAGTGACAAACAACCACCACAAACACTTGCCATTGAAGAAGAACCATTTGATTCCATGATCTCAGATACAACTCTGATAGTGTATGGGAACTTGTCCTTCTTTGGAACAACAGCTTCAAGAGCTCTCTGAGCTAGGTGACCATGACCGATCTCTCTTCTTCCTGTTGTTAGTCTTCCTGTCTCTCCTACTGAGTATGGAGGGAAGTTGTAGTGAAGCATGAAGTTTGAATAGCTCTTTTCGCCATCGATAGTATCGAAAAGCTGCTCATCGTTAACTGTTCCAAGAGTAGTAACTGCCAATGACTGTGTCTCACCTCTTGTAAATAGTGCAGAGCCATGAGTTGAAGGAAGAACAGAAACCTCACATGTAATAGGTCTGATCTCTGTAACCTTTCTTCCATCTGTTCTGAGTCCATCGTTCAAAATTGATGAACGAAGAATGTTGTACTCCATATCATCAAAGAGCTTAGCAAGCTGAGGCTTTCTCTTCTCTGCATCTTCTTCGATAAGGGATGCAAACTTCTCCTTTACATCCTGATGAGCGCGATCTAGAGCTGCATATCTATTAGCCTTTCCCTTAACGAAGCTTGCTTCCTTGATAAGTGGATAAGCGTACTCTTCTACTTCCTTGAGCCATGTGAGGTCTTCTTCTGGAACTTCCATCAATGGAAGCTTTTCCTTACCACAAAGCTCTCTCATCTTTGTCTGTGCTTCACAGATTTCTGTAATAACTGGCTGAGCTGCAGCGATAGCTCCGAGCATATCCTCTTCGCTTACTTCCTTAGCTCCACCTTCAACCATTGTGATTCCATCGTGAGTTCCTGCAACTACGATATCCAAGTCTGCCTGAGGAATCTGCTGGAATGTTGGGTTGATTACATACTCTGAACCAATCTTTGCAACTCTTACAGCTGCGATTGGGCCATAGAATGGGATATCTGAGATAGTTACAGCACAGCTTGCTGCGTTGATAGCAATGATATCTGGAGTATGGATCATATCAGAAGAAACAACTGTTGGAACAATCTGGATCTCTCTTCCGAATGCCTTGTCAAAGAGAGGTCTCATAGGTCTATCGATAAGACGAGAAACTAGAATCTCCTTATCTTTTGGCTTTCCTTCTCTCTTTAGAAATCCTCCAGGAATCTTTCCTGCAGCATAGTATTTTTCGTTGTATTCAACAGATACTGGTACAAAGTCTGGCATAACCTCTGGTGGGTTTCCACAACATACTGTTGCAATTACTGCTGATCCTGCATAGTGAGCATATACAGCTCCATTTGCCTGCTTTGCAATCTTGCCTGTCTCAAAAACAAGCTCGTAGTCTCCGAGTTTTACGGAAACAGATGTAACATTTGACATAATTACCTTCTTTCTTTCTTTTAGTTCTTTATTTTGTTCTTAAAAAGGGAAAGCCAGACAAACGCTGGCTTCTCTTATTTTTTACTTTCTTAGTCCGAGTTCTGCAATCAATGCTCTGTACTCGTTGATGTCGTTGTTCTTGATGTACTTCAAGAATCTTCTTCTCTGACCAACAAGCTTCAACAAGCCTCTTCTTGATGCGTGATCCTTAGGATTAGCCTTGAAGTGATTCTGTAGGTCGTTGATTCTTGCAGTCAACAATGCAACCTGTACTTTTGCGTCTCCGGTGTTAGCTTCTGAGCCACCGAACTTGATTACGATTTCTTTCTTCTGTTCAGCTGAAATCATCTCTTTTCTCCAATAAAAGTTGTTCTACTCGAGTATCTGACATCGCACTTATTTTTGAAGATTTTTCGGCAAGCTTTATCACAATAGTCTCCGTAGAAACAGTTGTAATGGTTTTTACTCTATTTTTTTCTTCAAGAATCAAAGTACTTTCATAAACTCCTTGTGGCGGAAGAAGTTGATGTATGTCTTCTACTCTTAAAACCAAGGCACTATCTTCAATTGCATAAGGTCTTTGATGCAAATCCAAGATATACCCCTGGCCGGAATACTCTCGAAACTCTTTGAGTCTTCCTTCTTTTATCATCCTTCTTAAGAGAGTTGAGGAGATTTTCTCTCCACCCTCCGTAAGAATTGGTGCTACACAATAAGCTTTAGCATCTGAATGCATATCTTTTAGCATCGATGCCAAATCCTTGGCACTTCTAGAAGAAGAAGGATGTCCAAACTTGAAATCCTCTCCTACTACAATTGCTCTTAAGTCCATGGATGTGACAATCATTTCCAAGAACTCACTAGCTGAAATTCTACTGAATTGCTGAGAAAAGTCAATTGTTGCAACACAGTCTATTCCATATAATTCAAGATTTTCCTCACGAATGCGTAGAGTATCTATCTTTTCATCTCTTCCAGGCTTTGGATTTGTTGAAAATGTGATTACCAATACCTCTGAATTTGGGATACTTCTCTTTATTTCAAGCGCTTTGTCCATAATTGCCATATGACCAATATGAAAGCATTCAAAGACGCCGATTGTTGCAATGATCGGAGTATTTTTCTTGATCTTGTTTTCAACTAGAAAGGAAAAGTCATATCTTTCCATTACATACACCTTGATAGAATTCTTAGCTTGTCACCCTTTTCCCCTATAGCAAAAAGCTCAGATCCAAAATATAGATATGCAAATCGTTTTTCTCTATCACTGTCGGAGATTACAAACGATTGATCTATAAATCCATTTTCTATTAGTCTTCGCTTGCTCTCCTTCAAGTGCACAACTGACAACAGATCACTTTTATCAAGAAGCGCTTTGGTATCAAGAGGAATATCGTCTAGAGTCCAAGGACCAATTTGAGTGCGCCTTAGAGCAACCAGGTGAGCTCTGGATCCACACTTTATTGCAATATCGCGAGCAAGGCTTCTGATATAGGTTCCCTTGGAAACATGGCACTCAACAACTGCGCATCCTTCGTTATATTCCAAGAGCTTAATTGAATATACCTCTATCTCACGCTCTGGCATATTGATATCATGCCCTTTGCGAGCCTCTTCATATGCTCTTTTGCCATCAATATGCAAAGCTGAATACACAGGTGGCACCTGCATCTGCTTTCCAAGAAATGAGTTTACGCTTTTCTCTAGCTCTTCTCTTGTTGGAGCTGGTGCTGTTGCTACAACATCTCCCTCTGGATCCAATGTATCTGTCTCTTCTCCGAAAGCTATCTTTGCAACATATTTCTTGGAAAATGATGAAAATACAGGATTGAGTTTCGTTGCTCCTCCGATCATGACAATCATCAAGCCAGATGCAAACTTATCTAGAGTTCCTGCGTGTCCAACCTTCTCCCCCCTGTACTCTTTCTTTATCTTTCCTAGGGAAGAGAAGCTTGTGATACCTTCATTCTTATCCTCTAAAAGAATCTTGAATTCACCACTCATTTATTTCCAAGTGCCTTATCGATAAGGTTATTGATTCTCTCACCTTCGATATAGGAGTTATCCTTCCAGAAGGTAAGAACTGGAGTGTTCTTTGTCTTAAGAACATTTGCCAGTCTTGATTGGATGAATGCAGACGCCTTATTAAGCGCATGCACTGACTTCTCGAGGTTTGCATCATCAAACAGAGATGATACATAAACCTTAGCCTCTGTATTATCTGGAGCCAATACAACTCTTGTAACACTTGTTAGTGTTGAAAGATTATGGTTCTTGATAGCTCCAGAAACAATCAAGGAGGATACGGTTTCCAGAATCTTTGCTTCTAATCTACTTTGTGAAAATTCACTCATGATGTTTTCCTAATAAATAGAGCCTCGCAAGGAGGCTCTGTCAAGTTATACTTCAACGTCCAAAGTTCTGCGAACTTCTTCTGTTTCTACGATTTCCAAGATATCGCCAACCTGAAGATCTTGCCAGTTCTCAAGTCCGATACCACACTCAAAGCCCTCTGCAACTTCCTTGGCATCATCCTTGAATCTCTTTAGGGATGAGAGCTTGATCATATCCTTATTAATCTGGATAGAATCTCTGATGACTCTTACGAGGCTATTACGCTTAACCTTTCCTTCAGTGACATAACATCCTGCGATAAGACCAATCTTTGGAACCTTGAATGTCTCTCTGACTTCAACCTTACCGATGTCGATCTCCTTGATCTCAGGGGAGAGCTTGCCTTCCATAGCTGCCTTGATATCATCAACGACATCATAGATGATGTTGTATTTCTTGATCTCAACCTTCTCCTGCTCCGCAAGTGCCTGTGCCTTTGGTGTAGGTCTTACGTTAAATCCAATTACAACAGCGTCTGATGCAGCAGCAAGTGAGATATCACTTTCGATGATAGCTCCAGCGGAAGCTCTAAGAACATTGAGCTTGATCTCGTTTGTTGAAAGCTTTTCAAGTACTCCCTGAAGTGCTTCTACAGATCCCTGTACATCGCCCTTGATTACAACGTTGAAATCAATCATCTGACCTTCAAGAATCTTTGCGTTCAAGTTCTCAAGAGTAATCTTGTTCTTTCCAGATCCTTCTCCGATTCTTTCAAGCTCCTGACGCTTAGCAGCAATGCTTCTTGCTTGTTTCTCATCCTCTGTTACCTGGAATGGGTCACCTGCTGATGGGATATTGCTTAGACCGATGATCTCAACAGGATCAGAAGGACCAGCTTTCTGGATCTTCTTGCCCTTATCATCAAACATAGCTCTAACACGACCTGAGTAGATACCTGCAACATAGTAGTCACCCTGCTTTAGAGTACCCTTTTCAATGATAACTGTTGCAACTGTACCTCTACCTTGGTCGATTCTTGACTCAAGGATCTTACCCTGTGCTCTACACTTTGGATTAGCCTTAAGCTCAAGCATTTCAGCCTGCAATAGGATAGTATCCAACAAATCCTCGATACCTTCCTTCTTCAAAGCTGAGATCTTGCAGTAGAGAGTATTTCCACCCCATTCTTCTGGCATAAGACCCAAGTCTGAAAGCTGTTGCATGACTCTATCTGGGTTTGCTTCAGGCAAATCACACTTGTTGATAGCAACAATGATTGGTACCTTTGCAGCCTTAGCGTGGTCTACAGCTTCTCTTGTTTGTGGCATGACGCCATCGTTTGCAGCAACAACAAGTACTACGATATCTGTTACCTGAGCACCACGAGCTCTCATCATTGAGAATGCTGCGTGTCCTGGAGTATCCAAGAATACTACAGTGCCCTTACCTGGCATTGTTACTTTGTATGCACCGATGTGCTGTGTGATTCCACCAAACTCTCCGGAAGCGACATCACTTGATCTGATAGCATCCAATGTCTTTGTCTTACCATGGTCAACGTGTCCCATGATAGTAACAACTGGTGCACGTGGAACCATATCCTCTGGCCTATCTTCCTCACACTCGATGATAGTCTCATCGTATAGGGATACTAGGTGTACAGCGCATCCATATTCGCTAGCGATGATCTCAGCTGTATCATGATCGATCTGCTGGTTGATAGTAACCATAAGACCCATCTTGAATAGCTTTGTGATGATATCCGAAGCCTTGAGATTCATCTTCTTAGCCAAGTCTGCAACTGTGATATTCTCCATGATGTCGATTGACTTTGGAACAGATGCAAGCTTCTGCTCTTCGTTCTTTTTCTGGAACTGGAAGTCTAGCTCTTCATCTTTCTGGTACTTGGACTCATGATCCTTTCTCTTTCCACCTGGAGTGAATACCTTTCCCTTTCTCTTCTGGTTTAGCTCTAATGGAGCAACTCCACCGCCACCACCGGAAGGAACACGGGAAGAAGGACGAGATGAAAATCCTGGGCGCTGAGAATTATCACGTCTGAAGCCACCATCTCTATTCTGCTTATCAGAAGGAGTATAGCTCTGGCCTGCGCGAGGCATTCTCTGACCGTCCTTGTTAAATGGAGGACGATTCTGTCCATCTTTATTGAATGGTCTTCTCTGTCCATCCTTATTGAATCTATTCTGGCCTGTTGGTCTACCACCTACAACACCAGCAACTCTTGGTCTTGATGGCTCAGAAGCGCTCTGGCCTTCAACCTTCTGTCCTGGTACAGGAGGTAGATTCTGGCTCTTTATGATAATTGGACCATTATGCAAAGGAGACTGTATTCTTGTTGTTTGAGCGTGAGCTGTGTTTGTCATGAAGCTCTTACCATCAATAACCTCTGACTTCTTGAAAGGAGTCTTTGGCTGAGAGTTATTGTTGTTCATCTTCTTTCTTGGCTCTGCAGAAGCAGCTGATGATACAACTGGCTTCTTTTCCTTGACAACAACAGGTTCTGGCTCTTTTTCCTTAACCTTAACTACTGTCTTCTTTTTAAGGACAATGACCTTCTTCTCTGTCTCGTGCTGACTTGTGTCCTGCTTTTGTGCAGTCTTTGCATCAGCTGGAGATACAGTTTTCTTGATTACATTGACCTTTGTTCTTTTTTCTTCTTTCTTAACTTCTTCAGACATATAACTTTAGATTGACCTTCCCCTATCTCTCTTACTCAAATTCAAACTCTGCACCACAATTTGGACATGTTGTTGTACCAGCTGGCAAAGTAGCATGACAGATTGGGCACTCGAAGTCCTCGTTGTCTTCCTCTTCGCTGATTACAACACTGCCACGAACAGTTTCGATCTCTTCATCATCCAGTCCGCCTTCCTTAAGCTCTTCATCTGAATACTCAAAGAACTCCTCAATTGACCAGATATCCATATCATGAAGCTTCTTTACTAGCTTATCATCAAGTCCGATGTCTGTGATAGGAGTCTCATCTTCAGCAATACCAATCTGCTCGTTAGTAAGCTGTACTGGCTCCTCTGCCTCTTCAGTCTCATCGTCATTCTTAAACAGGTTCTCAACGTTAGCATAAATCTGCTGTGTCTGTTCCATCTCATCGAATTGAGACTGTGTCTTGACTTCGATGTTCCAGTCACAAAGCATCTTTGCAAGCTTTACGTTAACTCCTCCCTGTCCAATTGCAATACCCTGCTGGCTATCATCTACGATAGCAACAACGTGCTTTGTTGCAGGGTCTATTGTAACAACTCTCTTGACCTGAGCTGGGATCAATGCGTTAGCAATGAAAATGAGAGGATCCTCGTCATAGCGAACAACATCGATCTTCTCGCCTTCGCACTCGCTCATGATAGTCTGGATTCTTGTTCCAGCCTTACCAACAGTGGAACCAACTGGATCGATATCTGTGCGCTTTGTATCAACAGCGACCTTTGTTCTCATTCCAGCCTGTCTAGCAATTGACTTGATCTCTACATCCCCTGAGCTGATCTCCGGTACTTCGTTCTCGATAAGAGCCTTGATGAATTCCTTTGATGCACGTGACAGTAGGATTCTAACACCTCTTGACTTCTTCTGCATCTGGCCATCTCTGCCACGCTTCTCGATCATGTCTCCGCGGTCAACTTTCTCAACATAGAACTTTAGCTTATCAGTAATTTCATATGTTTCTCTTGGGCTCTGACCTCTAACAGGAAATAGAGCATCTGTTCCTTCAAGATTCAAGTTAACCATGAAATCCTGGTTTCTTGTCTGTCTCTTGATCTCTCCGATTACAAGCTTTCCTTCCATAGCCTTTGCATCAAGATATACCTTATCTGTATTGTATTCCTTAACAACCTGCTGCTCGCGCTGCTTAGCTGACTGTACAGCTGAATACTCGAAGTTCTTTGGATCAAGAACAATCTCAAGAACATCGCCTACTTCAACATCCTCGCCACCAAGCTCTACAGCTTCATCAAGTGGAATCTGGGAGATAGGATTGAACCAATCCTCTTCAAGAACGACCTCTCTCTGAGCAAGGATCTCGACATACTTTCTGCCATTCTCGTTAAAGAACTTAACAACAGCGTTCTCATCTGTTCCATACTTACGCTTGTAAGCACTCTTCAACATATCGGTAATCAAACCCTGGACTTTAGTCTCGTCCATGTTTCTCATACTCATCATCTCTGCGATTTCTTCGGTCAAATCAAGCATTTCTGCCCTCCCATCTGTATTCCAGCTTAGCTTTAGCTATATCTTTATATTCTAGTGTTATAGATTCCCCTTTCTCGCCCTTATCCTCAATTAGATAATCGCCTAGAAAGAGTTGATCTCCATCTACCTTCTCGATTCTTCCTACTACATAAGAAGAATACTTAGTAGAGTATACTCTTACATCGCGTCCCTCAAATAGGGAAAATTCATTCCAATCCTTTAGATTACGCTGCAAGCCAGGGCTTGTGACTTCCAATGAAAGATCTCTATTGGAATAAATAACATTGTATCTAGGGAAGATAATGTTATAAGCACTCTCCAGGTCATCTGTCGTAATATCCTGATTCTTCTTAGATAGGTATACTCTCAAGACAGTACTACCCTTAACTTCCTGCGAACTCACTTCTACTACATCAAGTCCAATGGAGCTCATCAAGCTCTCGATGTCCTGATAAAGTGAATTTGATTGAACATCCTTTGTAAGCATATTCCTCCAGTCATAAATAAAGGGACCCGTTAACCGGTCCCTTAAATTGCTTTAATGAAACTATGTATAGTAAACAATTAATGTATAATCTTGTCAAGTTAGACACCTATCCAATCTTGCTCCTATTTTGCAATATGGCTACAATTTTCCGTATGTCCGACAATCAAGAAAAGTTTCCTTTTGTTTATAATGCCTTCAGAGGCATTGCAGTGGGCCTTCTTACAGGCCTATTTATAATGGTATTTGCAAACACCATCCATTTCGTTTCCAAGCTTAATGCAAAATATACATACCTGTTTCTACTGCTTCCCGTAGGAGCCATAGCTACACATTATATATATAGGATATTTGGAGCAAACTTCAAGAAAGCAACTGTATACGCAATCGATCAGATCCATAGCCAGGAAGAGAAGAAAGCCTTGAACCTTGCAACAGAGCAAAAGAGTGCACATGTAAATCCATTGATGGGCGTTGTTGGATACATAAGCGCATCTATCTCCCATCTGTTGGGAGCATCTGTTGGTAAAGAAGGCGTTGGTGTCCAGATAGGACTATCTGCAGGCGCAATTCTCGATAGCACGGAAAATAGAATCGCAAAAGCATTGAAACTCAAGGATACAGATACAACAGCTTACTATATGATGAGTGGAGCATCCGCTGCATTTGGGTCCCTATTTGGCTCTCCTATTGCAGGAACTCTATTTGGACTGCAGTTTGCATCTCCCGATATCGTAAGATTGGATGCTATCATTCCATGCACGCTATCTAGCTTTGCTGCAACTCTTGTTACAACAGCGCTAAAGACACATATCATGGTAATCCCTGAATACGCACCCCTTCAATTCAATATCAATAATATGCTTTGGGTGATTGCATTCTCCTTGATTGCAGGATTTGTAGTTCGTTTCTTCTGCATCGCTTTGGAAGAGAGCAAAGAACTTGGCGAAAGATGCTATGGCCATCTTCCTCAATGGATCACAAAAGCCATTCCTGCAACTGTCCTTGCTGCTATCACATTCATATATTTCAAGTTAAGTGGAAACCTTAACTACAATGGACTTGCAACAGGACTATTGTATTCTTCTATCTCTGGAGATGTTGATTGGTATGCATTCATCTTGAAAGCATTGCTAATACTGTTATCAATGAATGCTGGATTCATAGGAGGAGAAGTAGTACCCCTGTTGGTATTAGGAAGCACTTTCGGCTATGCATTTGCATCCATTTTCTCTCTTCCTGCTCCAGCATTCGCATCTTTAGGAGCATTGATAATGCTCTCTGGTGGAACCAATCTTCCCCTTGTATGTTTCGCTCTCGGCTTGGAACTATTCCATTACAACGAGCCTTGGCTCTTGTTCATCGCCTGTTCTCTTGGATATGTAGCGAGTGGAAAGAGAGGAATATACGATCATCAACGGAATATCATATAAATAGAGTCTTTATTCATTGACAAAGGCTATAGATTTATTAATATATGAATAGTTGTTCATATATTGATAAATTAATGGAGGTCTACAATGAATCACTACCTATATAGATATGATGATAAATACACATCCGAGATAGAAGCTCTAAGCTCTAATGAGATAACTATCAACAAAGACCAACATACTCTAACTGTCAGATCGGAACTAACAAGGGATGAGTTGGAACAAAAGTACCCATTTCTTTCTGATAAGAATCGATATTATGAATACACACTCAAGGCAGATATCGATTGCGCAGAGTGCGCAAACGAAGTTGAGTGTGGATTGAAAAACAACTCGAACTTCTTATCTGCATCATTCAACTTTCCAAAGGGGGAGCTAAAGGTCACTACTCTCTTAAAGGAAAAGGAAGTAAAGCACCTTGCAAAAGAGATCGAAAGCGATATCTCATTTGAGGACAAAGTCACAAGGCATGTATTCAATGTAAAGATTGATTGTGCAAACTGCGCAAAGAAAGTCGAGAGCGAATTGAATAATAATCCTCAAATTGACAAAGCTACTTTCAATTTTCCTAAGGGAGAGCTTATAGTAGAAAGCTCTTTAGATAGTGCTACGATCAAAAAACTTGCAACGGAAGCAGAAGATGACATCATCTTTCTGGATAAATTAAATTCATACACATTCCGCATCGACATAGACTGCGCAGAGTGCGCACTCGAGGTTGAGAAAGCTTTAAATGAAAACCCAAATGTCGAGAAGGCAACAGTTAACTACCCTAAGGGAAGATTGGATGTAAAGACAACTCTTTCTGAAAAAGAGGTAAAGGATCTATGTTTGCTTGTTGAGGAAGACATGAAATTCCTTGACGACAAACAAAAGAAACAAATTGATGTAAATCTATATAGGATAATAGGTTCAATTATTCTCTTCTTGATAGGAGAAATCTTCAAGCTTCCTATATTTGCAATATGTGCTTATATCCTAAGCGGTTATGACATCCTGATCAAAGCCGTAAAGAACATCTTCAAGGGAAAGGTTTTTGATGAGAACTTCCTGATGGCAATTGCTACCATTGGAGCACTGGTTATTGCATCCTACGACGAAGCTGCTGGCGTTATGATCTTCTATCAAATTGGAGAGTATTTCCAAGCACGCGCTGTTGGAAAATCCAGAAAGAATATCGAGAGCTTAATGAGCCTTACAGAAGACCAATGCGACATGCTGCTTGATGGAAAGTTCGTTCCAACAAGATGCGAAGATATTGCTGCAGGAAGCACAATACTTGTAAAAGCTGGAGAAAAGGTCTCTATCGATGGAGTTGTCATAGAAGGAACATCGCTTATAGATACTAAGGCTATCACAGGAGAGCCTGTTCCTGTAAAGGTAACGGAAGGAAGCACAGTACTATCTGGTTCGATAAATGGAAATGGTACTCTAAAGATAAAGACTACAAAGGATTACTCAGACTCCACTGCATCAAAGATATTGCGTCTTGTTGAAGAGAGTGAGTCCAAGAAAGCAAAGAGTGAGAAGTTCATTACTCGATTCTCTCGCTACTACACTCCAGTTGTTACAATAAGTGCACTTCTATTAGCTATCGTTCCTGCACTATTAGGGTGGATGAATTTCTCTGACTCATTATATAGAGCATGTATTCTACTTGTAATATCTTGCCCATGTGCACTTGTTTTGTCAGTTCCTCTTACCTACTTTGCATCCTTTGGAAGCTTTGCCAAGAATGCAATACTTGTCAAAGGGGATGCATCTATACAGATGCTTTCAAAGATGAATGCGCTTGCTTTTGACAAAACAGGAACACTCACAGAGGGTGTGTTTGAAGTACAGAAAATATATGCATACAAGAGTGATGAAGAAAATGTCCTGAAGCTTGCTGCGACACTGGAGGCATTATCTTCCCACCCTATTGCAAATGCGATCTCAAGCTACTACAAAGGCGATTTATATAAAGCAGAGGGAATAAAGGAAATTCCTGGAATTGGAATAGAGGGAACAATAGACGGAAAGACCGTTAAGATTGGAAACAAGAAGATCTCTAGCAATGTGCCAGATATTAATGACGATGGAACAATTGTCTATGTCTCATACGACAGCGAGCTATATGGTGCAATTGTTATCGATGACAAAATCAAGCCAACCACAAAGAGTGCTATCGAAAAACTAAGGCGCCTAGGCGTTAAGAAACTCATTATGCTTAGCGGCGACAGAGACGAAAAAGCACAGAAGATTTCATCCGAGCTAAAACTGGATGAAGCTTATGGAGACCTCCTTCCTTCCGATAAGCTTGATAAGCTTGAGAGCTTGATGAAAGACGATATCACACTAGGATATGCAGGAGATGGAATCAATGACGCTCCTAGCTTGAAGCGCGTTGATGTCGGTATTGCAATGGGAGGCGTTGGCTCAGACGCTGCGATCGAATCATCGGATATTGTTATAATGAACGACGATATCACACAAATTGCAACGGCTATCTCAATTGCCAAGAAAACCGAGAACATAGTAAAGGAGAATATCTATTTCTCACTTGCTGTAAAATTCATAGTTTTTGTACTTGCAATCTTTGGTCTTACAAACATGTGGCTTGGCGTTTTAGCAGACACAGGCGTTACATTCTTGGCTGTTCTAAACTCTATCAGAGCCTTGAAATGGAAAGAAAAGTAGTCTCATTTCCTTTTCATATATAGAGAGAAATTGTCCAAATGGCTCGATTTATGATATCGTAGCCATTATGGACGATAACAATATACGCAATATAGGCATCATGGCTCATATTGATGCTGGAAAGACTACAACAACAGAAAGAATACTATTCTATACAGGTGAAAATCACCGCATTGGTGAAGTTGATAATGGTGAAGCAACCATGGACTGGATGCAGCAAGAGCAAGATAGAGGAATCACTATCACAAGCGCTGCTACAACTTGCTTTTGGAAAGATCATCAGATCAACATCATCGACACTCCCGGACACGTTGACTTTACAGCTGAAGTTGAAAGATCCCTGCGTGTTCTAGATGGAGCTGTAGGCGTATTCTGCGCAGTTGGAGGCGTAGAGCCTCAAACTGAAACAGTTTGGCGCCAAGCAGATACTTATAGAGTTCCAAGAATTGCATTTGTCAACAAGATGGATAGAATGGGAGCTAACTTTTATTCAGTGCTAGAGCAAATGGAAAAGAAGCTTAATGCAAATCCAGTTCCACTATTCATTCCAGTTGGAAGCGAAAACTCTTTTTCAGGTGTAATTGATTTAATTGGAAAGAAATACCTAACATTTGATTCTAATACCCAGGGTCTAGATATCGAAGAGCATGAAATTCCAGAAGAGATGGAAGACGAAGTCAATACTTGGTATGAAAAGCTTATCGACTCCGTTTCCAGCTACAATGATGAGATCATGGAATTGTTCTTCAGCGGCGAAGATATCCCAAGAGACATGATCATCAAAACACTCAGAAAGTGCACCATTCGTCAGGAGCTTCTTCCAGTGTTCGTTGGTTCAAGCTTAAGAAACATTGGTGTTCAGACTCTTCTCGATGGAATTGTAGAGCTTCTTCCTTCCCCTATTGAAGCGCCTGAGATGGAGATCATCAATGTCAAGAATGAAAAGACAGAGACATTAAAGCATGATCCTAATGGGCCATTAGAAGCACTTATTTTCAAGATTCAGGTAGATCCACAAGCAGGTCCTATGTGCTTTGTCAGAGTATATTCAGGCACACTTAAAAAAGGTGTTGCTGTCTATAATATCTCAAAGGGCAAGAAAGAAAGAATCAACAGACTCTTTAGAATGCACTCAATGAGAGAAGAAGATATCTCGGAGTTGAAAGCTGGAGACATTGGTGTAATTGTTGGATTCAAACTTGCTCAAACAGGAGACACAATTGGTGCAGAGAACCATCCATATCTATTGGAGAAGATGATCTTCCCTAACCCGGTTATCTCAATTGCAATTGAGCCTAATACTACATCTGACCAAGCTAAACTCAAGAAAGCTCTTGAGAGCCTAGCAATGGAAGATCCAACATTCAGCTACAAGGACGACGAGGAAACAGGACAGTTAATACTTTCAGGAATGGGAGAATTGCATCTTGATGTTCTTGTAACAAGAATCACAAAGGAAATGAAGATCGATGCTCGTGTTGGTAATCCTCAGGTATCTTACAGGGAGTGCATCAAGAAAGCAAACTCCGGAGTTGAGGTATTTGATCGAATAATTGCCAACAAGGAAAACCATGCAGAGCTTGAGATGAGTGTCAAACCTCTTGAAGCAAAGAGCGGAAATGTGCTGAAGATCACAGCATCCACTCGTGATATCCCAGAGGATATAATCCAAGCTATCAAAGCTGGAATCGAGGGCGCATTCTCATCAGGTATCCAATATGGT
The DNA here is from genome assembly GCA_934276485.1 of uncultured Spirochaetales bacterium. Taxonomy (GTDB): domain Bacteria; phylum Spirochaetota; class Spirochaetia; order Sphaerochaetales; family Sphaerochaetaceae; genus Ornithospirochaeta. The sequence goes on along the minus strand of CAKQTE010000096.1, from coordinate 26,524 downwards.
TACGAGACAACAGATATCGAAGTCGATGTTACAAAGATTGTCTACGATGAGCTTACAGCAACTCCAATGGCTTTCACAACTTGTGCTGCTATGGGCTTTGACAGACTTTGTCAGGAAGCAGGAGCTATCATGATGGAACCTGTGATGAAGGTTCAGGCTATGGCACCATCTGAGTATATCGGAGACGTTATCTCATCCATCACCAGCAGAGGTGGAATCGTAGAATCAATGGAATCAAGAGTTGGTAGTGACCTTGTTATCGCACAGGCACCACTATCGAAGATGTTTGGTTACACAACTGTTCTAAGATCCGCTACCCAAGGTAGAGGAAACTTCTCAATGGAGTTCGACCACTACGCAGAAAAGTCGAACTAATTGATAGAAATATCAATCAAAGCAATATCCTTCACTGGGTATTGCTTTTTTTCTGAAAAACATAAAAAGATAGCCTTAAAAATTGGCTAAACTTCATTCTTAATTTAACATTTTTCCTCTTTGGCAACATTTGGCAACATTTTGAAACAAAAGTTTTGACTTATGTCAAGTCGTGGCATACCATAACTTACAAGCTTATTCATTTTCAAAAGGAGGAATTTATGAGCGTTGAGACAAAAGATATCAGGAATGTTGCCATCATCGGCCATAACGGTACGGGTAAGACAAACTTGATTGAGCAGATGCTATTCTACACAGGTGCCTTACCTAAAGCAGAGAAAGTTGAGACAGGAAAGACTGTCAGTGACTATACAGAAGAAGAAATTCAGAGAAAGATTTCAATTCATACATCCCTTGCTTCAACAGAAGTAGATGGAACAACAATAAATATCCTCGATACTCCCGGTACAGCAGACTTCATTGGTGAAGCTCTCTGTGCATTCCGCGCAACAGAGGGAGCTTTGATGCTAGTTGATGGCAGAGAAGGCGCACAGATCGAAACAATTAAGCTATGGAGACGCTTGGATGAAAGAAACAAGCCAAGAGCAGTCTTCATCAACAAGATGGATAAAGAGAGAGCAAGCTTCAGAAAGGTTATCGACTCATTAGAGCAAGAATTTGATGCAACATTCGTACCTGTTGTAATGGCTCTCGGAGAAGCTGAGGAATTCCAGGGTGTAATCAACCTGATTGAAAACCAAGCTTATCAGTGCAAAGAGGGTGGAAAAGAAACCCCAATGCCAATTCCTGAGAAATTTGCAGTCGTAGTTGACGACTTCAGACATAGACTTATTGAAAACGCAGCAGAAGGCGCTGATGATTTGATCGAGAAGTATTTCGAAGAGAATACTCTTTCCGTTGAAGATATCAGAAGAGGACTCAAGGAAGGACTCGCTGCTAACAGAATCGTTCCTGTATTCTGTGGTGCAACAGATAAGGGCGCTGGTATCATAAGCCTTTTGAATTTCATCAAGAACAACTTCCCTTCCCCACTTGGAATGGAAGAGTACATTATCGGAAGAGAAGGAGAAGAAACTGTTCTCCATATCACACCAGAAGGTGCTGCTTCTGCATATTGCTTCAAGACAACTATCGACCAGTTCTCTGGCAAGATGAGCTTTATCAAGGTTGTTACTGGTATTCTTACACCTGAAACTGAACTTACTAACCCAGACCTGGGCAAGAAAGCAAAGCCAGGAAAACTATACAAGGCAATTGGAAAGAAGCTTATTGAAACAGATGCTCTTCAAGCAGGAGACATCGGTATCATCACAAAGTTCGATATAGCAGAGACCAACTCCACACTTATCGGAGATCCAAACATGAAGAGAAAGTTCAGACCTCTAAGACTTCCTCAGCCTGTTTACCAGCTTGCAATTTGGACAGATGACAAAAAGAGCCAGGACAAGATGAACGATGCTCTTCATAGAGTTGCAGAAGAAGATCTCACATTCCAGATGTCCTACAACGAAGAGACAAAGGAATCCATCATTGGTGGTATGGGGGAGCTACATATCAACATGATTCTCGATAGAATCAGAGATAAGCAGAAAGTTGTCATTCACACAAAATCTCCTAAGATTGCTTATAGAGAGACAATCACCAAAAAGTCCGGTATTGCAGAGTACTCACACAAGAAACAGTCCGGTGGACATGGACAGTTTGGTAGAGTTCTTCTTGAAATCTCTCCTATCGAAAGAGGAAAGTACTATGAGTTCACAAACTCAATCAAGGGTGGTTCCATTTCAAAGGGATACATTCCTGGTATTGAGAAGGGAATTCAGGAGTCCATGCAGGAAGGATTCCTTGCAGGCTACCCTCTTGTAGATATCGGAATCAACCTTATCGATGGTAAGGAACACCCAGTAGACTCATCTGAAATGGCATTCAAGCTTGCTGCTAAGGGTGCTATGGAAGCAGCATTGAAGAACGCTGGTGTTGTTCTACTTGAGCCATTTGTTAAGCTTGAAGTATTTGTAGACAACGAATATCTAGGAGCAATTCTTTCAGACCTATCAGGAAAGAGAGGAAGAGTTCTAGGTCAGGAAGAGAAAGGACACCTCACAGCTGTTAAGGCAGAAGTTCCTCAATCAGAGCTTAGAAACTACGCTATCGAGCTTAAGGCTATGACATCTGGCACAGGATCATTTGAGCTTGAGTTCGACCACTACGAAGTTCTAAATGGAAAGCTTGCTGATGATGTTATCCAGGAAGCAAAGAGAGATAAGGAAGCTTAAAAACAAAGCTTTCGAGTGTAATTGATAGAGCTGCATGATTGCAGCTCTATTTTTTAATCTTAACAATATGATTTAGAATTAACTTTTATATATTAATTATATAACTTTTATTTAATCCTAATACGAAAGTTATTTTCTTTCTAGCCAGATTTCATTAATAGTATATTCTTTGTCCATACCCTTCTGTTCGAACTTTGTAATTGGACGCCATGCAACAGGAGGCGCAAAGCTATAGAAAGGATTTACAAGCAATTCTTCATTTTTGCTGATCTCCAAAACCTCTTCAGCGTACTCCTCCCAATCTGTTACCATGTAGATATATCCACCCTTTTTAAGCTTGGTTGCCAATAGATGCAGGAACTCAGCGTTCATTAGTCTTCTCTTATGATGCTTCTTCTTTGGCCATGGATCTGGAAAGAAAATATGAAATCCTGCTACCGTTCCATCAGGAATCATATGTTCAAGAACATCTACAGCATTGAATCTCATGATCTTTACATTATCGATATGATTCTCTCCCAGCCCTGATAGAAGCTTAACAAACCCCTTTAGATATACCTCTAGTCCTAGGTAGTTGTTCTCAGGCTTGATCAAAGCCATCTGGAGTGTGGATGTTCCCATTCCAAAACCAATTTCAATAACAAGAGGATTGTCGTTTCCGAAAGCTTTGCTACTATCAAAAGGCTTATCTTCAAAGAACAAGCCATTAGTTGGGAAATAGCGCTCAACGATTTCCTTATCTTTCTCGTCAAGGACATTGTTTCTAAGTACATAACTCTTGATCTGACGCTCTTTGCCTTCCCTGATTTCTATCTTTCCTAATCTTTCGATGATCTCGTTATTATCCATTAAATAAGTCTCCTAAGTTGTTCTAGTATAAATAAAGCCTTGTCCTTTAGCGAGATTGCAGAAGTCTTCATCTTCATATAATTCATTCTTGTTGCATCTAGCTGAATATTCCCATTGCTAAGCTTTAAGAGTGTAATTACTTTGTCAGGGTTAAGTACACTGACATTGCTAAACTCAATCTGTACAATACCCCTACTTTCAGACAGATGATATATCTCAAGCTTTCTACAGATGATCTTGATCTCTGCAATGCAAAACAGATTATCAACTTCCTCAGGTATTGATCCAAATCTATTTTCAATCTCAAGTCTAAGTCCTTCAAGCTGGGATTCGTTTGATATCGATGCAATCTTCTTGTACATCTCGAACTTTGCAATAGGATCCGAGATATAAGAGTCAGGGATGAAGCCGGAATAATCGAGTTCAAGAAGAACTTCCCTATCTTTGTTAGCCTCACCATTTGTAAGCTTATCGATCTCTTCTTCAAGCATCTTCATGTACATATCCAATCCAACTGCTTCAAGGTGTCCAGATTGTTCTCTACCAAGAATGTTTCCAGCGCCCCTGATTTCCATATCCTTCATTGCAACCTTGAACCCAGAGCCAAGATCAGTATTCTCTGAAAGAACCCTAAGTCTCTTGATTGCATCATCGTTTAGTGCACTTTCATTTGGATACATCAAATAGCAATATGCTTTCTTGTCAGATCTGCCAACTCTGCCTCTTAGCTGATAAAGCTGAGCTAGCCCTAGCCTATCAGCTCTATCAATGATGATTGTATTTACATTTGGAATGTTGATTCCATTTTCGATGATAGTTGTAGAGACAAGAATCTGCACACCTTCATAGATAAAGCGATGCATGACATCCTCTAGCTCATCTGCTTCCATCTGTCCATGAGCAGTTTCTATGATTGCAGAAGGAATAGCAGACCTGAGTGTGTTTGCAACATCCTCTAGGTCATCGATTCTATTGTGCAAGAAGAATACCTGTCCACCACGTTCAAGCTCTCGCTTAAGTGCATCAGTTACTACATCAAGCTTATATTCGCTGATGATGGTATCGATAGGAAGACGCTCTCTTGGAGCAGTAGTCAGAAGAGACATATCCCTTACTTTCAAGAGAGACATGTAAAGTGTTCTAGGAATAGGAGTTGCTGAAAGCGTCAAACAGTCGATGTTTGTTTTCATCTGTTTGATCTTCTCTTTTGCCTTTACTCCAAATCTCTGTTCTTCATCTACAATCAAAAGTCCTAGGTTCTTGAAATTGAGTTTCTTGCTAAGGATCTTGTGTGTTCCAAATAGAACATCAACCTTGCCATCCTCAAGACCTTTTAATATCTCCTTTTGGTCCTTTGCCTTAACAAAACGAGTCAGGATTCCGCTTTTTACAGGAAATGAGCCTAGGCGTTGTACAAAGTTATCGTAATGCTGCTCTGCAAGAATGACAGTAGGAGCAAGGAATGCAACTTGCTTACCAGACATCACTGCCTTGAAAGCAGCTCTGAATGCAATTTCAGTCTTACCATATCCAACATCTCCACAGATTAGACGGTCCATGACTTTGTCTGATTCCATGTCCTTCTTGATATCATCGATACACTTCAATTGGTCAGGTGTTTCCGTAAATGGGAAAGAAGCTTCAAATTGAATCTGCCAATCGCTGTCCTTTGTAAATGGATAGCCAAAGGAATTCTGACGCTGTGCATAGAGCCTCACAAGCTCGCTTGCAAGCTCTTGTGCATTCTTGATTGCTCTCTCTTTCTTCTTTGTCCAGCTATTTGAACCGATAGCATCAAGCTTTGGAATTCTGCCATCGTTACCAATGAACTTCTGAACAAGGTTTGCTTGTTCAATAGGAACATATAGATATTCCTCATTGGAATACCTGATCTTGATGTAGTCTCTTTCTGTGCGAGATGTCTTTATTCTATCGATCTTTACAAATTGACCAATACCATGATTGACGTGAACAACGTAATCCCCTTCCTTTAGCTCAACAAAGCTATCGAGAGGAGATGACTCAACATTCTCTATCGCTCTTACATGGCGCTGACGTCTGCGTCCAAAGATCTCCTGATCAAGAACAACCAATAGCGATATGCTTTCGATCTGGAAACCGGAAGAGAGATCCTTTACATCAATATTTATATCAAAGTCCCTCAACACATTGTCCAGTCTCTCTTTCTGGACAACAGAAGGTGCGATGACAAATATCTTCCAATCATTTTTCAACAATACAGATATGTCATCCTTGAAATATGTGACATTGCCAAAATATGAACGAGAGGATGTTACTCCAAAGTGATGGTAAGTATTGTCTGCAATATCATATATAAGCAGTCCTTGCTTCAAGGATGAAAAGAAAGCGTTGTAGTTGAATATTAGCTTATCTGGAAGCGTTACATCTGGATTTTGCTTATATGCAATATTGAATCGACTCTTTGCTTCGTTCTTCAATCCTTGAAAGCTAGTATCCAAGCGTTCAATGCCAGAAAGAACAAAATAATCATCCTTCCTTAAGTATTCTTCAATAGTTGAGAATGAATATTCCTCTTTACTCTCTTCTGGAGGAAGAAGTGGAATTGATATCTTAGATAGGCTCTTCTTTGTCTTTTGTGTAACAGTATCGAATGTTGCAATCTTATCGATTACATCCCAATCTGCATATATTCTTATTGGCTCGTCATGGGAGTATGGATAGATATCCAACACCTCGCCTCTTAGAGAAAATGTTCCAACTTCATAGCAATTTGGTGTTCTGTAATATCCTGAGGATGAAAGTCTATCTGCAATTGCCATTACATCAAACTCATCCTTAAGCTTAAGATTCAACGATAGCTTGTCGGCAGAATTCTGAGAAAGAAAAGGAGAAGAGAATGCTCTTATTGATGCGACAACAATTCCTCTTTTAATGGAATTCATATCATCAAGAGCTTTTCTTCTCTCAAACTCGCTTCGAGTTTGTGTATATTCTGAATACAATAGCTTTCCATCTGTTGGAAGATACAAAACAGGGATATCAGAAACATCTGATAAACTCTCAAAAAGCGCCTTTGCTCCATCTTCTGTAGGTAAAATGGCAAAAAGACGCCCGCCCCTTTTGTCTACCCATAGCTTTGTTGCTATCGACAAGGGGTAATAATCGAGACTGTCAGCATTGATCAAAGCACGATCGTTCGAAAGATATGCTTTGTATGCCGAGCTTTTCTTGATATACTCAGTAACTAGTTTATTAAGTGGCATACCACACGAACTATAGATGAATGAAGGAAAAAACTCAATGCACGAATTAGATACAAAAAAGCTGGATATACTAGAAAAAGAGATGAAAGAAGCAGGTGAATATGCCCGCTTTATGCAAAGTCATGTTTCCAGAATGAAAAAGAAAGATGGATCGATTCTTACAGAGGTGGATCTTGAGATCAGCCATAGGATTCTTTCTCTAATCTCAAAGCTATTTCCAGAGTGCGCAATCGTAAGCGAAGAGGAGACGACAGAGGAAAAGAAAGATGCTCCATTTACATTTGTCCTAGATCCAATTGATGGAACAGATGTCTACTCACTAGGGCTTCCTTCCTTTGCTATTGCACTTGGAATTCTAGATGACAAAAAACGCCCTGTGGGGGCTATGATCAATGCGCCCCGCTTTGGAATTGGAAAGGACTCACTATTTGTACGCTTGGATCCTGGTAAACAAATCATGGTAGATGGAGAAGAATACATATATCAAAAGGAGAATGAACCAGTTGTCCAGATTACAATGGGATCTAAGAGCCATAAGTTATTTGATTTTAGGCTCTTTAAAGGAAAGATCCGTACATTTGGTTCCTCTATTCTGCACCTACTTCTTCCTGCATTGATGCCTAACATAAAAGCAGCTGTTGTTGAGCCATGCTTTGTTTGGGATATCACAAGCTCTCATGCAATTCTTTTGAAAACCGGACAGGATATCAAATACATAGATGGTGAGAAGTTTGAATATACAGATGAATTCATCTGGAACAAGATAACTTTCAAGAAAGCAATCTTTGCAGGCACTGACGAAGAAATCGAGAAACTTCAAAAAGAGCTGATCCCTCTATATTAATGGCTATAGTTCTCTATGTATGGGACTTTGGTAATCTGATGATTCTCAAGCCCATACTTGGAGATTATCGCATCAACAAACTCATCGCGCACTGCTATCGTCAGCGTTATATCTCTCTTTGTTATCTCTCTTAGCGCTCTATCGAAACCCATGCCCAATAGTTCCAGGCGCCCTACTTCATCGATATATACGTTTTCATCTTTATAGCCTAAGAGAATGTCATTTGCCCAACCAAATACACTCTCGTCTACATAAAAGCGTCCGAATCTCTGATTGGATATCTTGAGAGTAGACATCAATAAACGTTCTTCTTTTGTGCTTATATTCATTAAAACATAAGCTCCTTCTCTTTTGATTGAGAAGAAGCCTACAGAGTCTTTATCATTATCTATTAGTGATTTTATATATGTAGATTTACCTCCACCCAAAGTGGTAGTAATGATCCTACATCTCTTCATTCAGGAATTCCTGCAGTGTTGCATATGCATTCATGCTATCCACTCTCTTGATTACGAATGTAAGAACATTCATTGTAGATACAATCTCAAGAACATTGATGTTTTCCCATGCAAGCTTTCTAGCAGCAAGATACATAACACCCGGAGTTTGCAAGAAGTCCCCATCATGGAAGACGATTGTGAGAGCAACCAAATCCTGCATCTGAGCGACGATCTCCTCTCCTTCTAGAAGTTGATCCACAACAGGTTTGTACTTTTCTGAAACCATCAACGAAATCTCGTGAGAGCCCATTGTTATATTCAAAAAATCCCCGGAATCAACGTGAACGCTCTCATATAGACTTTGCATCTTTGTAATGAAGTTATCATTACGAAGAAAGTTCACATCATATATATTGGTCTTCATCGAAATATCATAATGAATGTGACCATGCTTAGGCATTGTCTTTGATCTTTTTAATTCATCAGAATATCTTCTGATAGCCATGACAATCGCTGCAGTATTTACACTCTCCCCGTAAGCATCTTCAACCTTTGGCTGTATTGATTTAGCAAGATTGGAAAATGAGATGACATCTTGAATCAACATCTCGGAGATAAATGGACTTCGATTAATCACATTCTTTACGCAGTTTGCAACAGAACCACTCATATATACCACCCGTTGTTTTTGTAACTTAATTATTAGCAAAAACATACAAAATTAACAATACGCACCAAAAACACACAAATATGTGCTTTAAAATAGCTCTATTTCAACCCCGTTATTAAATAATAGCATTCTTTATCGATTCGTCTACATCTTTCTTTCTGAATTTTTCTGTGTTAAAATCGCATCTATGAATTGTCCACGATGTCAAGCAAATAACGATAAAGTCCTAGAGTCCAGATCTTCAAAAGATGGGACTCAAATAAGAAGACGTAGGCAATGTCTGAACTGTGGACATCGATTTACTAGCTATGAGCGTATAGAAGAACGCCCTATCATTGTCATCAAAAAGGATGGCAGACACCAAAGCTTTGACATATCAAAGGTTGAAAGAGGTATAAGAACCTGTACGGATAAGCTTGATATCAGCCCAGAGCAGATAGAGAAACTTCTAAAAGCAATTGAAGATAGAATCTATGAGCTCGCTGGTGTAAAGAACACCATTACCAGCAAGGAAGTTGGAGAGGAAATATTAAGGCAACTGTATACATTTTCTCCAGTTGCCTATGTTCGCTTTGCTTCTGTATATAGGGCATTCGATGACGTTGAACAATTTGTCAAGGAAATCGAAACCCTAGGAAAGACAAAGAAAAGATAATCAGGATTTAGACACATCAAACCATTTGCCAGTCATTGATTGATCGATCTCTTCATTGAGGTGTTCTGGCTTCATGATTTCATTCAGGCAATCCAGACAGAAGTTGTCTGTCATACCAGCAACGTAGTCTAGTACTATTCGCTTATCACTACCCTCTCTTTCGATGTACTTTGGATACATATCAACAATATGTTTATAGAATCCGGCAGCTAGCATATTGTGCTCAGCATAATATCCCTTCTGATCAAGCTTATTTGCATCATAAAGCTCCTCAAGGTATTCAACTATTATCTTTATAAGTCTTGTGAAATAGCGATTATACCCCTGTAGCATCTCGGACCTATATATGTTCTCGTAATTGAAATCACTAAACGCTTGTACAGCTTCAAAGACATCATCTGAAAAACCAATGCCCTCTTCGTCATTTGAGCTATTGATTATATCAAGAACAAGAGTGTCGATAATGCGAGAGTTCTTCTCTCCCAGTCTCTTCTTTACGATATCCGGTAGCTCCTTGTCTTTCAAAATGCCTAGGCGCTTTGCATCTTCGTAGTCCCTTCCTAGATATGCAATGGAATCTGAGAAACGAACAACAGCACCTTCGTAAGTTGTAGGAATAAGCCCCGCACGTGCTGTGATACTACCAAGGTCTCTCTCTTCGAATGTTGGGATTATTCTTCTTTTCCAGCTTTCTCCATTGTGACATACGATTCCATCTCTTACTGCATATGTCAAATTCAAACCATCACCGCTATTAGATAGAAAATCAATGATTCTCAAGCTATTTACTTCGTGTTCGAATTTACCAAGTCCCCTTTCTTCCATAAGGGTTGAAATGATCTTTTCTCCGACATGTCCAAATGGAGTATGTCCCAGATCATGTCCAATTCCAATTGCCCAACATAACTCTGAGTCAAGGCCTAGAGGACGCGCGATACTAGATGCGATAGATGCAACATGCAATACATGCTCCATACGAGTACAGATATGGTCATTGGATGGAGCAAAAAATACCTGTGTTTTATGCTTGAGTCTTCTAAAAGGAGACGAATGGATAATAGCTGTCGTATCCCTATAGTAAGGACCTCTGAAGTCTTCCTGTCTAGGTCTTATTCTTTTAGCTAACAATTCTGGATTGGCGCTTTTTAGTAGTTTGCTCATATTGCCTCCCTTCGAGATGTGCTATATTTTATAATATATTGGAGAGAATGTGTTTATATATATTATTACAATTGCTGCAACTTTGTTATCTTTCATGGCGTTACTGTCGAGCTTACGCTTTATATTTTCACGCCAATGCATCTTTTGGATAATTCCTCTCCTGATTTCATTGATCCTTCTACTTGAGAACATCAATACACTACTTTTATTTGGAGAAGAACCAATAGAGGAAGAGATTACATTCATGAATCTTCTACCTGCGTTTCTATCCCTTTTTTGGTATGCATTGGTTGTAATCTTCCATTACACACTCAAGCTTGCCATCCCTGAGAATAAATACATCAACGATTCACGAAAGAACATGTATGAAGCGCAATACCTTGAAAAGCATGAGATCAGAAAAAACAAGAGAGCAAGGGAAGAGAATACAGAAAACGCTTCTGCAAAGAACACTGTTCCTGAGCTACATTCGCTTCATGGAAAGCTTGTAGACTGATTCCGTCATTGTTATAACTGTGCATTTTATGGTATCATAATCCGTTAAGGAAAACAGAATGCACAACAAGAATTGTCTATTCTTTACAGGTATCAAACACTCAGGAAAAACAACCTTTGCTCGCATGGTTGCCGAAAGCCTTGATATGCACTTTAGAGATGCAGATCAATTGATTCTCGACAAGACCAAAGCTGAATCGATACGTAAGTTCTTCATTGAAAATGGAAAAGAGAGATTCATGGACGCTGAATTATCTTCATGCGTCGAATACATCGGATCAAATGACAATTTCATTCTGTCATTAGGCGGAGGAGCTGCGGACAACACAAGGCTGATGGATGCTCTCAAGGAAAATGGAACCATTATCTATCTATCACGAGACGAAAGCGATATACTTCCTGTCATTCTCAAAAATGGTATCCCTCCTTTTCTTGATAAAGATAATCCTGAAGCTTCATTTCATGCGCTATATACAAAAAGAGATTCGATATATCGCAAATATGCAGACCTTGTTATAGAGCTTGGGCCATATGGTGACAAGAACGAGACAAGGATAAAGATCGAGAACGCACTAAAGGAGAATGGCTATGGGCTTTAATACATTTGGAAAGCTTTTGACAGTTACGACTTTTGGCGAATCCCATGGCGAGGCTTTAGGATGCATAGTTGATGGCTTTCCTGCAGGGATCAGGATCGATGAGGATTTCATTTCTAGAGAGATGAATAGAAGAAGACCTGGAGGAAACAAGCTAGGAACAAAGCGAGACGAAAGCGATAGAGTCAATATCCTATCTGGCATATTTGAAGGCGTATCCACAGGATCTCCTATCGCACTTGTTGTCTACAATACAAACCAACATAGCTCTGACTACAAGAATCTTGAGGCTCCGATGAGACCAGGACACGCAGATTACACATTCTGGGAAAAGTATCACATAAGGGATTATCGTGGTGGTGGCAGAAGCTCAGGGAGGGAAACGCTAGCTCGTGTTGCAGCAGGAGCACTTGCAAAGCTATATCTAGCTAGCTATGGCATTGAGATATCAGCGGGTATTGTTCAAGTTGGAAATGTAAAAGCATCTAACTACAGCTGGAATCCTCCTTTCATGCCTCCTTTATATGCACCTCTTTGCGATGAGATTCCTCTCATGGAGAAAGAGATAGAGAATGCACGACTCGATAGTGACTCCGTAGGCTGTGCAATCGAGTGTCATATAAGAGGAGTTGAATGCGGAGTTGGAGATCCGGTTGCAGAAAAGCTGGACGCAAATCTTGCAAAAGCCATCTTCTCGATTGGGGCTGTCAAAGGTTTCGAAATCGGCTCTGGCATAGCCTCTTCTTCAATGCGCGGAAGCGAGAACAATGACCAGATGTATATGGATAACGGCAAGCCTTGTTTCAAGACAAACAATGCAGGCGGAATTCTTGGCGGAATATCAAATGGAAACGAGATAGTCTTCAAGTGCTACCTAAAGCCAACTCCATCGATAGCTAAAGAACAAAGCACCATAGACAAATATGGAAACGAGGTAAAGCTTAAGATCTCAGGGCGCCATGATCCATGCATTGGACCAAGAGCTGTAGTTGTCGTTGAGGCAATGAGCGCTTTGACAATAGCAGATGAAATGTTAATAAAGAGAGCATATGACAGATAACAAACCACTTACAATACAATCAGATAGAACGATGCTGTTGGATCTACACTCCCCTAATGCAGAAAAATGCAGGGAGGATATAATAGCATTTTCAGAGCTTATAAAGAGCCCTGAGCATGTTCATACATACCAGCTATCAAATCTATCGCTGTGGAATGCTATCTCCTCAGGTCTTTCTGTCGAAGAAATCATAGCTCGACTTGAAAAGTGGTCACGCTTTGAAATCGATGAAAGAATCCTATTCTTTCTTGAAGACCAAGGTAGAAGATTTGGAGAGTTCATTCTCACTGAAAAAGATGATGATTATCTATTGCTAACTGTTAAAAGAAGAATACATTTTTTGCAAATTGCATCGGACCCAAGCCTTAAGAAGCTTCTGACTCCATACTCAGAGGATTCATTTCTTGTCAGGCGCTACGACAGAGGAACTGTAAAGATCGCCCTTATAAAGCTAGGATTTCCTATTGATGACCAGATTCCTCTTGTCAAAGGCAAGAAGCTCAAGATAAGTGCAAAGCCAGAGTTTAAAGCTCGTGACTATCAAGAGATCGCGACAGCCTCTCTTTTGGGAAAGAAAGACAAAGGAACTGGTTTTGGAACCATTGTTCTACCTTGTGGATCGGGAAAGACGATTGTTGGAATATTGTCGATGTTGAAGCTTCAAACAAGAACCTTGATCCTTGCGCCTAATGTTGCTTCTGTTCATCAATGGATTCGTGAGATTCTAGATAAAACGGATCTTACTCCAGACATGATCGGTGAATACTCTGGAGAGAAAAAGGATATAAAGCCAGTAACTGTTTGTACATACCAAGTTCTTACTTGGAGAAAGAGCAAGGAAGAGGATGTATATCCACATTTCTCACTATTCAAAGAGGGAGATTGGGGATTCATTATCTATGATGAGGTTCATATGCTCCCTGCTCCTGTATTTAGAATCACAGCAGAGCTACAGGCTATTTATCGTCTGGGACTCACTGCAACACTTATCAGGGAAGATGGAAGAGAGGATGAAGTATTTTCTCTTGTTGGACCAAAGCGCTATGACACACCTTGGGCAGAGCTTGCCAAGCGTGGATTCATTGCAAAAGCATATTGCCATGAAATCAGGATAAAGCTTCCAGAAGAAGCTGAAATCCCTTATGCACTAGGCTCGAAGAGTGAGAAATACAAGATCGCATCCACCAATCCCTTGAAGATTGAGATCACAAAGAAGCTATTGGAAAAACACGCAGACGACCAGATTTTGATCATCGGCCAATACATAGAACAGCTAAATTACTTCAAGAAGGAGTTTGGACTGCCGATCATAACTGGAGCAACTTCCAACAAAAAGCGTGATGAGTTATATAACGACTTCAGATCTGGAAAGATCAAGGCATTGATCGTATCGAAGGTTGCCAACTTCGCTATCGATCTGCCAGATGCATCTGTTGCAATCCAGATCTCCGGAGCTTTTGGCTCAAGACAGGAAGAAGCCCAAAGACTTGGAAGAATCCTCAGACCAAAGGCAAAGGATAGCCATTTCTATACTATCGTCACTGAATATACAGAAGAAGAGATCTTCGCATCCAATAGACAGAAGTTTCTTTCTGAGCAGGGATATAATTACTCAATCGAGAGGTATTAGTATTGATGGATACAACAAGAGAACAACTATGCTTACTCAGCTCTTTGGACGCTAAAGCCCTTAGCTATATCTATTTAGGAGGAAACGCCAAAAAGCTTTCAAAAGAAGAGCTAAGGCGTATGTATGCAAAGAAGCTTATAGAAGTAAAAAACGACTCCTCTTATACTGTAAAGAAGGAGTGTCTTCCTGTTGTATCTGACTATCCTCTGTTTGGTGAATACAAAAAGACAAAAACACACCCTATACACCTTCTGCCATTTCTGTTTGGACTAATTGCAGAAGGCTATGTAAGCTCTGACCAAAACAAAGCTCAATCATACCTATATTCTGATTACTTTACATCCCTATTTCCAACAGGAGAGAATTATTCAAAGGGAGCTGTGAAAGCACTCTCGTCTCTAGTGTCTCTTTCTCTTGTATATAGTGATTCTGCACACTTCAAGCTACATAGGGAGAACATCCTACGATTCAATGAGCTATCAGAAGAGAGCAAACTTAGCTATTTGATTAAGCCTCATGCTGGAATTGAAGAAAGAGAGAGACTAACAAATGCAATAAACCTTGCATTCAGGCTCAGGAAGATCAAGGACCTCGATTCTGCATTCAATCTTATCCAGGCCATTACTGGCTTTGACTTGAAAAGTATCAAAGAGTCGTTGTTTGATTTAGCAATCATCTACTCTGACGAGGATGGATTCGAGGGCTATGAGCTAGATGCGGAAGAGAAAGAAAAGCCAATACTCTCATCGGACTATACACTTTCATATGCAGGATTCTCACCTCACCCTCTATTCCTGTTTTTGAAGCCAATAAAAACAGACATCATCACACAATGGCTTATAGACAAGAATACAATGCGTGCTGCATTTTCGATGAACTATACACCATCAGATATTATCACTCTTCTTGATAGCATTACCCAATATGGTGTTCCTGAAACTATCAAAGCAAGAATCGAAAGCTGGTATGAACAATATAAATCCATCATTGTCCAGAGAGCCTTGATACTGGTAGTGAATGAGAAGAACTCTCGAATACTGGACAATCTCCCTCTTCTGCAAATACACATTCTCTCAAAGCCTGCTAGCAATGTGTTTATCATGAATCCTGACACGGAAGAGGAATGGAGAAAGATTCTAACATACTCAGGCTACGATATGCTTGGATCCACAATAGGCCCTGTATTTACAGACTTTCCTCTTTCATATCCATTTATAGAGACAAGGAACATCAAAGCTCTATCTAGAGAAAGAGAGATTAAATATGATAGCGAAAGAATCAAAGAGATGATTGCATTGCATTCTTCTCCTGTCGAGAAGACTCTTATATCACTAGGTGTTATCGATAGCGCACCTTTATTGTTTGTCGAAGGATTGTTCTATCAGGAAAAAATGAGGATGATGCAAGATGCTATCAAAGACGAGCAGACTGTAATTGCTATCGACATGGATGACAACATTGAAGTATATAAACCAACTTCAATCACAAAAGATGATGACGCTAGCTATGTAAGTACCAATATAGGGACACGCAATATAGATAAAATCTGGAAGCTTGCAATACTTCCAGAATATGTTATAGCTGAACCTCTATCCCTCTTGGATAGTGATAACCAGTAAATGCTTCAAATTGCAGCTTCCCCTGCTCCATCAGCATCTCTTCGCCATAATGTAGCTCACAGCCTTTTGCCTCTGCGTCCCTTAAGAACTTTGTCATCTTAGGCTTGTAGATAATGTCATAGGCTATCTCATTGCCAGTAAACTCAAAGTCTCCAATTGGACTGACGTCAAAGTCTGGATATAAGCCAAGGCTGGTAGTCTGTACAACAAGATCTACCTTGCCTTCATACTTTTTGGCATTTGCAAGTGTGTCATATTCACATCTGTTAAGAGTTGCAAGACGCTGTGCATGGGAAATGGTTCTATTTAGAATAACGACATTGACGCCTCTGTTTCTAAGTCCCCATACGATAGCCTGCGAGGCCCCTCCTGCTCCAACAACAAGTGCATTCTTGATTCTTCCTGATTCAAGATCCTTTTCAATAGGAGCCAAGAAACCATAGTAATCCGTGTTGATTCCCTTCCACATATTAGGAACTCTCACAACGGTATTGCATGCACCAATCTGCTTTACTTCCCTTGTTATGTTTCCAAGATAGCTCAGGACATCTGCCTTGAATGGAATTGTTACCGAAAATCCCCTTAACCTCAAATACTCTGCAAAAGCGAAGAAAGATCTTACATTATCAACCAAGAATGGAACATATACAGCATTGAAGTGAATTGCTTCAAATCCTGGATTATGGATAAATGGAGAAGATGTATGCAAAACAGGGTTTCCAATGATGCCATAGATGGATGTATTCATGTTCAGCTTATCGGCTCTATATATCTTCTTAAGATCCTTTGCGCTGATCTGTCCTGGAGCAATTTCGTCATCGCTTGCAAATGTCAGATATGAACCAAGACGCTTGTAAAGAATCCTGGTACATAGTCCCCACGCACCCATTCCAATTACAATTTTGTCAACACCTGTGACTTCTTCACTTATTCTGAATATTGTAAGAACATCTGAAATATTATGGGGAGTGACAGCAACCTTTGCGATGTCTCCCTTCTCTGCAAGTTTCTGGATCTTTGAGAATATCTGATCTGGAATACCTTCAAAATCATGAAGGGAACGAATGATTCTCACTCCATGAGCGCGAGCATATGTCTCGACATCGTTTTTCTTGACATCACACTCGATATCCACATAGGCAAAGTCACCCTGCAAACAATCTAGCAGCAAGGTTCTACGAGCCTTTTCTCCTAGTGTACACTTTCCACCATCCTGAACACGCCTTAGTGTAAGGATTACTGGAATATCTACAAGAGAAGGAAACAAATATGCCTTTTGCTGTTCCTCTGGATCCAATAAATCCACTCTTAGCTCACAAATATCGATGTACTCTCTGTTTTTCTCTACTTGCTCTTGGCATCCTCTGAGTGTGTGTTCTGAGAGCGTATAACAAATCATTAGATTCTGTCTCCTTGAATAGCAAAGCACATTTTGCTATTTTCATGATAGCTTGTCATTAAAAATACTGCAACATAGAGGATTATATTTTGAAAACCTACCAAGTACAGGATGTAACTCTTTCCTTTGGAGAGAGAGAAATACTCAAGAATGTATCATTTAACATGCAAGAAGGAACAAGAGCTGCCTTAGCAGGAGCCAATGGCTCAGGAAAGTCCACTCTATTGAAGGTTCTTACAGATAAGATGCAGGCAGACAGCAAGAAGATATCGCTTACTAAAGATGCTCGTGTTTCATATCTACCTCAGTCAGATATCGTACTACCTAACAAATCAATCTATGATGCAGCAGAAGAAGGCTATAGCAGATTCGATGAGATCAAGAATCAAATTGCAATTCTGGAAGAGAAGACACAAAAAGGTGGAGATGAGGCGCTAAAAGCGGCAGAGAACCTTTCGGAGCTTCATGAACTATTGCTTGATTCTGGATACTATGACAGAAAAGGCAGAATCGAGAAGATATTGCAGGGCTTGGGCTTCAAGGTATCTGACTTTACTCGTCCCGCATCCGAGTTCTCCGGTGGATACCAGATGAGAGTTGCTCTTGCACGTATCCTGGTCGAGAACCCAGATTTCATGTTTCTTGATGAGCCTACCAACTATCTCGATATCGAGGCACTTACATGGCTAGAGCACTATCTGAAAAGCTTCAAGGGTGGCTTGATGATCGTATCTCACGACCAGGATTTTCTGGATGTTCTTGTCGATGAAGTATATGAGTTATTCCAAGGTAGACTCACTCGTTACCAAGGAAACTACACAAAATACCTGAAGACACGAGAAGACGAGATCGAAGCTTTGGAGAAAGCTTTCAAAAGACAGCAGGAAGAGATTGAAAAGACGGAAGATTTCATCGAGAGATTCAGATATAAAGCAACAAAGGCAAAGCAAGTTCAATCAAGGATCAAACAGCTCGATAAGGTTGAGATCATTGAAATTCCAGGACACCTCAAAAAGCTATCATTCAGCTTCCCTCCTGCCCCACACTCCGGTAACGACGTGCTAAAAGTCGAAGGCCTTCATAAAGCATATGGGGCGCAGGTTCTATATGATGATTTCTCATTTCTTGTAAAGAAGAAGGAGAGACTGGCTATCACAGGAAGAAATGGAGCTGGAAAGTCAACTCTACTAAGAATGCTTGCAGGGGTTGATTCTGATTACACTGGCTCCATCATAGATGGCGCTGGTGTTGTCAAAGGATACTTTGCACAGGACACTGAGAATACACTCAATCCAGAAAATACTGTTCTTGAGGAGCTGGAAACAGTTGCAACAGTCTCAGACCAACCTAGACTAAGATCCATGCTTGGCTCATTCCTCTTTTCTGATGACGATGTCTTCAAGCGCGTCAAGGTTCTCTCTGGCGGCGAAAAATCCCGCCTTGCGCTGTTGAAGATACTTCTTCATCCATCCAACCTACTTCTGTTGGATGAGCCTACAAACCACTTGGACATCAATGCAAAGGAAATGCTTGCAAAAGCAATTGATTCATATGAAGGAACGGTTATCGTTGTAAGCCACGACAAACACTTCATCAAATCCCTTGCAACAAGAATTCTCTATGTATCAGAAAACGGTCCTGAGTTCTTTGAAGGTGATTACGATTACTTCGAGTTCAAGCTTGAAGAGAAGGAAGCTCAATGGGAGATACAGAAAGCCCAAGAGAAAAAAAACGAGGAAAAACCTCAGATCACAAATAGCTCTTATCAGCAATCAAAGGAAAAGAGAAATGCCCAGAAAGCATTGCAACGAGAGATTGACAAGATTACAAAAGAGATGGATGAGCTAAATGCTAAACTCGACAAGATAAATGCAGATATGGCACTTAGTGAAAACTACTCAGATGTAAAGAAGATCACAAAGCTCAATGATGAGAAAGAAAAGACAGAAGAAAGGCTATCTAGTATCGAAGAGCTTTGGCTGGAAAAGACAACAGAGATGGAGGAAGAATATGGAGAAGATAATTGAACCAACAAGCCTACAGCTTGAATTCTCATCCATCTTCCCTACCTTGATGCTCGCATCCTCCTCTCCAAATAGAAAAGCCCTGATCGAAGCTGGTGGAACAAGAACGCTGACATTCAAACCAGATATTCTCGAAGTGCGTGATGATAGAGACCCAATAGGATCTGTGGAGCGTATAGTCAAGAACAAGCTTGGCTCATATCTATCATCTTCTTCATTCCAACCTGAATTGATTGCAATCGCTGCTGATACTCTGGTATTCAAGGATGGAAAGCTTATGGGAAAGCCCATAGACGAGGACGATGCAAGATCTATGCTGTGTTTCCAATCTGGAGGAAAACAAAGCGTTCTTACATCCATAGGCATGTATATCCCTAATATAGGGAATATCTACTTTACAGATAGTGCAGATGTGAATTTCAAAGCGCTATCAGATGAAGAGATCGACAAATATATTCTAACAGGAGAATCCATGGGAGCTGCGGGTGCATACAGATTCCAGAAGACTGGATACACACTTCTAGAATCAATAGATGGCGACTGGACTACTGTTGTAGGACTACCGATGAGAGCGATAATCGACAAGTATAAAGCTCTAGTTTAGAAGCTCTTCATAGTGCTCTTGTCCAAGAGTGAGAATCCTATGAATGTGATCGTCTGACAAGCGATATATGATATTCCTTCCATCTTTTTTGAATCTGACCAATCTTGAAGATCTAAGGACCTTCAATTGTTGTGATATAGCAGATTGGCTCATATTCAGAATCTCAGCAATTGTACCTACTCCAACTTCGCCCTTTACATCCAAAAGGTATAGAATCTTCAGTCTTGTTGGGTCTGAAAACATCTTGAAGAATTCTGAAATATCAACAATTTCCTCATCCGGAGTATGCTCGTCAATCATTTATCGCCTCTTAAATATTCTTAAATTGATTATAATAATTGTGTTTAATAATTGCAATTTAAGATGTATATTCTCAATATGTTGAATCTTGGTTTTATTGGTACTGGTGTAATGGGAGAACCAATGTGTTCTCATCTCATGGATAAGTGTGAAAACATGTTTATCTACACACGCACAAAAAGTAAGGCAGAATCCCTTATTGCAAGGGGTGCAATATTCTGTTCAAGCCCCAAGGAAGTCAGTCAGAGGGCAGACATTATCTTCACAATCGTTGGATACCCTAAGGATGTTAGAGAGGTATACCTTTCAGATGAAGGCCTTGTAAAAGGTGCAAGAAAAGGTCAACTCTTTTGTGATATGACTACAACCAAGCCATCCTTGGATATCGAGATATCAAAGGAACTTGAAAAATATGGTGCAACTCTTGTTGATGCTCCAGTATCAGGAGGAGATGTAGGGGCAAAAAATGGAACATTGACCATCATGTGCGGAGGATCTGATGATGATATCAATCGTCTTATGCCTTACTTCGAAGTATTGGGAAAGAATGTTACCCATATGGGAGGAGTTGGATCCGGGCAACACACCAAGATGTGCAATCAAATCGTAATTGCTGGCACAATGGCAGGAGTATCTGAATCTCTTGTATATGGTGCTGTTGCAGGATTGGATATAGAGAAGATGGTAGGTTGCATACGAAAAGGCGCAGCAGGATGCTGGACACTGGACAATCTTGCGCCCCGCGTAATTGCACACAACTTCAATCCAGGATTCATGATCGATCACTTTATCAAAGACATGTCAATTGCACTTGAAGAAAGCGAGAGAATGGGACTCGCGCTGCCATCCCTATCTCTTACAAAGCAACTATACCTTGCTATCCAAGCCCAAGGCATGGGCAAGAATGGAACACAGGCACTTGTTAAGGCAATCGAGAAACTCTCTGGCAAGGAGGTACTATGATAATAAAGGAAAATGCAGCAACTATCATCCTTGATGATGGAAAGTCTTTCAAGACAAATATCATCATAGATAACCAGGGAGACAAAAGCATTGATATATCAAAGCTAAGAAGCTCCACTGGATATATCACATATGATCCAGGCTTTGTTAACACAGGCTCCTGTATGTCTTCCATCTGCTATATTGATGGAGAGAAAGGCATCCTTAGATATCGTGGTTATGATATCGAAGACTTGGTAATGAAATGTGACTTCATTGAAGTTGCACACCTTCTTATAAAGGGATATCTTCCAAACCTCGAGGAGCGTGCTCGCTATCAAGAGATGTTAAACAAGCACTCTCTACTGCATGTTAACATGAAGGAGTTCTTCAGAGCATATCCGCCGGATGCACACCCAATGGGAATCTTGTCTGCAATGGTTGCATCTCTTTCTGCGTTCTACCCAGAGATGACCGATAGAGATCCTGAAGAGAACATTGACCTTACTGTCACTAGGCTACTATCAAAGATGAGAACAATTGCAGCATTCACCTATAGACAGATGAATGGTTTGGATTATGTGGACCCTCAATACAATTTCTCATATTGCGCAAACTTCTTGAACATGATGTTCTACTCTTCTGTAAACAACTACACTCCTAACCCTGTTCATGTTAAGGCTCTCAACCAATTGTTGATTCTTCATGCAGATCATGAACAGAACTGTTCAACATCCGCAGTTCGTCTTGTTGGTTCATCGGAGGCAAACCTATATGCATCAGTATCAGCTGGTTGCTGTGCTCTTTGGGGCTCCAAGCATGGTGGAGCAAACCAAGCTGTAATGGATATGCTTAATAAGATGATCTTGGAAAAGCTTACTCCTGAGGAAATCATCAATAGAGCTAAGGACAAGAACAATCCATTCAGGCTTTCAGGCTTTGGACACAGAGTCTACAAGACATTTGATCCAAGAGCAAAGATTGCTAAAAAGCTATGTCAGGAAGTCATCTCTGTTACAACAAAGAGTGACCCTCTTTTGGATTTGGCAATGGAACTAGAAGAAAAAGCAACACACGATGACTATTTCATAGAGCGAAATCTCTATCCTAACGTTGATTTCTATACAGGAATCACATTCCATGCCATGGGCATTCCTGTATCGATGTTCACTGTTCTATTTGCCATGGGGCGCCTTCCAGGTTGGATAGCTCACTATCTAGAATGGAAACATGATCCATATCAGAAGATTGGACGACCACGACAGGTATATACAGGACAAGAACAAAGAGAGGTTCTTCCTCTAAACGAAAGATAAACACACTCCCCAAAGAAAGGCTTTGGGGACTTTTTTTGAAGTGAGTTCTATAATGAAAGAAACAAGCTGCGATATGCTCGTAGAAGGAATGCCATAGAAAAGGTACAGACAAAATCAGAACAAGTGGAGTTGATGTAAATCGTAGATAATTATTTCTTCTCAACTCCACTTCGACCTAAAATTTGAGAATGTCAAATTAGTCTTTCTTAATTAGTCGTCCAATTCCTATTCTTTTTCCAGAATGCTTATCAAACAAGACAATATGCTATTGTCAGTATAAACAATCAGTCATCTATTCTATACGGAATCACATCCTCCCTAAAAACATCTTGAAGCTTTTTCTTCACTTCTCCGTAGTACATCAATCGTTTCAACTCTTTACCGGTTTTCTTGCAATATTCACTTGGATTGGAGTTTTTTTGAATTTGATCAATATATGGAATATTGTTTTCATGGACTTCCATATATTGTTCTGATGCATACTTAACATCATCATAATTTAAACACATCTCATCTGAGACCTTATGAAGAGCTTCATCAATTGCATGGTCTTTCATTTGTTCGAATATTTGAACGATATCTTTATCTCTATAGCTTGAAGGATCCTGCTTTACATTATTCCAAAGAATCCTTAGTTGTAGGCCTACCTTTGGATTTTGTTGCTCCATTGTATTGATTAGATTATCAATCTCTTCGATTTTCTCCTTTTGCTTATTTTCATCAAGATCAGATAGAGCATCCCTAGTATGAGCTTGGATTAATCTAAGTATGTAAAGATAATCAATGTTCTCTCTACCATATGATTGCAATACGTAGTCAATTTCCGGTTTTGGTTCTCCTGGTTCATCTCCACCACCATCAGGATTTGCAGGATCTTTCAACTCATCAATAAAATTCTGATACCATCCAACATATTTTTTATAATCATCAAGACTTAATTCATAATCCTTTTCTAAATCCTTCTCATTCCATTCGATATATCCCTTTATTCGAGCAAACAAGGTATCGAATCTTTGGAATGCAAAACAATAGCGTTTCTTCTTTGAATTGTCTGCAACAAATTTAGCACAATCATTTGGAGTTGGCGCTATATTCCTAAGTTTCAACATAGCATCCTTAAATTGATTTTCTATTTCTCCAAAACTTGGAGCTACAACTTCGCCTGTTCCTCCAAGAGTAAACAATTCAAGAGCATTATCAATTGCATTTTTAAAGCTTCCAGGAGACTGAAATGTTACAACATAGCCAACTTTCTTGTTCTTATCATACAATCTATTAGTTCTTGAGAAAGCCTGAATGAGTTTATGAGGAGCCATTGGTTGTCTATCTATGTAGATTGTTGATAGAGATGGTGCATCAAATCCAGTTAGAAGCCTATCTGCAACAATTACAAGATCCAATTGTTCAGTTCTTGATATATACTCCGCTTTTTTCCTCGAAAATCTTTCAGTAAGGTTATCGTTGTAATCATTGATGTTCTCAACAGTAAAGTGTGTACCAAACATCTTGTTATAATCGATTACAGAAACATCCATTTTATCCCTATTTACCGAACTCTCTTCTTGATTCTCCACAAGAGAATAAGTAACTGCTACTTTAGGGAAATCTGGATATTTTTTGGTTATTTTCTCGTCAATCTTTAATGTTTCCTTACCACTTTTAACTGACATAAGAAGTTCATAATACTTCTGGGCCCTTGCTATACTGCCCACAGTTAAAATCGCTTCATATGTCTTACCGGATCCATTATCAAGCCCCAGCTTTTCTGCTGATTTGTTTAGAATCACATCCAAAACACCTAACATATGTTCTTTGGAATCGTAAACCGAAAGATCCTCATTTATGTTATTACCATCTTCATCTTCTTTCAGATTTGCAGGCCCCTTCCTTTCAACTTGAAATCCAAGAACAGATTTATCATGCAAAGCATTCTTGATAGTATATATATGAAGTGGTTTTCCATACAGATCTTCTGTTGTAGCATTTAATCCACCAATATTTTCTTTAAAAATAGGCGTACCTGTAAAACCATACCACATATGATTTTTGAATGTGTTATTAAGGCCATTTTGAGTTTCTTTTGTAACAGTCCTGTGACACTCATCAACAACAAACGCTACATGTTTACTGATTATCTTTTTTACATCGGATTCCTTCATCACACCAGAATCCATTTTTCTACAAAGTGTTTGTAATTTCTGAATTGTGGTTACAATCATTTCACGTCTATCAGATTTTAGTTTCTTCTCCAAATCAGACGTACTTTGAGTATCTGAAAGAACAATGGAATCATTATCGGCATAAGATTTGAAATCTGTATTTGTCTTCTCATTCAAGTCTCGCCTATCGATTAAGAATAGAGTTTTATCAAGCATTGGGATATCAAGCAACATGTTTCTAGAGGCTTTGTACGAAGTTAATGTTTTACCAGAACCAGTTGTATGCCATATAAATCCAGACTGCTGTTGCTGATATGCTCTTCTAATAGCTTTAATTGCCAGAATCTGATATGGACGTAACAATATGAGCTTTCGATTCATAGCTTCCAACTGACAATAGTCTGTGACCATTTCATGAGCTTCAGGTATTCTCAAAACTTTCTTTGAAAACTCAAATAAATCAGAAACACTTTTATCTGGATCATCTTCTTCTGTCCATGATGTCAAAAATTCTTTGTGCATATTCTCATTTGCAGCAATGTATTTGGTTTGAACCTCATTAGAGACAATAAACATCTGCACCAAAGAAAATATTCCCTTAAAATGCCCTTCTCTAATATATTTCTGAATCTGGTAGAAAGCCTCTAGATAAGATGCATTTTTGCCATTCTTTAATTCCATATGGATCAATGGCAATCCATTGAATAAAAATGAAAGGTCAAAGCGTCGATTCTTGTTAATAGACCCTTCTTCAGAATCTGCAAAAGCATTATATTGATTGATTATTTCATAAACAGAAGATCCTCCTGTTTTCATATGACTATCAAAAACAGTAAGGATAACTGGTTTATTTTCTCTTTCTATCTTTACATAGAAAACACCATTCTCCCCTTGCAGTTTCATTCCCGCATCATAAAAACTAGTACTAACTACTTGGTTTTTAACTCTCAAAAATTCAGTATCTGACAGTGGCTCTCCATTAAGTTTATCCCTATTATTATTTTCGAGGATTTTCTTAAAGTTCATCCACAAGTCTTCTTCTGTTCTAAGATCAGGTCTATATGTCCATTGCGAATCTTCTTGAGTTAAACTCTCAATCAGTTTTTTTTCTGTTTGTGTTTCAATTAACATTCCATTTCCCCTTTTTGTATGTATATTTCATTTTATTAGTTAATTGCTTACGCTGATGAAGGGTGATAAGGTTGTCGATCTTGCAGAAACATCGCCCCATTTTTTCTCTTTCTAATTGAGATGAAGGCATTTGTAGTTTCTGATCTTTCAATTCACTTGCCTTAACCAGAGGCTGCCCTGTTCCAAAAGAAAGCTTCTTTATATCAAAATTGAGTAGAGCGTAGTATATGAAATCTAACTGATTTCCTTGAATGAACACTGTATTATCACTTATTTTGACCTTCCCTGAATGTCTATATAAGGTACCCGCATTCGCACCAACTCGAGCGGTAAGCAGGAAATCGCCCTCATAATCATAAGTATTGTCATAGCCTATAACAGATGTAGAACCTAGAATTTCATATTCACCTAATGCGTTTAAAGTAAATTTACTCTTTCCGGTGTCGATAGAAGTAACCTCGCTATTTAATTTACGCTGTTCCCAAGCGTCACTAAATCCTTTAAATCTAACCTCTGGAACACTAGAACCAGATTTTGGAAACATCTTCTGCAGAAGAGCCTTCTTGATTGTCTTTAATTGATCACACTTACGCTGATGAAGGGTGATAAGGGTATCGAGATGTGTGAACAAATCTCCTAGTTGATTCTGTTCTTTAATATCAGGGAGTTGTACTTCGATATTCATGAGAACATCAGCATTTAGTTTCGCTCGA
>CAKQTE010000095.1 GCA_934276485.1 uncultured Spirochaetales bacterium | reverse complement strand
ATATCATAATTGTATAGAAACGATATAATTAAATTCACAAAAATAATAGGCAACATATGAATTTTTGGTCCATATATTGCCTTTTTCAGTCTCTTTTCAGTGTCAAAAGCTTAACTTAATGACATTGGAAGTTTGCCAGTGGTATGATGGATATCGATTTGGGTCAACAGAGATCTTCAATCCATGGTCTGTTTTGAACTACATTGGAGACAATTGCTTTCCAAAAGCATTTTGGCTATCAACAGGCAGCAATGAAATCATTGGAGAGATTATTGCAACAGCTACTGACGATATTTCAGAAGGACTATATAAACTACTCTCGGGAGACAAAATCACAACATATATCGACACTAGTGTGATATATCCAGAAGTTCAAAATAATCCATATAACATATATAGCTTCTTACTTGTTGCAGGGTACTTGAAGACTGTCTCGATATATCCTCAAAATGATGGCAACTTCATGTGTGATGTTGAAATTCCAAACAAGGAAATTGCATTTGTCTACGATAAGGAAGTTCTTAATAAGACCAATCAAAATGGCATCTCAATTTCAATAAGTCAAGCCATCTTTTCGAATGACGAAGAAAAACTTCAATCACTATTAGAAAACTTCATGCTAAAAAGCATTTCATCTATCGATGGCGCAAATGAAAGCTTCTATCATGGGATGATGCTTGGACTATGCGCAGTATTGGGAAATCGCTATCAAGTACGCTCAAATAGAGAGTCAGGCTTAGGTCGTTTCGATATACAATTATCACCTTTAACAAAAGGACTTCCTGGATTCATATTCGAGTTCAAACACACAAGAGATCCCAATGTGGATTTGGATTCATTGGCAGAGAAAGCTCTAAGTCAAATAGATGAGAAGAAATACGAAGCAGAGATGAAGGACAAATGCATTGCATCCATTATAAATATAGGTATTGCATTCAGAGGTAAACATGCAGTTGTCAAACGAGCATAAAAACAACGAGTGGAAACATCTCAATTCACATAACGAAAGAAAAAGTGTAATCTATTTATTGATACGTAATTAATTGTAATTCAGAGGCGTTTTTATGATTGAACCAGTAATCCTAAAAGG
This sequence comes from uncultured Spirochaetales bacterium, assembly GCA_934276485.1. GTDB lineage: Bacteria > Spirochaetota > Spirochaetia > Sphaerochaetales > Sphaerochaetaceae > Ornithospirochaeta. The sequence goes on along the minus strand of CAKQTE010000095.1, from coordinate 57,430 downwards.
ATTCAGAGATAGTCTCCCATATGAGGAGATTCCTAAGAAAAAGATCATCAGAGTCTTGGAAGATGGATTTTCATCCTATGGCTTTGTTCCTATTGACACTCCTGTATTGGAGTACACATCCGTTCTTTTGGGAAAAGGTGGCGGAGAGACAGATAAGCAGGTATTCCACTTTGAGGATAATGGAGGAAGAGAAGTAGCAATGAGATTCGATCTCACTGTTCCTTTTGCACGCTTTCTAGCATCTCACTCAGCAGAGCTTGCAATTCCATTCAAGCGCTATCATATCAACAAGGTTTGGAGAGGTGAAAAGCCACAAAAAGGCAGATACAGAGAGTTCATTCAATGTGATTTCGATATCGTTGGAGTCGATAACGCAGAAGCAGATTTCGAAATCCTATCAATGATGTATAACTCATTCAGACTTCTTGGAATCGATGGCTACACATTCCACCTATCACACAGAGGACTGTTTAACACATTCTTGGAAAAGCTTGGCCTATTGGATAAATCCGTGGATATTCTTCGCGCTGTCGATAAACTAAGAAAGATTGGAGAGGAGGAAGTTCTCTCTATCCTTACAGAGATCTCATCTGATGAGGCAAAGGCAAAGAAGATTCTTGAATATATCACAGCAGGAAATGGCAAGAGCTTTGAAGAAACACTAGAAGAGTTGGAAGCTCTAGCAGGTGGCCCATGCCCAAGTTCTGAAAGAGTCAAGGAAATCTACGAGTTGTTGAAAGCTGTTGGCATTGAAAAGCACTTCATGCTTGACCCATCTATTACAAGAGGATTGGACTACTACACAGGTATTGTATATGAGACATTCTTAGACAAGCTTCCATCAATTGGATCTGTTTGCTCTGGCGGACGCTATAACGACCTAGCTAGCCTATATACAAAGGAAAAGCTTCCTGGAGTTGGTTCATCTATCGGAATCGATAGACTCTTAGCAGGACTCGAGGAACTAAAGAGCCCACTGTTGAATAACACTGCATCAGCAGATCTCTTGATCATTCACAGAGCTGAGGATACAGCGCTAGCAATGAAGAGTGCATTCACACTCCGAGACAATGGCGTCAAGACAGATGTATACCTTGCTCCAGAGAAGAAGATGAAACAGATCTTCGACTATGCAGAGAAAAACAGAATCCCATACTCACTTTCGTTCAAGGATGGCGAGTATGTCTTAAAGAATCATGCAACAAGAGAAGCCAAGACTTTCAAGGCTATCGAAGATGTTGCAAAGGAAGTTAACGCTTGATTTCATTTTTGGATTTACCTGTTTATCAACATAAGCAAGATATCCTTGATGCTTTGGATAAAAACCAAACTATCATAGTAGAAAGCCCAACGGGATCTGGAAAAACAACCCAGATTCCCTTGATTTTACAAGAAGCTGGCTATGATAAACAGGGAATCATCGGCATCACACAGCCTAGGCGCATCGCAACTCTTTCCGTTTGCGAATTCATCAAGAAGCAAATCAAGGACGAGAGAGCATATTGCGCCTACAAGATGCGATTTCTAGACACATCCACTCCCGAAACCAGAATCAAGATCATGACAGATGGAATATTGCTACAGGAAGTCAAAGCAGACCCTACTCTATCAAAATACTCTGTCATCATGGTTGATGAGGCTCATGAAAGAAGCCTTAACATCGACTTCATTTTGGGACTATTGAAAGAAATCTCCCAAAAGAGACCAGAGCTGAAGATCATAATATCCTCAGCAACCATCAACACAAAGACATTCTCTGATTTCTTCTCAGGTGCCCCAATTATTTCAATATCAGGACACCCATATCCAGTAGAAGTAAGATACATTCCTCAAAAGCTAACAAGGGATACAGAAGAACTTTATTTTGAGAAGATAGTCTCTCTTGTAAAAGAAGCTCATCAAGATCCAAACGGAGGGGATGTTCTAGTATTCCTTCCAGGAGAAGCTGACATCAAGAATTGCTTGATGTACCTATATTACTCAGACATTGCAAAATCTTTGCAGATATACCCTCTCTATGGGCGACTGTCTAAAGAAGAACAGGACAAAGTCTTTACCAAGACAGAGAAAGGAAAGACTAAAGTTGTAGTATCAACAAACATTGCAGAAACATCCCTAACGATCGATGGCATCAGAACAGTCATTGACTCTGGTATGGCAAAGATTAACTTCTACAATCAGCAGAACTTCACATCTGCTCTTCTTCCTATGAATATCTCAAGAGCATCTGCAGATCAGAGAAAAGGAAGAGCAGGAAGAACAGCTAGTGGAAAGTGCATCAGACTATACTCAGAAAAAAGCTATCAAAATAGACCAGAGTTCTCAGAAGAGGAAATCCTACACTCAGACTTAGCAGAAGTAGTTTTGAGGATGAGCGAAATTGGTATCTACAATACAGCGACTTTTCCATTTATCACAAAGCCAATGAAGAGTGCTTTGAAATCTGCAGAAGAGACACTGATCTTGATTGGTGCAATAGAAGAGAACCATCACCTTACTCACATTGGAGAGATGATGATCAAGTTCCCTCTTCTACCAAGACTGTCGAGAGTTATCGTTGAAGCTATCATCAACTACCCTGCAGTTATATCAAATGTAATTACTGCAGTTGCATTTCTATCAACAAAGTCTCCTTACATTCTCCCTCCAGGAGAAGAGCTTATCGCAAGAGATGTTCATCATGCAATGAGCAACAAGACATATGGAGACTTTGTATCAATGCTAACGCTGTACAAAGCCTATACTGTAATTGTTGATAAGAAAGAAAAAGAACAGTTCTGTACAATGCACTATCTCGATATGCAAACCATGGATGAGATCGTTAACATCAAAGGACAGCTTGAACAGATAGTATCTGAAGAAGGTATACCTCTTTCTGATGGAGGAAACATCTCAGAATATTTCTGCTGTCTAGCCGCAGGCTTAAGACAATATGTCTGCAAGCGTGTAGACAGATATTCATTCAGAACAACAACTGCAGATAGGATCATGATCCATCCAGGTTCTGCTTGGTTCAGAAATACTCCTGAATATATTCTAGCAGGCGAGATTGTCGAAACATCAAAAATGTATGCGCGCACAGTATCTCCACTAAAAGCTGAATGGCTTCAGAAAATCGACCCAACTATCCTTTCATCTCTCAACAAGACAGGCTTTAATAAGCGCAAGGAAGAAGAAAGATTCAGTAAAGAGTCTAAGAGACAAGCAAAAGAAGATGCAAAATATCTTGAAAGATTCAAGAGAACCATCAACGGAAAGGAATGCTATCTTGTTCCTATCAAGAAGCTATTCACCATCTCTGATAGATCGAATGCAAAGCTAAGACTCTGCATGGGCGAATACATATCAAAGCAAACTTTCCAGACAAGGGATATTGGAAAAGAACTACAGCTATTGAAGGGAACACGCGAAATTATCACACGTAAACCAAAAGGCTATGTCACTCTAGAAAAGTGTGACTCAGATAAACTCTTGAACTACGTATCGCTATCCTTAAAGCCATACGCTACAAAGAAAAACGAGTTCTCTTTCCTAGGCTTGAAATTCAATGATGATAAGTACTCTCTTATTCCATTTGTATCACTAGAATCTGCAGCAAGAGAAACGATGTACTCTCTTGCAACTATTCTCGATACTCTCGACAAGAGTGAAGATAAAATCAGAAAGAAATGTAGCAAGAAGCTTACAGAAATTGAAAAGACAATTGATGCATAGCAATAAGGTTCTTCTAGTCCACAGAAAGGATTTGAAGAACCTTTTTGTTAGAATCAAAGCTTTAAGCACAATTCAATTAGTGCTAAACTATCTCTAGACACGACAAACATTATTAAAGGGGGATTATAATGAAGCGTCGAACTATCTTCAGCGTTATCCTATTGATTTCAATCGCACTTTTATTGGCAATATCCTGCTCTCCTGATGCAGATATCAACAAAGGAGATCGTCTTATCTTGATTTCTAATGTTGATGAAAATGGAAACCCCACAACAAGATCAGTCGAAGGAGTCTTGGATAATCTAAAGATTCATGATGTATTATTAAAGTATCATTTCGAAGGCCTTTACAATGAAGATTCTTGTTTCAAGTATCTCTATGACTCCGAAAACAACCAGTTCGAATATCCAAACGCTTTTTATCTAGAATACTTAGGTGAAGACCAAAAAACTGATTATGGAATGACATTCAATTATGTTTTGTATGTTCCAAATATTATTCCTAAGATTTATAAAGAAGGAAATGGCATAAATCCTCTATCAGGAAATCCTTTCTGGTGGTATATGAAGACATACTACAACAAAGACTTGAATATGATCACAAATGATTGGCCATCAGCATTATGGCAACTGTTTCTAAACAAAGACGGTCTTGTGATTCCAAATAGCAAGGATGTTGCTGGATTTTAGAAAAAATCATATGCAAATGAAGATGCTGTAAATAAAACATATGCGTTCAAAACAGATGTTGGTAACAAATATATTGATAAAGATGGAAATCAAAAGGCTCCAAAAACATTTATGTATTTTGAAGAACCTGTAAATATTTCATACAATAATGACATAACTGTACATATTGTCATGCCCAAAATCGTACGATACATTTATTTCAGTGGAAGTGGAATAGACAGTAGCAGCGAAGCAATGATTTGGTATTTTGAAACATACTATGGAGTCAAAAAAGACGAACTACTAAAGGCATATAAAAACGGAACTATTGGTGCTTTAATCAAGGAATGCACTGATAAATATGGTTTTATTGAACCAAAATCCACAGATGTAGATACCATTCTTAATGTGATAGATGTCACTCGTAATATTGATTCTTTTAAAGACAATGTACCGTCATTGTATAAACCTAATATGTATCGCGCAGGTCTTCTTAAGGATGAAAATGGAAATATTATAGAAGACTGTGATAGAATCTATTTTGGATACGATGAATCAAAGAACTATTTATATTTGTATCTTCCTGAGAAATATATTGAGCAAATGAAAAAGCACTGCGAAGAGACAAAAAAAGATTTCTCATATGATGGAAACCTTGTCTGGAATTACCTTGATGACTATTGTAATCCTACAGAGGAAGAAATGGCGATTAGAAAAAAGAACTGGGGCTTAAGTGCAAGACTAATTGAATGCCTAGCTAATTATCGAGCATCAGAAGGTTTTGTAGAACAACATTGATCTATCTCATTTGTTAGATAAACATACTAAATGTATGCATCTGAATAAGGTGCATACATTTTTATTTATAGTACAGATATTATCTCATCATCTGACAAAGGAAGAAGTACAGGCTGTCCAAAATCCTTAAGAAGAACAAACTTCACACTACCCTTGCTTTTTTTCTTATCTTTAGATATTGCAGTCAAGAATGTAGGAATCTCATCTTTTGTAATATCTATGTTGATATTAAAAGGATATTTATCAATAAGATTGATGCAATCATAATAGAAAGAGTCTTGGCAAAGACCTTTCTTATAGCTAATAGCAAGGGCTTTCTTTACGCCCCATGCAACCCCCTCTCCATGGCTAATTGAATAATTGGTAATAGTCTCAAGAGCATGACCAAAAGTGTGTCCAAGATTCAAAAAGGATCTAATGCCTTTCTTTTCTTCCGGGTCAGCTTCAATGAATTGATTCTTTACACTCAACGAAAGCTTTACCATCTGGTACATTGAAGATAAATCACGAGCCATGATCATGTCTCTGTTTTCATCTAGGAATGTAAACATCTCTCTATCTTTTGAAAGAAGTGCATGTTTCATCACTTCCCCTAGTCCACATAGATATTCCTTGTCATTCAACGTCTTTAATGTCTCAAGGCAAATCAATATATCCTCTGCAGGATAGAAAGAACCAATGAAGTTCTTATATCCCATGTAATCGATGCCACTCTTGCCTCCAACAGATGCATCTGTCATCGCAAGAAGTGTGGTTGGAACAAGTACGACTCTTGCGCCTCTCATATACACGGAAGATGCAAATGCAGTCATATCGCAAACAACACCGCCCCCGATAGCTATAAAGATGCTATCACGAGCAAGAGATAGAGACAGAGCTTTTTTTATAATCTTATCAAGAGTAGTACTATTCTTATTTTCCTCTCCATGATGAAGGATTATAGTCCTATCAGGATCAAGATTAATCAAACTGGAAGTATTGTCATCACATACGTAGATAACATTCTCCCCATAGCTTTTGATTTTATTCTCTAGATCCTCTAACAAAGTTGAAAAATATACGCTCGATACTACTCCACCCTTCAAGGTGACATCAAATACTTTTTCCATAACGATTTCATTATATACAAGCAGCAATAGAAGCAAAAGAACAAGAATCAAAAAAGAGATAAAGCTATGTATCCTACTAGCGAATTATCTCTATATTTTGTTTAATAGATGTTATGGATTTCTATTTTGACAATGCTGCTACAACCAAGCTATCAGAACGTGCAGCAAAGACTTATATCAAAACATCACAAGACTTTCCAGGCAACCCTTCATCTATTCATAGAGAGGGTTTGAAAGCAAAGGAAGAGCTTGAAAGAAGAAGAGAAGAATGTGCAACAATTTTAGGCGTAAAACCAGAGTGTCTAGTGTTCACATCTGGCGCAACAGAATCAATTGGACAATTCTTCTCATCTCTTTTGTGGCAAGAGCCAGGTGAGATTCTTTTTTCTAGAATCGAACATGAAGCGGTATCTTCATGGATGCCAATACTAACTCAATATGGATGGAAGATTACAAAGCTAAAGGCAAAGAAAGGCTTTGTAACAGTAGATGAAGTAAAAGATAAGTTATCTGCAGATACTAAGGTTGTTGCTATAATGTCTGTGAATAACGCACTTGGAACAATCCAAAACATTCGAGAGCTCGCAAAAGCAATAAGAGAGTTCGAAAGCGAAAGAAGACGCAAGATCCTATTCTTCTCAGACTCTGTACAAGCTTTGGGAAAAACAGACTTGGATCTAACAGGATGGGATGTAGATGGAGCATCTTTCTCATCTCATAAGATCAATGGACCAAGAGGAATTGGGCTTTTATATCTCAAGAATCCTGCAAGCTTCAGGTCCATTGCTCCTGCAGGTGGACAAGAGAGAGGAAAGCGTGGAGGGACTGAGAACCTTCCTGCAATTGCAGCATTCACAGAAGCTCTTAAGGAATGGTACGAAGAGAAAGACAAGAAAGAACCTAAGATCAGAGAATACAATGCACTCATCAGATCAGAGCTTGAAGCTATGGACATGAAGATTCTAACTCCAGAAGAAAACGTCTCTCCATATATTCTAACAATAGCAACAAAGCTTCCTTCTGAAGTATTTGCAAGAATGCTTATGGATAAAGGAATATGTGTCTCCTCAGGCTCTGCTTGTTCCAACAATGCAAAGGGAAAGACAGAATCCATTCTGGAAGCCATGGGCATTAAGCATGACGATAGTACAAAAGCAATTCGAATATCCCTTACAAAAGATACTAAGGAAGAAGAAGTAAACGAACTAATTAAAGCATTCAAGGAAATATTACATGGATAGAAAACTATATTTGATCAAGGAAGGTGAAATATCCCTTAAAGGTGGCAATAGAGATTACTTTGAAAAAAAGCTTAGAAACAATCTAAAGCTTAAACTCAGACCATACCACTCACTAATTCAAAAGCAAAAAGGAAGAATCTTTGCATATATCGATGCAGATTGTCCAGATGAAAGGATAGAGAAAGCTCTTAGCACAACATTTGGAATCACAGGCTTTGCAAAGGCTGTTGTAACAGAAAAAGAACTGGAGAAAATTAAAACAACCGCAAGAGAGATCTTAAAGTCCTCTAACTTTGGCACAAAAGGAACATTCAAGGTCGCTGTCAAAAGAGAAGACAAAGGCTTTCAGTTAAACTCTCATCAAATGGCTATGGAACTTGCTGAAATTGTTCATGAGGAGTTTCCAGAACTAACTGTCAATCTAGATCATCCAGATTACACACTATATTGCGAAATAAGACAGGAAGTTTATCTATATACTTCCCAGACAAAGTCTGTAGGAGGACTCCCTGTAGGAACTGCGGGAAGAGGTATGCTACTTCTCTCGGGAGGAATCGACAGCCCTGTTGCAGCTGTGCAAATGGCAAAGAGAGGCGTAAAACTGGATTGTATCTACTTCCATGCCTACCCTTATACATCAGAGCTAGCTCTTGAGAAAGTTAAGAAGCTTGCATCCCTTATCGCACCATACTTACAGGGAACAAATCTTTATGTCGTTCCATTTACAAAAGGACAGGAACACATAAGAGACAATGGCTATGAAGATGAAGCTACATTGATGTTCAGAGCTGCAATGATGCAAACAGCAACAAAGCTTGCAAAAAATCATGAAGCAACAGCTTTGACAACAGGAGAAGCACTATCACAAGTTGCAAGCCAAACATTGGATGCAATGAACTTCACAGATTCCATGACTGATCTTGTTGTTCTTAGACCTCTTGTTGGAATGGACAAAGAAGAGATTATCGATAGAGCTAAAGTAATTGGAACATACGAGACTAGCATTCTTCCTTATGAAGATTGTTGTGTAGTGTTTTCGCCTAAGCATCCTGTAACAAGACCTGTAAAGGAAGTTGCTAAAAGACACTTTGAGGCATTGGAGATGGATGCATTAATCGATGAAGCAATTCAAAACACAGAAGTGATAACATTCGATCCTATGGGAGAGGAGCTAAAGACGAATGAATAAGATCAAATCCTTCGTCAAGAGAGAGGCTATGTTCGTCATAGCCCTTCTCTTTGCCCTATTATCCTTTATTATCACACCTCCCTCTCCAGAGCTATTATTAGCAATCAATTGGAAGACACTTGCTCTTCTATTTATGCTATTTACAGTACTAGAGGGCTTTAAGAGAGAACACATGCTTGATGCTTTTATTCAGATTGCAACAAGAATCAAAAAGCCATATGTTCTATCTATATTCTTGGTTATAGCTGTATTTATAATATCTGCATTCATCACAAATGATGTTGCTCTCCTTGCATTTGTACCAATTACAATTGCAATCTTCAAAAAAGCTGAAAGAGATAGATATACTATCAGTGTAGTAGCGCTAGAGACAATTGCTGCAAACCTTGGCTCAATGCTAACTCCATTTGGTAATCCTCAAAACCTATACCTATTTGATAAGCTATCCATAAGTGGTAGTGCCTTCATGTTATTCATGGCCCCACTATCATGCACATCTTTGGGCCTTTTGATCCTAGCTATAACATTTGTATTCAGGCATGATTTAAAGGATGAGATAATCCTAAGAATAGATAATGATTATGAAATACCAAACAAGGGATTAAGAATGTTCTATTTCTGTCTCTTTATCTTCACACTCATTGCTGTTTTATCAAATATTCCTTGGCTTACAATGCTTGTATTCTTCTTGTTGCTTATAGTCTCTTTCGATAGATCCATTCTAAAGAATGTAGATTGGCTTTTATTAGCAACATTCTTGTGTTTCTTTGTATTTTCGACAAATCTTGCAAGTAACGAAAGGATCAAAGTAATGCTAGGATCTGCTGTTGCATCAAACGAGCTCTTGTCTGGAGTACTACTATCGCAAGTGATTTCAAATGTACCAGCTGCAATTCTTCTAGAGCCATTTGCAACAAACCTCAAAGCGCTCACATATGGAGTTGATATCGGAGGATTGGGAACACTTGTAGCATCCCTTGCGTCCTTGATTAGCTTCAGGCTATATGCTAAAAGCGATGATGGGAACAAAAGCTCGTACTTACTGTCATTCACAATCTGGAATGTCATATTCCTTTTGATTCTTTATCCAATAGCAATGCTATTATTAAAGTGATGTCTTAAGGCTATAGCAAATCCAAAAGCTATAGCCTTAAGACATCAATAATGATATTTACCTTTCTTTAAAACCAAGAACAAAATACCAAACACAAATGCCATCAATTCAGCGACTACTACAGACCACCAAATGCCATCAATGCCCAATAATTGAGGGAGGATGATAATTGCACCACATTGGAATACCAATGTTCTTAGAAAAGAAATCATTGCAGATGTAAGCCCATCGTTTAACGCCGTAAAGAAACTTGAGATATAGATTGCAAAACCCATGAAGAAAAATGATAGAGAGAATATTCTGAATCCAGAACATGTCAATTCAAAGAGCTCTTGATCATAACCACAAAGAACTTAGCCAAAGGTACTGTCAGTATTTCTGCACAAATGACCATAAGAATACCAAAGGAACCAATAAGAAGAAGACTCTTCTTTAATTCTTCATGATTCTCTGAACCAAAATTGAAGCTTATTATTGGAGAGCCACCAATAGAAAACCCTACAAATGTAGAGGAGAAAATCATGGAAACATACATCATAACACCATATGCTGATATTCCATTTTCTCCTGCATATTTGATCAGTTGTAGGTTATATAGAATTCCAATAAGACTCATTGAAATATTGCTCATGAACTCAGAGGAACCATTGGCAGAGGCCTGCAAAAGAGCTTTGCCATTATAACGAGTTGAACCCAAACGCAGGAATGTATCATTTTCACGTGCAAAGTAGACCAAAGGTACAAAGCCACCTACAAATTGAGACATCGCTGTTGCAATTGCAGCGCCAACTAGCTTTAGCTCCTGTGGCAACAGAAGAACCAACAAAGCATCAAGCACGATATTAGTCAGTCCGGATGCTATTGTGATAATAAGTCCAAGGCGTGGCTTTTCTGCAGCAACCATAAAGCTATGGAACATTACCTGGAGATACTTTCCTTGATAAAATCAGACATAACAGCAACAGTTATAGTACGATTTCGTACTATTATTCAATTAGCATTTGCACTTTGAATAAAAAATGCTGCAACCAAAGCCTAACCTCGATTGCAGCTATAACTCGCTTAAACGATTATCAGATGATAATATGCATCTTCTCTTCGACTTTCTTCAAGTTCTCGTTACCAACAGCGTTGGCTTTCTTAGTGCCTTCATGAAGAATATCCCTAACCTGATCCATGTGCTCTTCGTAGTAATGTCTTCTCTCTCTGATAGGATCAAGAACCTCATTCATCTTCTGAGCAAGAATCTTCTTGCAAGCAACACAACCCATCTTTGCGTTCTTACAGTTTTCGCAGATCTCTGCTACCCCTTCTGGGTTGAATGCCTTCTGGTATTGGTAAACTGTACAGATATCAGGGTTACCTGGAATCTTTACAGAGATTCTGTTGGTATCTGTAACAGCATTTCTTACTTTCTCGTTTACGATATCTGGACCATCAGATAGGTAGATTGCATTACCAAGGCTCTTACCCATCTTAGCGTTTCCATCAAGTCCACATAGTCTTGATACCTGTGATAGCTTGTACTCTGGCTCTGTAATCTCTGTTCCATATTGAGCGTTGAACTTTCTAACAACCTTACGTGCAAATTCAATGTGTGGAATCTGGTCCTCTCCTACTGGAACAAGGTCTGCATTACAGAATGTGATATCTGCAGCTTGGGATACTGGGTAACCTAAGAATCCATAGCTCATCTCTGTGTAACCATAGTTCTTTGCTTCTGTCTTGATCGTTGGATTATGGCTTAGCTGATTAACAGTTACGAACATTGAATAGTACATAGTCAAAACATGAATTGATGGAACCTGGGACTGCTGGATGAATGTTACTTTCTCTGGATCCAAACCTACAGCTAGGTTATCCATTGTTACTTGATAGATGGAATCGTTGATGAACTCTGGTCGCTCAAAGTGAGTTGTCAAAGCTTGAACATCTGCAACCAAGATGAACTCTTCATAATCATTCTGAAGCTCTACCCTGCTCTTTAGCGAACCTACATAGTGTCCAAGATGCAAATGTCCTGTTGGTCTATCTCCTGTTAGAATCCTCTTCATTATTTACTTCCCTCCATTTGAGCAAGGACAACTTTGATGAGGATGATCCTTGCAATAATAACCTGAGCCTTTGTAGATCACAGCACCAACATCAGCAAGCTCTCTATGGGCTTCTGCACCACAATTTGGGCAAATAGCTGGTTTGTCACAATCTGCAAAAGACTTCAGTTCTTCAAATTCCTTCCCGCAGGAAGTGCATTTATATTCATATAGCGGCATTACATTAACCCTTCTATTGACTGTGAAATCATCTTCAGAGCCTTATCTTTCATATCTCCTTCAAGAGGGAAATCGTTGATCGTAACAACATCCTCCTCATAAGAGAAATATCCAGATATAGCCTTTACATCGAGCTTTTGGCCTGAGCGCTTGATGTTTTGAACAACTTGGTTGCGAAGAATGGTATTCATTGTTCTTGCTCCCGATTTGTCAAACATGATCATTGAGCCACTCATCAATACCTTTCCATCAACCTCATCTAACATGAAGTATGATGTATAGATCTGCTTTAATGCAGTCTCTGGCAGCTCAAAGCCCAAGTCCAGTAGCGTTTGAGGAGTACGTACAAATAAGGATGCAGTGGATGCAGCCATCTTGCTAGCAATCTCGTCCTCAATTAGCTTAACTCTCTCTGAAAAGGTTTTTTTATAGGCCTCAACATAGTCGGAGTTTGAAAAGAGCAATAAGCCTGACTTAGGGACAGCAGCACTAAGAGTGCCATTTGTGTAGTACTTGATGCCATCCTGTTTCTCTTTTGTGAACTCCTTTGACCATGATAGAGCTGTGTTCACTGTCACTGATCCATAGTTTCCTTCAAATGCTCCATAGATATCATAATCAGATACCTCTAGTGGATACTTGTCCAAGGTCTTTGGATCTAGTGCGACATTGATCCTATCAGCTCTATCAATAAGCGTCTTTCCTATTCCGTCCTTTGGAAGTACATCAAGCGATGTACCTTCCAACTTCTTTACGTCCGCTGTTACCACCAGCTCGCTGGACTCACCCATTGCCTGGAAGTAATACTCACTTTTAAATGGTGTTTGATGCACACATGATGTGAGCAATAGAACTAGAACCAAAATAGGAAAAACATATCTTTTCATCAGACTTTCTTAACCTCTGCGTGGAACTTGTCTTCTCCGATTTCGCCTTCAATGCCATTGTTTTCTGCAATTGTAAGCTCATCAGAGAGCGTTTCACTCTTAATGTATGATGAGAACTTCTCTACAGCCTTGTTAAAGACATCGGTACCAAAGACAGTGAGCGTGATGTGATCTGATACATCAAATCCACTATCCTTTCTAGCTGTCTGAACAAATCTGATAAGGTCTCTTGCAATACCCTCAAGAAGTAGATCTTCTGAGATCTCTGTATCGAAACCAACAGTAAGCTCTCCATCGTTGAGAACCTTAACATTCTCTTTCTCTGTTCTCTGAACAACTAGGTCATCCTCTCCAAGTTCAATCTCTCCAGAAGAGTACTCAACCTTTGTCTTTCTTCCTTCGAGAATGGATGCAATTTCTGCATCTACAAATGACTGTATCTTAGCAGCAACTTCCTTCATGTTCTTTCCAAGCTTTGAGCCTAGAACCTTGAAGTTAGCCTTAGCAGAGTAAGAAACAAGAGATGACTCATCGCCCTTGATCTCAACATCCTTGACGTTAAGCTCTTCAGAGACGATATCCTTGTTTCTCTCCAGGATATCTCTATCTTGAGAGTTTCTATCAACAATGACGTACTTCTTCAAAGGCTGACGAATCTTTAGGTTGGATGCAGATCTCAAGGATCTTCCCATCTCGATAGCCTTTACGATCAAGCGCATCTCTTTCTCGAGTACTTCGTCTCTTTCATTTGCGTTGTACTCAGGATAGTTGCAAAGATGGACTGACTCTGGCTCTCCTTCCGTCTTCAAGTTCTGATAGATAGTCTCTGTAACAAATGGAACAATTGGACAAGCAAGCTTAACGAATGTCATCAATACTCTATATAGAGTGTCATATGCCTGCTTCTTGTCTCCATCGTTCTCGCTTCTCCAGAATCTTCTTCTTGATCTTCTGATGTACCAGTTGTTTAAGTCATCTAGGAACGCAACGAGAGATGATGCTGCTTTCTGCATATCATAGGACTCGTATGCATCTGTCTCGTCCTTAACAAGCTTCTCAAGGTCTGAGATAATCCATCTATCAAGAGGATTCGAAAGATCTTCGAATGTTGTTTCAGATGGAGTATAGCCATCGATATTAGCGTAAGTTACGAAGAATGAATAAGCGTTCCATAGAGGAAGAAGTAGATCCTTGATTACGTCCTTAACCAAATCTTCTGAGAACTTTAAATCATCTGCCTTAACAAGTGATGAGTTCAGAAGAGCAAATCTAAGAGCATCAGCGCCATACTTTTCGACTACAAGCATTGGGTCTGTGTAGTTTCTTAGAGACTTACTCATCTTTCTTCCATCTTCAGCAAGAACAATACCAGATACGATACAATTCTCGAAAGCTGGCTTATTAAATAGTGCTGTTGAAAGAACAGTCAAAGAATAGAACCAACCTCTTGTCTGGTCGAGTCCTTCGTTGATGAAATCTGCTGGGAATAGCTCCTTCTCGAACTTCTCCTTGTTCTCAAATGGATAGTGCTGCTGAGCATATGGCATTGAACCAGATTCGAACCAACAGTCTAGGATATCTGGAACACGACGCATTGTGCCCTTACCATCTGGGCTTGGCCATGTAAGCTGGTCAACAAAGTGCTTATGAAGATCCTCTACCTTCTGTCCGCACTTAGCCTCAAGCTCCGCAACTGATCCAATTACCTCGATGTAATCAGAACCATCACATTTCCAAACTGGAATTGGGTTTCCCCAGAATCTATTTCTTGAGATAGCCCACTCTCTTGCGCCCTCAAGCCACTTTCCAAATCTACCATACTTGATATGCTCAGGAACCCAAGTGATCTGATCGTTGGCCTTGAGCATTTCACTCTTGATTCTAGGAACATCAACAAACCAGCAGCTCATTGCTCTATAGATAAGAGGCATGCCTGTTCTGTAACAGAATGGATATGAGTGAAGATAGTTCTCTCTCTTGACGAGCTTTCCTTCTTCCTTCAAACGCTGGATGATTGGCTTATCTGCATCCTTTACGAACATTCCTTCATACTCAGGAACTTCGGATGTGAATCTACACTCTTCGTCGATTGGACAAACAACAGGAACCTCTGGAAGCTTCTTCATTGTGTTGTAGTCATCAACACCAAATCCAGATGCTGTATGTACGATACCACAACCATCTTCTACAGTTACATAGTCTGCTGTAAGAACCTGGAATGCACCAAGCTTTTTAAGATCTGCAAAATATGGGAATAGTGGCTCATATGTCTTTCCGACAAGATCATTGCCCTTCACGCGAGCAACAACTGTCATCCCCTTGTTGTCTTTGTAGTATTTCTTTGTAAGTTTTTCAGCTAGGTAATAATACTCACCACTCTCATCATCCTTGACCTTAACGTAGTCGATATCTGGACCTACTGCGAGTGCAAGGTTTGAAGGAAGAGTCCAAGGAGTTGTTGTCCAAGCTAGAAAATAGGAGTTCTCTTCTCCATCTACCTTGAATCTAACTGTAACAGCTTGATCGGTTACATCCTTGTATCCACCGAGGTTGACTTCCATGTTTGAAAGTGGGGAAGCAAGCTTTGGAGAATAAGGAAGAACATTGTATCCTTCGTAAATAAGGCCCTTGTCATATAGAGTCTTGAAAGCCCACCAAACAGATTCCATGTAGTTCTTGTCCATGGTTCTATAACCATTGTCGAAGTCTACCCATCTACCCATTCTTGTGATAGCTTTCTTCCATTCTGCTGTATATCTCAAAACGATTGATCTACACTCTTCATTGAACTTGCCAACACCATACTCAACGATGTTTCTGTGTCCAGAGACTCCGATCGTTTTCTCCATCTCTGACTCAACAGGAAGTCCATGACAGTCCCAGCCAAAACGTCTGATTACACGCTTACCTTTCATTGATTGATAGCGTGGGATAGCATCCTTGATAGTTCCTGGAACAAAGTGTCCAAAATGAGGAAGACCTGTTGCAAATGGAGGTCCATCATAGAAGACATATTCATTATCAGCAGGGCGCTGTTCAATTGATTTCTTGTAGATATCCTTCTCGCTCCATAGCTTAAGGACATCCTCTTCCATCTTAGGGAATTCAACTTTATTATTTACAGGTTCGAACATATTATTCTCCTAGTCCTTTAGATTTTAAATAAATAGTCAACTCACTTCAAGTCAGACAAAGGTCCTTTGTCCGTCTCTAGAAAGTTTTAGATGTGAAAACCATTGTTTCATTTCTCAATGTTGGGAAAATAAGATACAAGGAATTGTTTCTTACAAAATATTCAACTTCCTTATATGCATCAAAGCCCTCTTGAGAGAAAGTGAGAATCAGCTTTCCTTCCTCAGGATTTTCGAGCTTTGCACTCAAGCTCTCGTCTCCCAATGAAACAAGAACATCGTTTCCGGAGATCTTGATCGAAGTTCTGTCGCTCACCCACTCTCCTTGGATATCAAGTGGGATTGCAAGTAGCTCTCCAACTCTCTTGAAGCTATATTTAAGAGTCATCTTGGGAACAAGATCCAATTGATCTATTGAATTCTTCATTGAGACAGCAAATATGCTGTATCTTTCGCCATCTCTTTCATCCAAGCCTCTTAGGATCAAGCGATTTGCAGTGAATCCATATTTTCCATTGTACTCATAGGTAGTCTTACCACTAGCGTTATATTCAGCATAGTAATATGTGCCATCATCATTAAGCTCTAGCTTTATGCCAGCGCCATTGTCTTTTTCATATAGCCACTTGCCAATGATATTGGATGATTCCGTTTTGGAACCAAACACATTTTGGCAGGAAGGGAGTGAGAAAAGTGCTAGAACAAGTGCGAAAACCAAGCAGATATATTTGTTATTCTTCTTCATGCTACAAGGATAACAACAATCGTGAATATTTTGAATAATAGAACGATAAGACATTGATTGTTAGATATGATAAAATACGCACTATGCAATATTCAGTTCCAGATAAGATTTCTACTCTCAGTAATATATTCAAGGAAAATGGCTTCTCTCTTTACCTTGTAGGAGGCGCTGTAAGAGACTACGTGCTAGGAAAACCCAATCACGATTATGATTTCACAACAGACGCAGAGCCAATGGAAGTTAAGTCCATGTTCCGTAGAACGATAGATACTGGAATCAAACATGGAACCGTTACAGTTCTATTCAAAGGCGAGAGCTTTGAAATAACAACATTCAGAACCGAAGGTGAATACAAAGACAAAAGACACCCAGAAAGCGTCTCGTTTGTCAAAAGCCTTGAAGAAGACCTAAATCGTAGGGACTTTACGATCAATGCACTTGCAGTCGATTTATCCACAGGAGAGATCATTGACTATCATAAGGGACTTGAGGATCTGGACAATAAAACAATAAGGGCAATCGGAAAGCCGGAAGAGAGATTTGAAGAGGACGCATTGAGAATGCTCAGAGCTTGCAGATTCTCATCAAAGCTAGACTTTAGAATCGAAGATGAGACACTTAGTGCAATATCCCAATTACATAGGAATGTACTTGCTGTATCTGAAGAGAGAATAAAGGAAGAACTTTTCAAGCTTATCGATGGACAGAATCCAACATTAGGCTTGGAAGAGATGAGAAAAACAGGTCTTATGAGGGACATTCTTCCGGAGCTTGATGCATGCTATGGCATCCAGCAAGATGGCTTTCATAATGAAGATGTGTACACTCACCTACTTCTTGCACTTAAGAGAACTCAGGAGATGAACTATCCAATAGAGGTAAAGGTTGCTTCCCTATTTCACGACATTGGAAAGCCAAGCACTAAAAAGAATGGCAAGGATCATTTCACATACTACGGTCATGAGTTTGAATCTGAAAAGCTTGCAAACAATATCCTAACTAGATTAAAAGCATCGAACCAAGAGAAGAAAGATATCTTAACCCTGATTCGCAACCATATGTTTTCTTATACTCCAGATTGGACTAGTGCTGCTGTCAGGCGATTTATCAAGCGCGTTGGCGCCTGCTATATCGATAGACTCTTTATGCTTAGAGATGCGGACCTAGCAGCAACCACAGGCCCTTGCCCTGATGGAAGAGAGAGCATCAAAGAGCTTAAAGCTCGAATAAAAAAAGAGCTAGAGAGCAACAATGCACTCACTCTCAAGGACCTAGCTATAAATGGAAATGACTTGAAATCAATTGGAATTACTGATGGCAAGAAAATTGGAAAGACCCTCTCCGAGTTGATGGAAAGGGTCATCGATAATCCAAGCTTGAATGATAAGGAGAAACTCCTAGCCGTGGCTAGTTCTCTTTCTCAAGACCAAGCGAAATAAGGGCAAGTTTAGCAACAGCTTGCTCTGCACTTTTCTTGCTTCTGCCTTCAGAGGGACCAAACACCTTAGTGCCCATAGTAACTGTCATCTGGAAAATCTGCTCATGGTCAGGTCCACTTTGGCCAACTAACTCATAAACAGGAACCTTTCCTCTACGCTTTTGGTAGTACTCCTGAAGCTTTGTCTTATAGTCCTTGTATGAAATATTGTTTGAAAGAACCTTCTTTATTTGATTTGGAATGAAAGAAAGGATGAAGTTCTTTGCACACATAAAACCTTGATCAAGGTACAATGCTGCAATTACAGCTTCCATAGCATCTGCTTGAATTGCTTTCTTCTTCTCTCCCTTTTGGTTTCTCTCTCCGTGCCCTACCAACAAGTAGCGATCGAAGTGCATATCTGAAGCAACTTCAGACAAAGATGACTCAGATACTACAACAGACTTTATCTTTGAAAAATCACCCTCATGTAGTTTTCCATAGGAAGAAAACAGGAATTCAGCTGTAACAAAACCAAGCACACTGTCCCCTAAGAATTCCAAGCGCTCGTTATTGTCGATATCGCCTTTGCATTCATTTGAGTATGATGTGTGCGTAAAAGCAAGATTCAATAATCTAAGATCATTGAACTGTAGATTGTTCTCTTTTAGAAAATGAAGAAGCTCCCTCTCACGCTCTTCCGTGATAAAGGGAGCCTTTGACTGATAAGGTACCAAATTAGTTAAGTTCCTTCACCAAGAATTTTACTGCGTCACCAACAGTTTCGAACTCATTTGCCATATCATCGGAAATAGTGATTCCTGTTTCCTCTTCGATTGCATAAACAAGTTCATAGGTATCAAGAGAGTCAGCACCAAGATCCTTTCTAAAGGAAGCGTTCATGGTTACCTTTGCTGGATCGATTCCAAGCTTCTCTACAACCAAGTCCTTAACTTTTGCAAATACTTCATTCTCTGTCATTTTTTACTCCTCGTCTTTGACGACAACGGGCTTACCTGCGTAGTAACCACACTTTGGGCATACGCGATGTGAAGGGATAAGGTTACCACATGTCTGGCATTCAACCAGATTTGGTGCCTTAAGCTTCATGTTAGCAGCTTTTCTTGAAGCAGCCTTAGACTTGGAAGTTTTATACTTTGGAGTTGCCATTTTAAACCTCTCTAATAAGTTCTCATCTTTCGACGGTTTACAAGTTTATCAAAAGTGATAATATACGTCAACATAGTAAGCGTCGAAGACGAAACTAACGTACTAAAACTTTTTAGTCAAGACGCATGAAAAAAAAGCATCCGTCGCCTTTGTTTTACACATTTTAAAATAATGTCATAATAAAAACAAGCAAAATACCTTTCTATTAGGCCAAAACGCTACAATTGCCAATATTTGATTTTTGCCATATTCTTTTTCTGATGAAAATATTACGCCAGATTTTCCTGATTCCAGTTTATCTATATAGAGGAATACTAAGTCCATTCATGGGGCCATGCTGTAGATACTCACCTACATGCTCTGCGTATTTTCTAGAAGCTGTATTGAAATTCGGCATCATCAAGGGCTCAATCATGGGATGCGCCCGCATCCTAAGATGCAGGAACGCTTATTTTGGAGGACCAGACCCTGTTCCAGACGAGTGGTCCTGGAATGTGATAAAGAATGAATTCAAGATTAGACGAAAGCAAAAGGGCTTCGACTCCTCTCTTGATCTTTAGTCGTCCTGATCGCAAATTGCTGCGATGAATGTAAAGAGAACATGCATGGCTTTCTCGTTATATCCACCTTCTGGAATGATCAAGTCAGCAAATTCCTTATATGGTTCAATGAAATTATAGTGTCCAGGTCTAACAACATTTGTATATTGTTCGATTACAGACTCTACAGTTCTTCCTCTTTCGGCAATGTCCCTTTTAAGTCTTCTTATAAAACGAATATCTGCAGGGGTATCGACATAGAGCTTCAAGTCCAACAAATCCCTAATACGTTTGTCATAGAAAATCATCAAGCCATCGACAATGATGATCTTCTGAGGCTGGACTTCTATCATCTCCGGAAGCCTAGTATGAGTGACAAAATCATATTGTGGCATCATGCAAGACTTTCCTTCCTTCAAATCTTTTAGGTTGGAAACCATCAGGTCCATATCGAATGCATCAGGATGGTCAAAGTTGAAAGCTGTGATGTTTTTGTTGTTAACGTGTGGAGCTGACTTATAGTAGCTATCTTGAGCGATCAAGACAGCATCTGGATGCGCTCTCTTGATTCTATTTACAACAGTACTCTTTCCAGATCCTGACCCACCTGAAACACCAATCAATCTAACCATTATTTAACCCCCATCTTGTACACAGTAATCGATACATACTCTTCATCAGAGCTTGTATATGCCTTTGGATAATCATCATGATTAGGAGTATCTGGATATCTACCAGTTTCCAAACAAAAGCCCTCAAATGGCTTATGGTCTCCCACGATGAACTCTCCTGTATATAGCTGAACACCAGGCTCTGTGGTCTTGCACATAAGATATGCCCTATCGCCTTCAGCTTTTATAATAGCGTTTTGATCTAGGACGAATGTATTGTCATAGCAGCCAGATCTACGCGCGCCGATTCTCATTCCTTTCCTGAAATCGAAATCTGTGTTTTCAACACTTAGAACACCTGTTGGAATCAATTCATCATCAACAGCTACATACCTTTCGGCAGGAATAGTAAGAATCGTATCCCTGATATCAGAGGATGCTGAAAGGTTGAAATATGCATGATTTGTAACAGCGACAGGACACTTCTTGTCAGACCTTGTCCTATATTGAATGATCAATGAACCATCTGACTCGAGTGTATATGTTACTGTTATCTCATGCTCTCCTGGAAAACCTCCAAGCCCATCTGGCGTTGACAAGCATAGTGTTACACTACTTGTACCAACTCCCATCAGAGACCACAACTTCTGTCCATAGCAAGCAGAGCCTGAGTGAAGGGTATTGACCCCATTGTTCTTCTCTAAGTGGTAAGTATTGCCACCTAGAGAAAACTTTGCTTTTGCAATTCTATTAGCTACTGGGCCAACAACTTCGCCCATGTATGTGGAATCATCAAAATATTGCTCTGCACTCTCGTGATATAGAACAATATTGACGTCCTTTGTGCCATAGCGAAAGAGAGTTGCTCCCCAAGTAAGGACAGAGAAAGTATAGTCTCCATTCTCAAGTGTTATCTTATGGATATCCTGTCCATCTCGTGTCTTTCCAAAGAGAGTTTTCTCCATAGCTTAATAGCTCCTTAGTTTTTGTTGTCCTCTGTCTTCAAGACAGCTAGGAATGCAGATTGTGGAATCTCAACGTTTCCAACCATCTTCATTCTCTTCTTTCCTTCTTTCTGCTTTTCAAGAAGCTTTCTCTTTCTTGAGATATCACCACCATAACACTTAGCAGTTACATCCTTTCTGAATGCACTGATAGTCTCACGAGCGATGATATTTCCACCGATAGCAGCCTGGATAGCAATCTTGAATTGCTGACGAGGAATCTCATCTTTCAGGCGCTCACAAACCTGGCGTCCCCTTATGTATGCGTTTCCTTTGAATACAAGCTGCGAAAGAGCATCACAGGGGTCTCCATTTACAAGGATATCCATTCTTACAAGGTCTGTTTTCTTATATCCATTGACGTTGTAATCGAAGGAAGCATATCCACGAGAGATGGACTTCAATCTATCGTAGAAATCAAAGAGAACTTCGCTAAGAGGCATATCATAGATAAGCTCTACTCTCTTCTCGTCTAGGTAGTTCATCGCACTCTGGACGCCACGCTTTTCCAAACAAAGGGAAATAATCGGACCAACAAAATCTGTTGGTGTGATTATGTTTGCAGTAATATATGGCTCTTCAGTGTAATCGATGGTCATTGGATCTGGGTACTCAAGAGGATTATCGATATACTTAACCTCTCCATTCTTCATATGTACGATGTAACGTACAGAAGGAGATGTAAATACAATCGAGAGATCAAACTCCCTTTCGATTCTCTCCTGGATTACCTCTAGGTGGAGCATTCCTAAAAATCCACACCTAAAGCCAAAGCCAAGAGCTGCAGAGTTATCTTTTTCGTAGATTAAAGCTGCATCATTTAGCTTTAAGCGTTCGATTGCTTCCTGTAGCTCTTCATAGTCATTTGAATCAACTGGATATATTGACGAGAATACAACAGGCTTGACTTCCTTAAAGCCTGGAAGTGGCTCTTTTGCTGGATTAGCCTTTTGTGTGATAGTATCTCCAACACGAATATCAGAAATGGTCTTGATACCAGCAATGAAATATCCTACGTCTCCAGCTCTCAATTCACTTTTTGACACAAGCGTTAGCTGGAATATACCAACATCTTCAACTTTATAAGTTGCATTTGAGTGCATGAACACGATCTCATCGGATGGCTTGACGCTTCCTGAGAATATACGAGCATGTACAATAACACCTCTATATGGATCATAGTGAGAGTCGAAGATCAAAGCCTTCAAGGGCTCTTCACTCTTCTCTTCTGGCGCTGGAATATATTGGACGATAGCTTCAAAGAGGCTATCAACACCCTCTCCTGTTTTTGCTGAAACAAGCTGGGTCATATCCTGATCCAAGCCCAAATCATGATCGATTTGATGTAGGCATGATGGAATATCTGCAGAAGGAAGATCTATCTTGTTTATAACTGGAATGACTTCCAGATTGTGTTCCATTGCAAGATAAAGGTTCGCAAGAGTCTGCGCTTCAACTCCCTGGGATGCATCAATGAGTAGTAGAGCTCCCTCACATGATGAGATAGCTCTAGATACTTCGTATGTAAAGTCAACGTGTCCGGGAGTATCTACCAAATTCAGCTCATACTCTTCCCCATCTTTTGCGATATAAGGAATGGTTACAGCTTGGCTCTTGATAGTAATTCCTCTCTCTCTTTCGATATCCATATTATCAAGGATCTGAGCCTGCGCAGGACCACGGGATGTAACGAGGCGGGCCTTTTCGATAAAGCGGTCTGCCAAAGTGGACTTACCGTGGTCGATGTGAGCGATAATACAGAAATTTCTTTTATGTTTTGAATCAACTGCCATTTATTTTAAATCCGTTACGTGCTGGACAGATGGAAAACCAAACATCTCTCTGATTTCCTTATCTTCCAATGTTTCCTTTTCTACAAGTGCTTCTGTAAGAGCATCAAGCTGATCTCTGTGCTCTGTTAGGATATTCATGGTATCCTTCATAGCGCTATCGAGAATCTTATGCACCTCTGAGTCAATCTTTCTAGCTGTCTCTTCAGAAAAATCCTTATGCTGTGCAATCTCGCGTCCCAAGAAGATAGGCTCATCGTCGCTACCAAGTGCGATGAATCCAAGATCTGACATACCAAACTCAGTTACCATTCTGCGAGCAAGATCTGTTGCTTGCTTGATATCGTTACTGGTTCCAGTTGTAGTTTCCCCATATACGATAGCTTCAGCTGCATATCCACCCATGCAAATCTTGATTCTATCTTCAATGTAGCTCTTTGTAAGAGTGTAGCTATCTTTCTCAGGAAGAGAGAGTGTTAGTCCCAATGCTCTTCCATGAGGGATAATCGTTACCTTATGAAGAGGATCAACGTGCTTTAGATAGTAATGAAGAAGTGTGTGTCCAGCTTCATGGTAAGCTGTTGCACGTTTCTCTTCTGGTGTCATGAATACACTTGCTCTTGCAACTCCAAGAAGGATCTTGTCTCTTGCATTCTCAAAATCAGCCATAGAGACTTCTGTTCTATTGCTTCTAGCTGCAAATAAAGCTGCTTCATTAACAAGGTTTGCAAGATCTGCACCGCTAGTACCAGGAGTTGCTCTAGCAATCCTATCTAGCTCAACGTCTGCCATCAAGTGAACACGCTTTGTATGTATTCTTAGAATATCCAATCTCTCCTGTACATCTGGAAGAGCAACAGTAACTTGTCTGTCGAATCTTCCTGGACGTAGAAGAGCAGGATCAAGAACATCAGGACGGTTTGTAGCAGCAATGACAATAACGCCTGGGTCTGCCGAGAATCCATCCATCTCAACAAGCATCTGGTTCAATGTCTGCTCTCTCTCGTCATGTCCACCACCTAAGCCTGAACCTCTAGCCCTACCTACAGCATCAAGCTCATCGATGAATATGATACAAGGAGCACTCTTTCTTCCTTGTTCAAATAGGTCTCTGACTCTTGCAGCTCCCATACCAACAAACATCTCTACAAAGTCAGATCCAGATGTATGCAAGAACGAAACTCCAGCCTCTCCTGCAACCGCACGAGCAAGGAGTGTCTTACCTGTTCCTGGAGGTCCTACCAAAAGTACTCCCTTTGGAATCTTTGCGCCGATCTTTACGAATTTATCTGGATTCTTCAAGAAGTCTACGACTTCCTGTAGCTCATATTTAGCTTCTTTCTGGCCTGCAACATCTGCAAAAGTGACCTTATTGTTGTTCTTGTCATATTCCTTTGCATGGGACTTACCAAAATTCCCCATCATCTTATTGCCACCCATCGCACCAGCAGAGCGCATCATTGACCACATAAGAATGAAGAATATTACCCAAGGAAACAATTGATTTGCAAAATACCACCATGGAGTTGTCTGAACCTTTCCTGTAACATCCACACCACTATCCAACAATCTCTGAACGAGTGTTGGGTCTGAGTAAGGTATCCTACAAGAATAAGTGCTGCCATCCATTGTGACATATTCAATTGTACTCTCGCCTGTGATGACTGCTTTTAAGATATTGCCCTTGTCAACGAGTTTGATAAATTGTGAGTATGAGCTATCTTGAGTCTTCAAAGCGCTTTGATCTGAGAAGAATACAAAGAAAAATGAGACCATAAGGACAATAAGAATCACAAGCGCAAGCCTGTTCTTCTTTCCTCCCTTGAAGTTTTTTCCTCCACCATTTGGGTTATCGGAACCCCAATAACGATATTGGTCATATGGATTCTTCTTTTTCCTGTCGTCTTTATTTTTATCTTCGTTCTGCTTTTCCGTATCAGCAGAAGGCTTCTTTTCTGTAGATTCTTCAGCCTTTACATCAGATTTATCTTCAGATGTGCCAACTGTTTCATTTGGCATATCTACCTTCTTGTCGTCTTTCTCGTCCATGTATAATCCTTATTGAATAAAACTATAACGAATATGCCACTCTCGCTCAAGGGCAAAGTGACTATCATAATATAATGATAGGAGTGCCATAATGCGAAATAAATTTTCTGGAAAGCCTATCATTTGCACCTAAAAATCTCAAGAAAACAGCAATGATGCCATTTTCATCTTCCAAAACCAATGAATATGGAACATGAGCTCTTGTCTCAAGCTCACGAACACGCTTCGTGCCCTCATGAAGAATGATCTCATCCCCAGATCTGGACTTTCGTAAAACGACATTCCCTTTCAAAAGAGATGTGTCAATATTAAGTACCTTTGAGTCAATGTTTTCATACCGAATATCGAAATTGTTGATACTTCTTTGAGAGAACGAAAAAGGAGAAGAAAAATCAGCAACGTGGGAAAACACCCTTAGTTTTTCCTTCATTGCGATAAAGTCCAAATACTTTGTACTAGCCTTGCCCTGTCCCTTTTTGACAATTGAATAGACGTGCTCCAAGAACGCTCTCGACAGTCTTTCCTTATTTTCCAAGTGATTTGATGCTCTGTAGATAGCATTCTCGCGCGAAATGATATCAGATGAGAGAAAAGAATTCCTTGAGATATCGACATAGTGCCTTGAAAGATGGATGTCGATATTATCTCTCTTTTTGATATATTCCTGTAGATTCAATGCAATATTGGAAAGTGTATATAAAGAATCCTTACTCAAAAGAGGAATGATTCTATGCCTGATGAAGTTTCTTTTGTATCTTGTATCGCTATTTGTTGAATCTGTTGAATACTCCAGCCCTGAGAGTTTGATAATTCTCTCTATCTCATCCTTTGATACTTCAAGCATAGGACGTATTATCGCACCATCCTGGAAGAGTATTCCCTGGTATGTATAAAATGGGCTATGTTCAAGAATGCGCATTAACACAGTCTCTGCCTGATCTAGTAGATGATGAGCTGTAAGTATGTAATCGAAGTTATTTTGTGTTGCATACTCGTTTAGCTCTTTATAGCGAAGTGCCCTGCAACTTGCTTCAATGCCACACTTATTTAAGCGTGCATATTCTTCAACTTCCCCAGACTCAAGACTTACAACATTAAGCTTTATCCCAAGAGAGTTTGCATTCTTCTCGTTCAGCTTTAACTCTTTCTCAAGCTCCAGGCTTGTTCTTATTCGATGGTTTACATACAGAGCTTCACACCTCTCGGGGGCAAGAGAAGAGAGGATATACATTAGTGCAAGAGAGTCAGAGCCCCCAGAGAAGGCAATTAGCAGCCTTCCTTTTTCAGGGACTCTAAGCTTGGAAGGAATTTGCTCTTTGGATAACAAGTTCAAGCCTTTCTCCATTCAGAATATCAACAATAGCCTTAGCAGCTTCATCGGTCGCCTTATCAACTAGAAGCTGGTCGATGGTGTTAAAACGCGTCAATACGTGATCTACAACACTCACGCCCTCTTCTGGTCTACCAATTCCAATATACACCCTAATAAAGTCCTCACCATAGTTTTCTATGATGGACTTTAGGCCATTGTGGCCTGCAGATCCTCCACGAGAGCGGATTCTAATTTTTCCACAAGGAAGATCCATCTGGTCTACGACTACCATAAGCTTCTCCCCCTCTGGAATCAGGGATGGAATGATAGAGCCGGAATTATTCATATAAGTTAGAGGCTGGACTAAAGTATGTGACTGGAGATGTGCCCATCTATATAAAGAGAAACAGCGCTTTCTGAGTTTAACATTCTCAAGCGCTGCTACCTTATCTAAAGTCAGGAACCCGACATTGTGTCGAGTTCCATCATACTTTGATCCAGGATTTCCTAGACCGAAGACAAACATCTTAGTTTGCTTCTGTAGTTGTTGCATCTGCAGCAGCTGCATCATCAGCTGGAGCTTCAACTTCTTCCTTAACACCCTTAACTGTTGCAACAGCTGTGTCGCCAGATGTAAGGATCTTAACACCTTCTGGAACCTGAAGATCTTCAACTCTGATTGACTCGTTGATAAGAAGAGCTGATACGTCTGCTGTAAGAACCTCTGGAAGATCCTTTGGTAGACATTCGATCTCAACTTCGTGAGTTACCTGATCAAGAACACCACCAGTCTTTGTTCCTTCTGGGTTACCAACAAGCTCAATTCTAACGTGAGTCTTAACAGCGTGACCTGCTGTAACTTCGAAGAAGTCGATGTGGTGAACACAGTTTCTCAACAAATCTTCCTGGAATGTCTTAACGAATACCATGTGAGTCTTCTCACCAGCAACTGTTAGTGCGATAAGAGTTGTTTCACCAAAAGAGTTCTTCTGTGCGTTGAATTCTCTTGCGTTGACTGTTACATGGACTGGCTCTCCCTTTCCATAGATAACTGCTGGGATAAGTCCTTTGCGAAGAAGTCTTCTTGAACCTGCTGAACCGAAGTCTTCTGTTCTGAGTGCTGCGGAAAGTGTCTTTCTTTCTTGTGCCATTTTCCTTTCTCCTTATACTCTCGCTGGCAATGCCAGCTACCATTAAGTGCCTCAAGGCACACAATTTGATAAAAAAAGACAGGGATGGCAGGAATCGAACCTACGATGCAAGAATCAAAATCTCGTGCCTTAGCCATTTGGCTACATCCCTATCGACCATAGGTTAAATTAACAGAAAAGTACAATCAAGTCTATTACATTTCAACTTATTTTTGAAATATTCATTTCCATAGGAGCCAATTTTTTCAAATACTCAAGGTCTTTTTCACTCGATAGGATATAAACGCATGAGCCAGAACCAGATAATGATACATATGCGTTCTCTCCATAAGAGCGTATCAACTCATCCAAAATGGCACTTCCAACTCTCTCAAAGTCATTAGGATAGTCCTTTTTGTTTATTGGATAGGAACAAGATGCAGGAAGTGATACAAATTCATAGTCCAAGCTATCGAGAAGAGCATAAGCAAATCTAGTAGAAACATTTTCAGTCGGCATTGCCCATAGTACATAATCAAAGCCTACGGGCTTTTGAAGAGGCTTTACAATCTCCCCTCTTCCTTCTACATATGCAAATGCTGAATCAGAGAGGAAAAAAGGAATATCAGATCCGCATTGAGATGCTAGATCAATAAGTTCATCCTTGGCCAATGGATAAGAGAAGAACTCATTTAGAATCATCAAGACAGTAGCCCCGTCAGAGGATCCTCCTCCAAGGCCTGATTTAAATGGAATATTCTTCTTTATCCTTATATATATAGAAGCATTCAATCCTAAAGAGGTAAGAAAGTGACGCGCGCACTTCTCTGCAATATCAATCTTTCCGTTCTCAAGATATTGAATATCAGACTCTACAACAATTGATGTCTCATCACTTTTTTCAACAACGCAATATATTTCGTCCGCCAAATCAAGACGTGCAAAATAAGATCTGATTGGATGAAAGCCATCTTCTCTCTTTTTGCCAACTGCTAGCCCTATATTTATCTTTGCATACGCTTTACGTGTAAAATTCATAGTAAAAATCGTACAAACAATCGATTATGTGTGCAACAACAAACGTGCAAACGAAAAGCATATAGCAATAAATAGAAATTAAATATATCCTAATTCCCATGGAAGAAAGAGACATAAAGGCAATCATCTTTGACAAGGATGGAACACTATTTAACTATGGAGAGATCTGGGGAAGTATCATAGACCAATCTCTTCGTAAGACAATGCCTCTTTCAAAGCTTTCTGAAGAAAGAATGAAGATGTGTCTAAGAGAGTTCCAGATAGAAATTGGCGTTGATGCCTCCGGACACTGCTATTCAGATGGCATTCTATTCCGTCATGATCGATGGCTGAGTGCAACATTCAGGATACTACGCATTTGCATGCGCTATAAGCTATCTCCTTTCAAGGTATATAAAGCAACAATTGCTCTCACAGGAAGAGCCGAAAATGGCTTGAAGCAAAAGCTTGAGAACCTGGATTTTCCTGATGTCAGGGAAGTATTTGAAGCATGCCACACAAGAGGCTACAAGCTTGGCATGGTTACAAATGATACCAACATATCGACATCGATGTTCTTAGAGAAAATGGATGCTTATAAATATATATCATTCATAAGAACCGGGGAATCATCGTGCAGGCATAAGCCCAATCCTCAAGCTATCAAACAATTCTGTGCAGAGAATAAGCTAGAGCCAGAAGAAGTATGCATTGTTGGAGACACAATAATTGACATGCAATTTGCCAAGAATGGCAAGGTTGGCTATCGAATAGCGGTATTAACAGGCTCAGGAGACAAGAAAGCTCTCACAAAGCTAGCAAATGTCGTTTACCCTACACTCAAGGATATACTAACAGATCCTGTGCTATTTCCGGAGATAGACTGAGCTTGAAAACATAAATCAATGAGGATGCTACAAAAACAAGATAGCATCCTTTTTTTACATCTACACATTTTTATAAAAGTGATGTGACATTGTAGTTCATATCAAATACGACCAAGAAACAAGCAATATTACATTTTTCCAGATATTAAGATACAAAATGCTACTTTTGTTTAGATTTTGCTAGAAATCATCAACAAAATGCCGTTTTTTCGTTATTTTCATAACTAGATATATATAACTATACGTGTGCTATCTTCGGATATGGTATAGAATTGGCTATAGTTGTATATATTCATCTATTGACTATCTTTTACACAAGTGGTACAAGTGTCAAGAAAAGAATTCAAGGAGCAATTATGGCAGAACATTCATGGGATGAATTGAAGAAATATCCAGAAATCGTTAAGGGACAATGGCCAACCATCCCTGAAATGTACGAGCTTACTCTAAAGAAATATCCAACACACACTTGTTTTTCCGTTCTAGAAAAGAAAGAGAAGCTAACTATCAACTATCAAGATGAGTACAATCAAATCATGAAAGTTGCAGCTCTACTTGAGAAAGCAGGCCTCAAGAAAGGAGATCATGTACTTCTCAATGGTAAGAACTCAAGAGAATGGGCAACAGCTTATCTAGGAATACTCTTTGCAGGTTGTGTTGTTTGTCCAATCGACAATCAAATGAACATCCAAAGAGTTGCAGAGCTTGGTGATTTTGCAGATTGCAAGTTTGTCTTTGGAGATCTGGATATTCTTGAAAAGCTAAATAATCTTGACTCTAATTGGTACAAGAACATCAATGGCGTTTGCCTTTTACAAGGAAAGAGCGACAACTACAAGAACAAAGTATATGAGCTGGATATAGAGCCACTTGAGAAGAAAGTTGAGGTAAGTGAATATGACACAGCAGCTATACTATTCACATCAGGAACAACTGGAAACGAAAAGGGCGCACTACTTTCACACAGAAATCTAACTAGCGATGTTTATCAAGCAGCAGATGGCATGGGCGTTACAGACACCGACACTCTGTATGCACTACTGCCT
This sequence comes from uncultured Spirochaetales bacterium, assembly GCA_934276485.1. Classification (GTDB taxonomy): domain Bacteria; phylum Spirochaetota; class Spirochaetia; order Sphaerochaetales; family Sphaerochaetaceae; genus Ornithospirochaeta. The sequence goes on along the minus strand of CAKQTE010000095.1, from coordinate 26,589 downwards.
CTACACCACTCCTATTGCTGCACAGCAGTACTATTGGAGACTATCAAGCATGGAGCTGAATGCTTGTTTGGACATGGCATTGTAGTATCAAGAATGCTAAATGACCTAAAAAATGGAAATGTTACAGTCTTCATGGGAATTCCTCTTCTATATAACAAGATTCTTTCAGGAATCGAAAAAAACCTTGAGAAGAAGGGAAAGGCAACTGTAAAGCTAATCAATGCATTGATGAACTACAATCTATGGTGCAAGGTTCATCTTGGAAAAGCACCTATGAACAAGTTCTTCAATAAGAAGATCCTGTCACAGCTTGGACTGGACAAGACAAAGATTCTTATCTGTGGCGCAGGCCCTCTTGCTCCAGAGGTATTCAGAAAGTATCAAGCACTAGGCTTGAACTTCCTACAGGGATATGGTCTTACTGAAACATCCCCTATTCTGAACTTGAACCCACCAGAGCATTTCAAGGTTGAATCAGTTGGTAAGGTATTCCCATTTATCGATATGATCATCGCAGATCCTAACGAAGATGGAATTGGAGAGATCAGGGTAAAGGGAGACAATGTATGTTCAGGCTACTACAAGGATCCAGAGCATACTGCAGAGCTTTTTGATGAGAATGGATACCTCAAGACAGGTGATCTCGGATACCTAGATGATGAGAACTATCTATATCTAAAGGGAAGATCAAAGAACCTTATCGTCACTGAAGGTGGAAAGAATGTATACCCTGAAGAGCTTGAGGATCTCTTCCAGCTATATGGGGAAATCGATCAGATTCTTATCAGAGGATTCCAGGAAAAGAGTGATGTTCCATCAGAATCAATTGAAGCTGTCATCCACCCTTCTGACGACTTTGTAAAAGCTCATCCAAACAAAGAAGAAAGAAAAGATCTCATCGAGAACATTGTTAAGGAAATCAACAAAGGGCTTGCTCAATACAAGAAGATTGAAAAAGTCACAATTGTAGATGAACCAATGGAGATGACCACTACAAAGAAAATCAAAAGAGCACTGGTAAAATAAACAACGCTTAGAAAGAGCCCAACAAACGTTGAGCTCTTTTTCATTAATTTTTATAGTTACCGATTTCGGGGCTATAATTACCTACATGAGGAAAATAATTACCGACAACCCTTCTTTTGAGAATCTAATCACCAATGATTTTATCTATGTCGATAAGACAGATATCCTATATGACCTTATAACAAGTGGAAACACCTATTTCTTTTGCTCTCGTCCCAGAAGATTCGGAAGAACACTCACTCTCTCGACATTAGAAGCAATCTTCAAAGGAAAGAAAGATTTATTCAAGGGTTTGAAGATATATGACATGGATTACGACTGGAAGGAATATCCTGTAATTCATATTAACCTTGGTAGCATTCATGCGACAAATGTTGAAATGCTTAAAAAGAGCCTTAAGAAGAAGGTTGAGAATCTATCCATCGAGTTCGCCGTTGAATTTGACAAAGATGCAGAGTATTACGATGCATGGTCAGATTTAATCGAAAGTATTTCAAAGAAAGAAAAGGTTGTAATCCTAATAGATGAATACGACAAGATCCTAACTTCCAACTTGAATAATCCTCAAGTTGAAGAGATGAGAGACATACTTTGGAGCTTCCTTGAAGTAACTAAATCGGAATACGAGTATATTAGATTCGTATTGGTTACAGGCGTTACAGAGTTCGTGCCAAATTCTGTCTTCAGCAGCATGAATGTACTAGATGACATCTCTATGGATGAGAGATTCTCAACTCTCTTTGGTTATACACAGAAAGAGCTTGAATACTACTTTGCTGAATGTATTGAGAAAGGAATTGAGAAAACGGGACTCTCAAGAGAAAGCTACCTAGAGAAGATAAGAAAGACCTATGGAGGATACAGGTTCTCTCCTTATCAGGAAGAAACAGTATACAATCCAGTATTGGTTGGACTGTTCTTTTCAGATGGAGGAGAATATTTCCATCACTACTGGACAGAGATAGGACTGACTCTTTGTCTTCATGAAATTACGAAGAAGGTTACGTTTGATATAACGGATGTTGCAAGAATCATTGATAAAGAGGTTGTTCGAAGATTCAATATTCTTAATATGACGAAAGCTGACAAATGTTCATTTCCAAAATACAGGGCACTTCTGTATCAATATGGATATCTAACAATCAAAGGCATAGATGAGGATTCCTCAGCACTGCTTGTTCTTGATTTTCCTAATGAAGATGTCAAATCTGCATATACAAATTACCTGATTAAGCTTGCTCCTTCTTATAAAGAGACAGAGGAACAAATACGAAAAGATGATAACATATTGACAACACAGACCTATTGAGAAATAGTGCCTTGATATCAAGGCGGAGGAGATATGTTTTTCTGATAACTACTTTTATGTTATAATTATTTATATGAAAAGCATTGACGTTGGAATAAGCTCTTTTAGAAAACTTATCGAAGATAATAATATCTATGTCGATAAAACTGATATTATTTATAATCTTATGACAAGTGGAAGCACATATTTCTTTTGCTCTCGACCTAGAAGATTTGGAAAGACGCTTGCTATATCTACCCTAGAAGCAATCTTCAAAGGAAAGAAAGATTTATTCAAGGGATTAAAGATATATGAGAAGGATTACGACTGGAAGGAATACCCTGTAATTCATATAGATCTAAGTTCTTTTGATGCAACTACGCCGAAGGAATTAAAAAATGCGTTATTTGATACTATTGATGATATTGCATCTGAATATGGAATAATTGTAAAAAAATCTTCTGATCTCGGTGTCTATTTCAAACGAACGATACAAGAACTCGCAATGGCAAAAGGAAATGTTGTCATCCTTGTAGATGAGTATGACAATATCCTTTCAAATAATATCAATAATCCAAAGGTTGAAGCACTAAGAGAAGTCTTAAAGGTTTTCTTTTCTGTTATCAAAGCTCAATCAGAGTATGTGAAATTCGTATTCATTACAGGTGTTACTAAGTTTGCAAAGGTAAGTATCTTCTCATCAATGAACAATCTTAATGATATATCCATGGACAAAGAGTATGCTACCCTCTTTGGATATACAGATGAAGAGCTCGGCTTATACTTTGCAGAGTACATAGAAAATGGATTGAAAGCCTCTGGCATGTCTCGTGAGGAATATATGTCAAAGCTTGCGAACAAATATGATGGCTATAGATTCTCACCTGAGTCTGATGTTGCAGTATATAATCCAGTATCTATTGGATTATTCTTCTCGAAAGGAGGAGAAAACTTTAATAACTACTGGATAGACACCGGTAACATGAAGCTGTTGATGGATGTTGCGAAAAAGGTAAGATTCGATATATCGAAGGACGTTGCAAGAGTAATAGATAAAGATAACATAACCACATTCGACATTCTTGCAATGGCATCCAATGATATTGATTCTGCGTCATATAGATCTCTTTTGCTTCAATCTGGCTATCTTACGATAAAGGGTGTGGATGAGGATAATAAAAACCTTCTTCTTCTGGATTTTCCTAATGATGAGGTAGCGACTGCATATTCAAAGAATATCCTTGCTCTCTATGGAGGAAGAACATCTGCATCTTCATTCTCAGAGTTAAAGATAGACAAGTGTTTTGCGGACGGACGCCTAAAAGATGCAATCGATAGGTTGAAGTCAATATATGAAGCACTTCCATACGACATTTCAAAGAATGCAGACGAACTATATTACAGTTCCATATTCTTCTCATCGATGAAGGCGTTGGGTGCTGAGATAGGTAGCGAGATAGAGACGAAGAATGGACGAGTTGATGCAATTTTGAAGACTGAGAAACACATCTATGTCTTTGAGTTCAAGCGTGACCAGTCTGCAGATATTGCTCTCAAGCAAATACACGACAAGGGATATGCAAAACAATTTGATGTAGTCAGAAAGACAAAGACAGTGCACCTTGTTGGAATCAACTTCTCATCAAAGGAAAAGAATATCACAGAGTACAAGGAAGAGATTCTCTAAGTTAGATTATCTTTCCTATTGCAGAGCCACACAGATTTAGTAAGTTGTGGCTCTTTTCTTTCCAAGAACGTTTCTTAGATATATCATAGATATATGAAAACATTATTTAAGAATGCAACTATAATCCCAATGACTGAGGATAAGTATCATTTTGTTGGAGACATGCTAATTGAAGATGAGAAAATCATCAAAATAGCCCAATCAATAAATGATACTGCAGACCATACGATCAATTGCGAAGGTAAGATAATTCTTCCTGCATTTGTAAATTGTCATACACACCTTGCGATGACACTCATGCGCAATTATAAAGATGATACATTAGACCTATTCAGCTGGCTAAGCCAAATATGGCCAATTGAAGATAAACTTGTAGATGAAGACATATATCATGCTTCCATTCTAGGACTTGGTGAGATGATCAAATCTGGATGCACTACTTTTGCAGATATGTATTTCAATACATGGGAAACTGCAAGAGCATGTACAGAAACTGGAATGAGAGGAATCATAGGACTAACATTCTTCGGAGACGAGAATGAATCGAAAAGAAGAATTAAGGAACTTGTTCCAAGACTTGATGATGCTATTGGAGAGAATAATAATCTAAGAATCGATGCAGCAGTACATGCTATCTACACATGCTCACCTGGTACATACTCTCTTTGTAAAGAATGGGCAGAAGATAGAGGGACATATTTCAATACTCACTTAAGTGAGACAAAGAAAGAAGTCGAGGACTCTATCAAGGAGTTTGGACTAACACCTGCTCGCCTACTCGACAGCTTAGGAGTTCTCAATGAAAGAACATACCTTGCTCATGGTGTATGGCTAGATGAAGAAGAACAGGATATCATCAGCAGACGCGGATCGAGTATCATACATAATCCTTCGTCAAACTGTAAGCTTGCAAGTGGAATTGCTCCCGTTGCTGCATATAAAAGCAAAGGAATCAATGTCGCACTTGGTACAGATGGCGCAAGTTCAAACAACAATCTAAATCTACTAAAAGAGATGAATCTTGCGTCAATGCTTTCAAGCGTATCAACACTAACTCCATCAATTCTATCTCCATACGATATTATTAAGATGGCAACAAAGGACGGCGCTAAAGCTTTGGGATTGGATAATAAGATAGGATCCCTCGAAAGTGGAAAGGAAGCAGATTTCATCGTTTTGGATATGAACAAGCTCAATACAACTCCAACCAACGATCCATTTTCTGCAATCGTATTTAGCTTGGACAGAAGTAATATAGAATATGTCTATTCTAGAGGTAAGGCACTTTTGGATAAAGGCTTGCTGACAACTATAGATGAAGATAAAGCAATAAGAAATACATACCGACAGTGGAATGATATTTTAAAGAGATAAAAAAGGAGATAACATGGAAGAGAACTTCAAAGCACTTGAATTTATTGATGGAAGACTAAAGCTGATTGATCAGAGAATTCTTCCTGCACAATTTGAATACACTTGGTGTGACACTAGTGAAGATGTTGCTTTTGCAATTAAGGATATGATCGTTAGAGGGGCTCCTGCTATCGGAGGTACAGCTGGCTATGGAGTTTACCTTGCATATAAGGAAGCAAATGGCGATTGGGATCTGTTTTTGAAGAAAGCAAAGCATATCAGGGACTCCCGTCCAACAGCTGTAAACCTGATGTGGGCTGTAGACAGAATGGTCAAGAAAGCTGAAGAGAAGAACGAGAAAGCACTTCTAGAAGAAGCTCATAAAATTGTCAGAGAAGACATTGAGATGAACCATAAGCTATCTAGAATCGGCAATACAGTTGTAAGACCAGGTGCTACAATTCTTACACACTGCAATGCTGGAGCCCTCGCAACATGTGGTTGGGGAACAGCTCTTGGAGTTATCAAGGAAGCATATTACTCAGGAAAGAACATACATGTTTATGCCGATGAGACTCGTCCTAGATTCCAGGGTGCAAGACTCACATCTTGGGAGCTAACTGAAGCAGGAATTCCTTCAACACTCATCCCAGATAGTGCTGCTGCAACCTTAATCAGAGATGGAAAGATCGACTGCGTTATCCTAGGCGCTGACAGAATTACAGCAGAAGGAGATGTTGCAAATAAACTAGGCACATTCGCACTCTCTGTTATCTGTAAGGAATATGGCGTTCCATTCTACTCTGTTGCACCTACAACAACAATTGATTTCGAGATGAGAAAAGGCTCAGACATTCCAATTGAGGAAAGAGATGAAGATGAGGTTAAAAGACCTGGTGGAGTATTGGTAGCTCCAGAAAAGATGAAGGTCTACAACCCTGCTTTTGATGTAACACCACATCAGAACATCACTGGAATCATCACAGAAAAAGGTATCATCAGACCACCATTTGATGTAAACATCGAAAGAATAAAGAATGGCGAAGAGCTATAATGTAAAAGACCTCAGGCAGAGATGCTTGAGGTCTTTTAGTATAAGTATAAATAAAACTACTTAAGTACGATTCTACAATAGCGCTTCTTACCAGCTTTCAAGAGGATGTCTCCATCACTATCTGTCATAGAAGATGTAATTACACTCTTAGGATCTGTAATCTTCTCGCCATTGACTTCTGCTCCACCCTGGACAACCAAGCGTCTTGAGTCTCCATTTGAAGCACATAGACCAGAGCGTGTATATAGCTCTAGAATACCCATACCATTTTCAAGCTCGCCTCTATCGATCTCAATAGTTGGCATTCCTTCCTTGCTAACAGGAGCTCCAGCTGAGAATAGAGACTTTGCAGCATCACGTGCTTTATCTGCTTCTTCTTCGCCATGGATAATCTTTGTCTGCTCATAAGCCAAGCGTTCTTTTGCTTCGTTGATGTTTCTCTTTGGATCTTCATACTCTGCAATCTCATCAAGGCTCATGAATGTAAAGATCTTCATGAACTTTGTAACGTCAGCATCGTTTACGTTTCTCCAATATTGATAGAAATCATATGGAGAATACATATCTGGATCCAAGAATACAGCACCCTTTTCACTCTTACCCATCTTCTTTCCATCTGAGCGCATGATAAGGTTGAATGTAAGACCATAGCACTGTGGACCACCAAGCTTCTGTACAAGGTCAATACCAGCTACGATGTTACCCCATTGGTCAGCGCCACCAATTTGCAATCTGTCTCCTGCAAGCTTGTTAAGCATATAGTAGTCATAGCTCTGCAATAGCTGATAGTTGAACTCAATGAATGACAAACCTCTTTCAAGTCTCTGCTTAACACCCTCGAATGTGAGCATTCTATTGACAGAGAAATGAACACCTACGTCTCTTAAGAAGTCAATGTAATTCAGTCCAATGAGCCAATCTGCGTTGTTCATCATTCTAGCCTTGCCATAGCCAGGCTGAGGATTGTCAGAAAAATCAACAATCTTTCCAAGTTGCGCCATAATAGCTGAAGCGTTAGATGAAATCTGTTCCTTAGAAAGGATCTTACGCATCTCAGTCTTTCCAGATGGATCCCCGATCATTCCTGTTCCACCGCCAACAAGTGCGATAGGATTGTGGCCTTCTGCCTGCAAATGGTGCATAGCAAAGAAAGGAACAATGTGACCAATGTGTAGGGATGCTCCAGTTGGGTCTACTCCACAGTAGAATGTTACTTTCTCTTTGTCCATCAAATCTGAAAGAGCATCAATATCTGTACAAGCGTTAATGAATCCTCTGTCCTGAAGTATCTTTAATGCACTATTCATCTATTAAACCCTCTTGTAATCCTTCATAGCCTGCTTGATAACAGAAGCCAGCTGATCTACTGCGACTCTCTCCTGCTTCATTGAGTCTCTGTATCTTAGAGTTACTGTGTGATCCTCGAGTGTCTGGTAGTCAACTGTAACGCAATATGGAGTACCGATCTCATCCTGTCTTCTGTATCTTCTTCCGATAGCACCTGACTGATCGTAGAATGTCTTGAAATCCTCTCTAAGTGAGTGTTCAAGCTTCTCTGCATACTCTCCAAGACCATCTTTCTTGACAAGAGGAAGAACTGCAACCTTAACAGGAGCAATATATGGATGGAAATGAAGAACAGTTCTAATATCGCCCTCTGCAATCTCTTCTTCATCATATGCATCAGAAAGAGCCATAAGAACGTTTCTAGTAAGACCTGCTGATGTCTCAACAACATAAGGAATATACTTTTCCTTTGTATCTGGATCGAGGTATGTAAGATCCTTGCCTGAGAACTTAGTATGCTGAGTAAGGTCATAGTCTGTTCTTGAGTGAACACCTTCAAGCTCCTGCCATCCCATTGGGAAGTAGAACTGGATATCATAAGCATCCTTTGCATAGAATGCCAGTTCATCTGGTCCATGCTGGTGCCATCTGAGTCTATCTGGTCTGATACCCATCTTCTGGTAGAACTTCATTCTTTCCGCTCTCCAGTATGGGAACCACTCCTCGTCTGTTCCTGGCTTACAGAAGAACTGCATCTCCATCTGCTCAAACTCGCATGAACGGAAGATAAAGTTCTTTGTTGTGATCTCGTTTCTGAATGACTTACCAACCTGAGCGATACCGAATGGGATCTTTACTCTTGATGACTGTACGACATTCTTAAAGTCTACATAGATACCCTGAGCTGTCTCTGGGCGTAGGTAGATAACACTTGCTGCATCTTTGTTTGCACCGATATGAGACTCAAACATCAAGTTGAAGTTTCTTGGCTCTGTGAAAGAATCCCTGTTTCCACAAACTGGGCATGGAGCATTAAGATCAATCTGATCTGCTCTGAATCTAGACTTACAAACCTTACAGTCAACCATTGGGTCTGAGAAGTTTGATACGTGACCAGAAGCTTCCCATACACGTGGGTGCATCAAGATAGAAGCATCCAAGCCAACGATGTTGTCGTGCATCTGAGTCATTTCCTTCCACCAGAAATCACGAATATTGTTCTTTAGTTCAACACCCATTGGACCGTAGTCATAAGCACCATTAAGTCCGCCATAAATTTCTGATGACTGGTAGATAAAACCACGTCTACGACATAGAGAGACGATTTTGTCCATTGTTACTGTATCTGCCATATTAGTTATTCTCCTTCAAGATATTCAATGCACGCTGAAGCCTGCTTTCTGTTTCGTCGATACCGATTAGTCTGATAGAATCAAAGAGTGGTAATGATACTGTTGAGTTTGTGATCGCAACTCTAATAGGCTGGAACACTCCATTGATCTTTATTTCAAGCTCTTTGGATAGCTCAACCAAATCCTCTTCGATTGCGCTTTCTTCTCTTCCTTCCCTCAAGCCTGCGATAAGGATCTCCGAGCCTTTCTCAAGAGCAGTGATTGTCTTGTCCAAATCAGAGCCCTTAGCAACATATATGCTCTTGTCTGTAACAGGCTTATCATCAAAGATGAATGCTGTTAGAGGCACTACATCTGATAAAACCTTCAATCTCTCCTTTACAGGAGGAATGAGAGAATCAACAAGAGCACTATCGGCAGCAGAAAGTGGAGTCTTAACAAATCCAGCTTTCTCAAGGTATGGAAGCAACAAGCTCTTTAGTCTTTCGTTATCACATTGTCTGATATATTGACCATTGAACCACTCAAGCTTCTTGTAATCGAATGTACCAGGAGCCTTATGGATTCCTTCCATCTTGAAGCACTTCTCTAGGTCTTCCTTTGAGAAGAATTCAGTAGATCCATCAAGTGACCATCCAACTAGTGTTACATAGTTGATAATAGCCTCAGGTAGGTATCCTTGCATTCTGAAGTCTCTTACAGCAGTAGATCCATGACGCTTGGATAGCTTCTGGCCATCCTTGCCCATAACCATTGGCAAGTGACAATAAATTGGAGGCTCCCATCCAAATGCCTTATAGAGGATGATGTGCAAAGGACCTGTAGGAATCCATTCCTGTGCTCTCATTACATGTGTAATTCCCATCAAGTGGTCATCAATTACGTTAGCCAGATGATAAGTTGGGAATCCATCACTCTTAAGAAGGATTGGATCTGGAGAGATATCCTTGTTCTTTCTTGTGATATCGCCCATCAAAACATCATGGAAGGTTGTCTTTCCCTCTGTTGGAACCTTTAGTCTGATTACAGGCTTTATGCCCTGAGCTTCGTATGCCTTTCTCTCTTCTTCTGTAAGGTTAGCACAATGTCTATCATAGCCTTGGTATTCAGACTTTGAAGCAATCTGCTCCTGTCTGACTTGTTCCAAACGCTCTGGAGTACAATAGCAATAATAAGCTTTACCTTCAGCTACAAGCTGTTCTGCATATTTCTTGTATAGATCGAATCTCTCAGACTGGATATATGGGCCATATGCGCCCCCTACAACTGGGCCTTCGTCCCATTTGATTCCAAGCCAATCAAGGGTATCATAAAGATCCTGTAGGGATTCATCTGTATACCTCTCTCTATCTGTATCTTCTACACGAAGAATGAACTTTCCGCCATTTGCCTTGGCAAAGAAATAGTTAAATAGTGCGGTTCTTATTCCGCCAATATGTTGCAACCCCGTTGGAGATGGGGCGTAACGTACACGAACTTCCATCGCATGACTCCTTAATCAACAGTGTAAACAATAGCTCTTGACGTACTCCAACGGCTAAAGCCTGTTGGATTCTGGCCCTGCAAACGATGAGTGCACCCGAAGGCGTCTTACTTCATCTTGGACCGCTGAGGCCCGTCCAGCCTCAGTATTTATAAGTAGTCTAAACTACTGATAAAACAATCTTAAATTGTTCTTAAGCGAATTTATCACTGATTTTCAATAACAGATTCTTGTCTTTTCTTTATATTCTAATTTTAACATATATAATAATTTAAGTCCAATAAAATCGTCTTAAAATAGAAAATAAAGACAGATTCAGAGCCTCTCATCCCACAGCTGAAGCTTGTGGGCTTTCTCGGCTAGATATCGTAAAAGAACAATAAACAAAGCTATCTCAAGAACTCAACTGTGGCATTTACAGCCACTTCTTCATCTTTCTTTGACTTATCATAGAAAAGATAGTGTGTTCCATTTTCCAATTGAACAAGCTTCTTGTCTGATGCAAGCTTATCCATCGCAAGATCGCATGTCGCAGTACCAAGGATCTGGTCCTTCATTGCACATATAACAAGAGTTGGACACTTGATTTTCCCTAGCTCCTTACTGCCAGCAAAAATCATCAACTTAAAAAGGCTACAAAGCTGTTTAGGATAGATCCAAGACCAATACTCTGAGCCAAGATATTGGTCATCTGAAGGAGCATTCTCGTAGTACATCACGTACTCAGGATTACTCTCCCACTTGTTCTTGAGTCTCTTTCTAAAGATTGATATTAGCTTTAGGGACATTGGAGGTGTAGGAAGCTGTTTTGCCTCTAGTGCCAAAGCAGGAGCTGCAAGCACCAAACGCTTGACCTCAGGAACCTCGGCAGCAACTACAGTTGCAAGTGCTCCTCCCATTGAGTGCCCTACTACATATACATTCTTGTATCTTTTAACAAGGTCTCTAGCTGCATTCAAACTCACCATTGTCCAATCACGAGCTGTAGTATGCAAGAAATCATCGCCTGTAGTTCCATGACCAGGAAGACGAGGCACATAGATATCATAACCAAGCTCATACAAGTCGCGCGCAGGACGAACAAGCTCGCCTGGGTATCCCATGTAGCCATGAATGCAAAGGACAGCTGTGTCTGCTTTGCCATCCTTTCTAATTAAAGAAAAAGGCCTCCCTGCTTTTATGGGAGCCTTTGTGTCTTGGTATACGCCATCATACCAAGAGGAATCAACATTGTAATTAAAATCCATCACCAAGATGCCTTCTGTAATAAATTTAGTAAATCTATTCTGCTACGAACGTTTGTCTTTGAGAAGATATTCGCAATATGATTATTAACAGTATTTACGCTAATTGATAAATAGGAAGCAATCTCCTTATTTGTCAGGCCTTGCTTTATAAGTCTAATAACCTCTAGCTCACGTCCTGTTATTCCATATTGAGCAACATCCTCAAGAGTCAACAAATCGTTAGTGTTATCCTTTACAGCTTCCTTGTCTTCCTTGCTGATCGCAACGTATAGAAAGACCAAGAAAACAATGAAATACGCAAGTCCAACAATAGGAACAAGCATATTGCCCATATCGGGCCAGATGTTAGCTGCAACCATCAAAGGACAAACAGAGAAAGAGACAATTGAGACAGTTAGAACAACAACCTTCACTTTCTTGTTCTCTATCTTCTGGTATGTTGCTAGCATAACAATTACGACATAGAAAACCGAAACAGCTGCAATAAGGTATCGTGCTCTCACAATTGATGGCAAATCAAATACCTGATTGAGAATCGAAAGAGATAAGAAACCAGCACCTAAAAAGTATGCCAGGAATTTTTCAAGAAAAGACATTGGACGTGCAATAAGCCAATTTCCGAAGAAACAGATCACTACGACCAAGAATGTGGAATCTGCAATAAAGAATATCTCCCACACCAAATGAAGCACGAATCGTGCAGTCCCTGTATAGAATAAAGATGAAAATTGATCTAGGGAAAACAATAACGAGAGGCCTAGAAGGGACGAGAGAAGAACAATGAACCATGCTGTCCAGTTCTTTCTTTCTCTATGGTTAAGAACAATTGCCAATGCGAAATCCATCGAAGCTATAGAAAGAGCAAAAAAACTAATCAATAGTGGAATTGTTTGCATTATAGTTCTCCTGGATATCAAAAGATTAACGACATTTCCACTCAAAAAAGAGGGAAAAGATAACATCAAAGCATAGAGGCTTTTGGAATTCTCCTCAAGCCTCTTCAAAACACAAAACTACTTTCTGTTCTTCTGGTTGTGAGACATATCTGCCTTACCGCAAACTGTCTTCAAGCTATCGAAGAACTCAGGAAGAGTTGTAGCAGGAAGACCTGTTTCAAACTCAACATCTGGATTGTAGTCACGAGCATTCTTGTCAGCTTCAGCTAGCTTTGGATAGATCTCGAAGTTCAAGTTCAATCCTGTTGTCAGGAAATACTCTGGCTCCAAGCGATACTCAGGGTGAACTGATCTGACTTTCTCTTTTATAGCATCTGCGTCCTCGATGAATCTCTCCGGTCTCTCCTGATGAAGTAGGAAATATAGGTCGAATGATGGGTTGAAGTACAAGAGATTGACCTTCTTCTTATCAGATGTTTCCTTAACAGCATCAACATCTTCTGGCTTTGCATCAAAGTCATTTAGGCCAAATACAGCCCAACAAACAGAGAATCTGCCCTTGTTCTTGGCTCTCCCTGCAAATTCAACGAATTTATCTAACTTTAGTTTCTGTGGCGCTGCAACAATTGTCAGGTTTGAATATCTGCAATCCTTTCTCATCTGAGAGAAGAAGATAGCTTCACTTTCGGTAGCACAAACCAAAAGCATTGTTTCCTTTGGCAGAACCCTTACTCTTTTTCTAGGTGTCATATCTCCTCCTTTTATTTTGCTCTTGTTCCGTCATGAACAAAACAGAACTCACTTTCAAGAGGCACTGCACCAAACATGCCCTGAAGATACTTATCATAATTGCTAAGTCTACCCTTAGCTCCCCTGAAGTCTGCAAGAGAGAAATACTCTGTTGCACTCTCTGGTCCCTTTTGTGCAAACCAAACAGAATCCTTTCTCAATAGGTTTTCCTGCAAAAGTGCTGGATTGCAGTCTACAACAATGAGCTGGGATTCCTTGTCACAAGCTTCAAAGATCTCAACTAGGTGACATAGTACATATGGATGCAACAATTGTCCAAAGTCATCGATTACCAATGTCTTTCTTGTAATGAATGACTCAAAGAAAGAAACAGCCATTACAATCAATCTTCTTAAAGATAGAGATTCCTTGTTGAATGTCTGTGAGTATGCCTCTGCAGAACCCTTATTTACATATGAGTGTGAAATACCAATAGCTTCCTCACCCTGCGCATTTGTAACTACACGGATTCTTGAGATATCTGTAATATCAACAGCCCACAAAAAGTTAATAAGCTGTTCTGCCCAACCTGGATGAGCCTTAAGAGCATTGATTACAATCTGCTCCGCGGTCTTTCCATATCCAAGAGGAAGAACATTCAAGCTCTCATCAAGCCATGAGTAGAGTGCGAATGCTGAAGAATCTTCCTTCTGGCTAGCGCGCTCTAAGAAGCTTCTAGTCTCAGGAACCTTTGCAGCAAGTCTCTTCTTGTCGCCCTTATATAGCTTTCCGAATCTATATCTATACTCATCGTTTTCATAGACTCTTTCGAACAAAAGCTTCTTTGAGCCATTTACGATATAGTACAAAGACTCTTCATAGAATCTCTGCTGAGTTACTGCAATTGAATAGCGAGCAATGATAGATGGACGCTCAGGGTCATCTGCAATTCCCTTATCCAATAGAACATCGATTGAGATCTCACTAGGTCTATCCTTTCCATCGCCGTATGCAAAAGCAGCCTTTTGCAAGCTTCCCTTTAGAGGATTCTCGATCTCCTCTGGAGCAAAGATAATAGCCTTGAGAACTTCCAACGCTCTTACAAAAGAGCTCTTTCCAGCACCGTTTGGTCCGATGATGGCTGTAGTCTTCAACACATTGAAACGATCAGTGCCAGTCATAGTCTTTGTCATATCAAGGTTATTATCCTTGACTGCTATGAGGCTGATCTGCTGTGGTGACTTAACGGACTTAAAGTTCGCGATAGTCATTGAAAGCAGCATATGATACCTCCTCTTAGGTCGCACAAAATTACAAATTAAAGTATATCAAAAAGAAAATTAAAAAAGCTAAAAAAGAATAAAAAGGGCAAAAATTCTTCATTTCCACCCTTTTGATAGCCCCAAAATAACAATTGATTGCAATAAAACGAGGCCTAGTCGCGCTTAAAAACATCGTTTTAGCTTTATTATCAAACGTTTGAGGATATGATAAGTAAAATTTCTTTAAATTCTACTTAAAACTTATTAAGTATTATTAACATCAAGTATTCATCACGTAATCGTAAATAGTGAATCCTTGAGAGATTTCCGGGTTTGGAGCCTCTCCGCTTATTTGCTTATCAGCCTCTGCAGTGCTAGCCTTGCGCCTCAAAAGGCCGCGATATAAGCGTTCAACATTCCCATTTACAGTTGTTGCCATCATCTCCTCTAATAGAGACAACGCACCATCGTAATTGCCCATGGAGCTAAGGAGTAAAGCTGCATTGTATCCGCTAGGAATGTGTCCAGAGTTGTTCCACTCATCCAAGAACAACTCATAAGCCGATTGCATAGCGCCTTGGTCTGCATACTCATAAGCAATCTTCAAGCTCTCGATCTTTGGCTTATTGCTCATAAGAGTAAGACGGTCAACAATGCGCGCTGGAACATAGTCAGCAAGTATATCTGATTGGAAGCCATTTAGCATTGATGTAAACAAGTAGTAGCCATCGTATGAGAATACAGGAGACTTTGGATTGAAGTCCTCCTCAAGCTCGATGCTATCCTTGTATGTTCTCTTAGAGACAATCTTCTCTGTCTTACAGTCGATTATGGTAATAGAGTATGTGATATTAGCAACTCTCTTTATGTAGAACTCCAAAACAGGCTGCTTGATACCATCTGCATCAACAGTGAACTTAACAGTCATTGAGCCAATGTATTCATCTATATCCATATATTCAATCTTAGGAATCATCACTGCATCGTACCCTGCACTTAATAGTTCCTTTGATGGATTGTAGCCAATTGAACTAAGATTTAGGTACTTATCTGTCTGTTGAGGCGAGAGGATATTGAAATATCCTGTGTTAGATAGTGTGGATACCAAACGCTTTGTTGCATATGAGCTAACATCTTTAGGAAGTGTCCTTGAGTATGATGTAGAGATAGTGATCTTTGACGAATTTATATCTATATAACGAACAAATTGCGGATAGCTAAGCTTACCTGAAAATGGAACAGTTGATGCAATAGCTAGATTTCTATATGATCCGGTGTTTACATTTGATGGTCTCATATATGAAACAGAAACAGATGTAGAGCAAGCTGTGATCATCAAAATAGTGATCAAACATAAAAGCAAGATGTGTTTTTTCATGCAAAAACTCCTTTGTCCGAGATATGAACAGCTGTATCAAGAGCCTTCTTCATATTATCAATCGGTGCGATATTCTTTCCAGCAAGATCCAAGCCAACGTCTTCAGTGGATCCTACTCTCATAAATGGAAGGCCCCATGTGATCATGACCATTTCCTTGTCTGATATGGCTGCATATGCCTCATTGCGTTGCATTGCAAGTATTGCAGAGTATTTTCCCTTGAATGCATTCTTGTACAAGACCTCGACATCTACAGGCCCTGTGACCTTGATTCCAATACGCTTTGCAATATCAATAGCAGGCTTTATAGCCTTCTCTTCCTCGTCCCCACTCCAAATGCCATCTCCTAGAGACGGATTGAGAGCGCCCACTGCAATCTCAAGAGATGAATCAAAGTAATCTGATACATATAATCCATCGATGGAGATCAAAGCATCGAGAATGTTTTCCTGTGTAACTTTCTCAATAGCGCTTCTGACAGACCTTCTATGGGAAAGTAGGAATATATTCGCCTTTTCGCTTACAAGCATATTCATAAGCCTAGATGATGATGCAAAGTAACCGAGAAGCTCTGTTAGTCCACTTTCCTTGTGTCCAGCAAGATGCAGCGCCTCTGGAGAAATTGCAGTTGTAACAAGTGCAAATGCATATTGGTTTAAGTTCAATGCTACAGCTACTTTCAACGCCTCATAGCTAGCTCTGCCAGTATCGGAAGAAACCTTTCCATATTCAAACTTCGTCATATCGATATGTGAAGTGTTGTAGAAGATATATTGTTCGCCCTCTTCTAGCGCACTCTTTAGTTCATCTTCATTCTCAACGAATGCTGAAAATGGAAGAGGAATCGAGATATCTGAAGATACTCGCTTGAAAACTGCCCTGTCACCTGTAACGATTATTCCTCCAAAAGAACCAAATGGCTTGGATTGTACCGTCTTAATTATGATTTCCACACATGTTCCACTGGCTTCTCCCATGGGAATTGCTATATACCTTAACATAGTAATTGCATAATATCATGAAAGGCTTTTTCTTTAATACAGAAAAATGCAAAAGAAAAATAAGGACAATTAGATGAAAGATCCATTTGATGTATTTCTGGAAGAAGACATAGAAGAAGATGAAGTCGCTGTCGAATTTTCATATATTCCCGAAATCGACGACTCTATTGCGCCCCCTTCTGATATGTATGAAGACCTCGACGACGAAGAGGAAGATATAGACTTTTAGCGTTTTTGCATAAAAATAGTATAAATATTCAAGAAATGCATATTGAAGATAACTACGCTTTGTTTTATCCTAGATACCATATTTGACGGGGAGGACGGGCATGAAGAAGTTATTTACAATAGCATTGGTTCTACTTCTAGCATCGCACATATTTGCAATGGGATCTGCAGAAGGAAAAGCTGTTGATGCAAAGATAGGAATTTCAAAGTTCATCACACATGCCGCATTGGATGCGTGCGAAAAAGGATTCAAGGATTACCTTGCAACCACAGGACTGGATATCGTCTACGATGAGCAGAACGCGCAGGGAGATGCTTCCACAGCAGCAACAATTGCACAGAAGTTCAAGGATGGAAATTGTACAATTGTCTATGGAATCGCAACTCCTACTGCACAAGCACTAGCAAATGCATTCCCTAATAAGCCTGTAATATTTGCAGCTGTAACAGACCCTGTTGCAGCAGGCCTTGTGGACTCCTGGGAAGGAAGCGAGAGCATCAACGTATGCGGAGTATCAGACAACGCACCTATCAAGGACCAAATTGAGCTACTTGCAGCTATCACAGGCGCAAAGACTATTGGAAATATCTACAACTCATCAGAAGCTAATGCAACTGTTCAGCAAGCTGACATGAAGAAAGCATGCGAAGCTCTTGGCTTGGAGCTTGTTTCAGCAGCAGTTACTAACACAAGTGAAGTAAGACAAGCAACTCAGGCTATCATCGATAGAGTTGATGCAGTATATATCGCAACAGACAACGTTGTAATTTCAGCACTCGCAAGCGTTGTTGAAGTATGTAACGCAAAAGGAAAAGGATTGCTTGCAGGAGACCCATCGATGATGGAACAGGGAGTCCCTGCACTCATTGGTTGGGGCCCTAACTACTACAACATCGGACTTGAGGCAGGAAGAATGGCCGAAAAGATCATCAAGGGCGCCAAGGCTGGCACACTTGGATCTGTGGTTCTTAGCGGAGCAGAGAACTACGAACTATGGTTCAACCTCGACACAGCTTCCTCTCTTGGAATTGACATTCCAGAACAATATCTAGAGAAAGCTGCAGTAATAATCAAGGATGGCCAAATCACTAGAAAATAAGACTATCTCTCGATCTTCAGGCCACCCAGACGGTGGCCTTTCTAGAGTAAATATACAAAAGAGGTTTTACATGATTGAAGGAATTTTTGTTGAAGGACTCATCTTTTCTGTGATGGTTCTTGGCATTCTCATAAGCTACCGCATTCTCGATATGGCTGACATGACATGCGATGGTGCAATAGCAACAGGAGCTGCTGTTTGCACAATGTGCATAGTATCAGGAGCTGGAATAGGCGTTGGCATGGTGCTTGCATTTATCGCAGGAGTCATGTGCGGTCTCATTACAGCAGCAATACACAACAAGTTGCATATCCCAGTACTCCTGTCTGGAATTCTGACAATGACAATGCTATATTCAGTGAACTTGAGAATACTTGGAAACAAGTCAAATGTTCCTCTTGTTCGTGCAACTACCCTTTATAAGATATTTCCAAATGTCTTTTCATTTGTTCCTGCAGAAGTCGCAGCTCTCATCGGATCTGTTATCTGTGTAGTAATCATCAAGGTACTTATGGATCTATTCTTCCGCTGTGACCTAGGAGCATCCCTAGGAGCTATGGGAGGAAATGAGCAAATGGTAATATCACAAGGAATGAACCCTGCAACACTCAAGTACATTGGACTTGGGCTTTCGAATGGAATCATAGGACTATCTGGAGCACTACTTGCACAATACCAAGGTTTTGCGGATGCAAACCTCGGACAAGGCATGATCGTCCAAGGCTTGGCTGCAATCATGCTTGGAGAGTTCATCTTCAATACAAACAAGATCTCTCTAATTACACTAAGAGCTATCATAGGAGCAATCATATATAAGGCATTGATGTTCCTTGGAAGAAAGTATGGATACCTAATTGGTATCACACCAAATGACTTCAAGCTCCTTACAGGTGTATTGGTAATAATCTCACTTTCAATTGCCAAGACAAGAGCTATGTATTCAGATAGTGCTGCTAGAAAGAAAGCACTAACAAAGACAAAGGAGGCTTGATGTGAGAGGCAAGAAAGAAGAAAGAGCTAAGATGTTTGAAAGCAAGGCCGATATCCTAAGAGTTGAGGCTGATCGTCTTGCATCCGAGCCAAAGAGAAAGGAAAAAGCCAGCATGCTTAGAGCAGAGGCTGTGGAATATGCATCAAAGGCAAATAGCCTTAGAGCTACAGAGACTTATAATAATCTTGATTCTGCACTATTGGAGATCACAAATGTCACCAAGGTTTTTGCTCCCGGTACAGTTAACGAGAAAGTTGCACTTGAGAACATCAACCTCACTGTCAACAAAGGCGATGTCATTTGTGTAATTGGTTCAAATGGTTCTGGTAAATCCACCCTATTCAACATGATCTCAGGAACATTTCCAGTAACATCCGGATCCATTGTCCTTGATGGAAAGGACATTACAAAGCTCCCTGAATACAAGAGAGCTTTCGACATCGGGCGTGTATTCCAGGATCCAACAAAGGGCACTAGTGCAAACATGAGTATTGAAGACAATATGATGCTTGCATCCAAAAAAGGCATGAGGGGTGTAAAGTTTACACTGAATGCAAAGACACGAGCAGAGTACGCAAAGCTTCTTGAGCCAATTCATCTAGATCAAAGACTGAAGGACAATGTAGGACTTCTCTCTGGCGGACAAAGACAAGCTTTGACTCTATTGATGACAACAATGTCAAAGCCTCACCTACTCCTGTTGGATGAACACACTGCGGCTCTTGACCCAGGAAATGCCCAGATTGTTATGGATCTAACAAAAGAGTACATCGAGAAAGATAACCTAACTGCTATGATGGTCACTCATAACATGCAATTTGCTATCGACTATGGCAATAGGCTAATTATGATGGACCGCGGTCACATCATCCTCGATATCAATGGAGAGGAGAAGAAGAACCTCTCAGTTAGTGAGCTTGTTGAACGATTCAAAGCTATCTCAAATACAGATTACACATCTGACGAGGGACTTTTGACAAAGTAGCTTTTTTACAACAAGCTGTCGCTAAAGAATATAGTGAATAAAATACAATCCTAAGTATGGAAACGCTTGAGATAAAGAAGAAACAAAACCATCTCTTTTCAAATAAGGCATTGGTGGCACTTTTGGTGCCACTTGTTCTTGAGTCTGCACTCAACATGTTAATTGGTATGTGTGACACTATCATGGTCTCCAGGTGCGGAGAAGCAGCTGTGTCTGGAGTATCGCTTGTAGACTCAATAAGCAACCTATTTCTGAACCTCTTTGGAGCTGCTGCAACAGGAGGCGCTGTAGTATGTTCGCAGTACCTCGGGCATAAAGAAAAGAAGAATGCCCAGGACACAGCAAAGAACTTGGTGTTTCTTTCAACAATCGCAGGCGTATTTGTAGCAGTAGTCTTGCTTCCATTTAGGATGCAAGTAGTAGATTTCTGTTTTGGAAAGATTGCAGAGGATGTAAGAACCTATGCAGGTGAATACTTTTTCTATGTAGCAATCTCATACCCATTTCTAGCTCTTTATCAAGCATTTGCAGCACTCTGCAGATCGGAGGCGAAGACAAAGCGTACATTCTATGTCGCTGTTGTAATGAATGCCATCAACATCGGCGGAAATGCAATCTTTATCTTTGCACTTAATCTCGGACCTAAGGGCGCAAGTATTGCAACTCTAATCTCGCGTATTGTCGGAGCAATTGCACTATATATAATGCTAAGAAGAAAAGATGAGGACCTATCTATCGATGGCATCTTGCATACTCGCCTCGATAAGCGCCTGATGAAGAGAATCTTGAAAATTGCACTCCCTTCTGGAATCGAAGGAAGCCTCTTCCACTTTGGAAAGATTCTTGTAACAAGCTTTGTATCAGCACTCGGAACAAGTGCAGTTGCTATCAATGCAGTAATAAACAACTTCAATGCATACTCAAATATCCCGGGAAACGCTATCAACCTTGCAATCATCACAGTAATTGGACACTGCAGAGGCAATGACAACTTCGAGGACATCAAGTACTACACCAAAAAACTATTAGCTATCGTATATGTCGCAACACTTGTAGTTAACACTCCACTATTTATCTGGACACATAAGGTAGTTGCAATATATGGTCTAGAAGAAAGCAGCATCGCAACCGCTATTCCAATTGCAAGACGATGTCTACTCGCATGTTCATTGATCTGGCCACTATCATTCTCGGTTCCAAATGTCTTGAAGGCTGTAGGAGATGCAAAATACATCATGGTTGTATCATTCACATCAATGTGGCTCACAAGGGTATTTGGTGCATTTGTATTTATCAACATACTAAATGTTGGAGTTGAAGGTGTTTGGTTTGCAATGTATATAGATTGGGTTGTACGTTCTGTGCTATTTTGCTCTAGATATAAATCAGGAAAATGGAAGAAGATAAATGTCATCGACGATTGATAAAAACAACTTAATGTTCACAAAGCGCTATCTAGTGCTATTGATCATACCTCTTGTTGTAGAGGTACTTTTGTCTGTTGCTGTAGGTATGGCAGACACAATGATGGTATCTCAAGCAGGAGAAGCAGCAGTTGCAGGCGTTAGCGCTATCAACTCTGTCCAGAACCTATGCGTATTTCTGTTCCAGGCATTCGCAACAGGAGGTGCTGTAGTATCTAGCCAATACCTAGGAAAAGGAGACAAGGACAAAGCCTGCTTTTCAGCAAAGCAATTGATGAACATCTCTATCACAGTGTCTCTTACAATAAGCATTATTGTTTTCATTCTGAAAGAACAAACTGTGAACCTAATCTATGGAACACTAGAAGAAGATGTATACACGTCCGCAATCCTGTATTTCATACCGATATTGATCTCCCTTCCATTTCTATCAATACAAAACGCAGCTAATGCCCTATGTAGAACAATGGGCAAAAGCACAATCACAATGGTTGTATCCTTGATCGTTAACCTCGTGAACGTTGTTGGAAACGCAATCTTCTTGTTTGTATTCAACCTAGGTGCAGTCGGAGTTGGAATTGCATCCCTTATCTCTAGAATAGTTGGCGCTGTAATCATGTTCATTGTCGTATGTGACAAGAAGAAGATGATCTATGTACAGGAACCACTAAAGATCAATTTCGACCTTAAGATGATAGGAAAGATTCTTGAAATTGCACTCCCTTCTGGATTCGAGAACGCTATCTTCCACATTGGAAAGATCCTGGTTGCAAGTTTAATTGCCTCCCTAGGAACTGCATCCATTGCAGCAAATGCAGTATTAGACAACATAGGAACATTTAACAATATTCCCGGATCTGCAATTGGAATGGCATCAATTACAATCATAGGTCAATGCTGTGGAGCACGAGCATATGATCAAGCTAACTACTATGCAAGAAAGCTCATATCAATTGCATATGTTGCGATGGCATCACTATCATTAATACTCTATTTGCTCCTACCAAGTTTGGTCAGTATCTATAATCTACCTGCAGAAACCACAGCGCTATGCATAAGGGTAATAAGCTTGAATCTCTTGCAAAGCGCCCTATTCTGGCCTCTTTCATTCACTCTTCCAAATTTCCTGAGAGCTGCAGGAGATGTAAAATACACAATGATCGTTGCAATAGCATCAATGTGGATCTGCAGAGTCATACTATCCAGGATATTTGCAGTGAATCTGGGAATGGGACTACAGGGTGTATATTGGGGAATGTATGTAGATTGGTATTGCAGAGTTGCGTTCTTCGTTATCAGATTCCTATCTGGAAAATGGAAAACAAAGACTGTTGTATAGAATTCTCTCCGCCATAGCGACGGAGATATTTTCATTCAAGTTCGACTCTAACCTCATCAAGCTCAACGTCTCCACCTAAGGATTCGTCTTCTTCGTAGCGCGTCCAAACATTGTTGATAGCCTCTTCTTCTGTTTCAGCCTCAACTTCAACTATCTCTTTATAAGTTTCAATAACAGCAACTTTGTATTTCATAAGTTCTCCTTCAAAATAAGAGTAACATTAATTGTAGAAATTCCCAATTGGTCATATCATCTATTTCATGGATAAAAAATATATAGATAAAGCAGAAAGCTTGAACGCATTTCTCAAGAAATGCCCTTCCCCATTTCATGTAGTTAACAATATCTCTGAAATCCTAGATAAAAATGGATTTCAACGCCTTGAAGAGACAAAACGCTTCAACCTTGAAAAAGGTAAAAGCTACTATGTAATAAGAAACAATACATCCATCATTGCATTCAAACTTCCTGAAAGCTTTGATGGAATCAATATCGCGTCTGCCCATACAGATTCTCCTACATTCAGAATCAAGGAAAATCCTGAAGTAAAAACAAACAGGTGCCCAACACGCCTCAACGTCGAAGGCTATGGCGGCATGCTTATGGCACCTTGGTTTGATCGCCCTCTATCAATTGCAGGAAGAGTCTTTGTAAAGAATGAGGACAAGATTGACGAAAAGCTTGTTGATTTTGGTCCAAATTGTGTAGAGATCGTAAACTTGGCAATACACCAGAATAGAGAAGCAAACAAAGGCTACTCATACTCTGTTCAGAAGGACTTGATGCCAATCTTTGCAGACAGCGACTCAGATAGATCATTCTTGGATGAGCTTGCAACAAAAGCAAACGTAAAGAAAGACGATATTATAAGCTATGACCTATATCTATATAATAGAGAAGAGCCACAGCTATGGGGTGTCGATAGCGCATTCATCTCTGCTCCAAAACTAGATGACCTAGAGTGTGTATACACATCTTTGATGGCACTCATTCATTCTCAGCCAAGCACAAAGATAGCACTCTGTGCTTTCTTCGATAACGAAGAAGTAGGATCTGGAACAAAGCAAGGCGCACTATCAGATTTTCTGCAAAACACAGTCAGCAGAATATCAACAAGCCTTGCTCTTGATGAAGAAGAGCGCTATATGCTTATCGCATCCTCAAGAATGCTAAGTGCAGATAACGCTCACGCAATGCACCCTGCGCACAAAGACAAGTCCGATATAACAAACATGCCTATGATGAACGGAGGCGTTGTAATCAAATACTTAGCTAACCAGAAATACACAACAGATGGAGAGACAGGAGCATTTGTAAAGAATCTATTGGATTCAAAGGACATTCCTAACCAATTCTTCTTCAACAACTCAGATGTTCAAGGAGGTTCCACTCTTGGCAATCTTTCTTCTTGGAAGATCTCTATCAAGTCTTGTGATATTGGAGCTGCACAACTTGCTATGCACTCTCCATATGAAACAGCAGGAACCAAGGATGTTTACTATCTAGAACAAGCATTCCTAGAATTCTTCAACGCATAAACAAAGACACAACAAGAGGCTGTACCAAAGCACCAAGCTTATAGATACAGCCTCTAATTACCTAAAGAACCTAATCTTAAGTTATTTCTGTTATCTTAACCTTGTATGTTGAGTTAGGTTCTCCTTTTACATACAGAGTAGATGTCTGATTTGATATTCCATAGAAAACAAATTCTCCATTTGAATTTATATTTTGAATATTCATTGTTAATGGATAAGAAGTAGTTTGCTTACCGATCATAGTCATTTTGTTATAAGGAACAGAAACTCCAGCTGCGGTTTTTATCTCAATACGGTAACGTTTCAAATTACCAAGAGTTCCAAAAAAGGCTATAATACATCCATCAGCATCTGTTGTATAACTATGTTCTGTTCCAACTGTCAAAGTAGGTCCATTACCCTTTTTTATAGCGACTTTAATTCCACCATCAGCAAGCATTGGCACATAGTTTGGTGCAGGTTCATACCATGAAACAGGATATTCAGATGAATTTATGGTATATTCTTTACCTAATTCCCATGTCTTTCCTGACCTATTAAGGTTCATCTTTAACACAGCATTATCAGAAAGTCCACTTGGTATAATAAAGTTTATCTTTAGTTCTGCCCCATCTACAGCCCAAAAGCAGTACTCTCCTGACAGGATTATAGGCTTAGGTGAGATAGTTACATCAACAGTCAAACTACCATCATTTTGCATGTAATAGTTATTTGTTTCTGCAAAACTGAATGTTGCTTTATTTGTTCCAGCATCTGCTACTGTTGATTTTATATTGGCAAGATCTAGAGTATCACCAGCTACAATGCAAGAAAGATCTGCGCTTGTAATTTTGAGATTTGGGAAATCTTGAACCGATGCAGTATAAGTTTGAGATGTTGGATGAGTCACAGTACCTGTAAGTTTTACTTTAGAGATTGTAAAATCAAGAGCAGTAGCAGTAGAACACTCTTTCCATTCAGCAGATCCTTTGACTATTGCCCTCACAGTATATGTACCTGAGTCCTTAGGTGCATTAGTTGAATATGTAGAATCATCAGCACCATTTACCTTGAACTCTAATACAATATCATCTTCAGGAGTTACAATTGTTTCGCCATTTGCATTTTTTCTAATAATCTTTGCTTTACCAATAGCAATTTGAGTTCCATTATAGACTCTACTTGGATTGTAACCAGACTCGAAAGCAACTGAACAATCTTTAGCATCTAGAGCAGCAATAGGTTCTGTTTTAGTTGCATCGCACTCAGTACATTTATATGTCATCTCACCTGCTGCACCATAACCAGCAGGAGTTGTTACTACTCCTTCATCCAATGTATGCTCTTTTTTATCCTTTACTTCATCAGTATGCTCACAAGTAGCAGGATACCAATGGTGAGTTTCGTTATGGATTAACTTGTCGTCGAACGTATGCTCGTGGGGGGGGTAGATTTGTTGTCACATGCTACCAAAAAAGATAGCATCACCAATACCAAGCTAGCTAAGAAAAGAATTAATAGTCCTTTTTTCACAATAAGCCTCCTTTTGTTTGAATGAGTTCATTCAATTGCAGATTAACTACAGAATTTTGAAATTGGCAACAAAAATAATAGTTTTATTATAATTATTTTATTATTGAGTGAATTTATTGAACAACTTGTTGCTATATAAACATTAGCAACAAATTACTTTACATAGTAATTTAAAATTACATTAAATAACTACAATGTTGTTATGAATAAATTCATCATGTTTAAATGAAATCAAAATTGTTCAAATAAGATGTTGTATGATTGAATTTTAACAAGGGATTATTTTGCACTTTGTCACAAATTGTATTCTCCACTCACTTTTGTATAATGTGACCGACAAAAACGGATAATCTCTACAAAGAAAAACGTATAATCATACCGCTGAAAATGGATAACACCACCAACGGAATCGTAGAACAATTCAATCAA